>JAHECD010000069.1 GCA_024641945.1 Rubrivivax sp. | reverse complement strand
CCCAGGTCACGCTCAGCAGCGCGACGTTGTCTGCGGCCGCACCGGCCAGTCCGCTGAGCACGCCCGCCGCGGCATAACCGGGATTGGTGACCTGCACGGTCGGCGCCGTGATGTCCGCCTGCACGATCGACAGCTGGGCCGAGTCCCGATTGCCGGCAGTGTCGGTCGCGGTCACCGTGATCACGTTCGTTCCGACCAGGAGCGGCAGTGCGGGAACGGACCAGGTGGCGGTGGTTCCCGTGCCGGACAGTGAGGCGCTGCCGCTGCCGCCCAGGCTGTTGACCCACGCCACGCCCTGCAGCGCGACGTTGTCGCCGGCGTTGCCGGCCAGACCGCTCAAGACATAGTCAGCCGCCGAGCCGATGCTGGTCAACTGGAGTGTCGGTGGCGTGATGTCGGCCTGCGCCACCGAGACACTGGTGAACGTCTGGTTGCCCGCGGTATCGGTGGCGGTCACCGTGATCACGTTCATGCCGACCTGGAGCGGCACGGCCGCGACCGACCACGTGCCCGCCGTCGGTGCGCCCGACAACGTGGCGGTTCCGCCGCCACCCAGGCTATTGGCCCAGGTGACGTCTTTCAACGCGACGTTGTCGCCGGCCGTGCCTGCCAGTCCGGACAGCACCATGGCCGCCGCCGATCCGGGCTGGGTCACCAGCACCGTCGGTGGCGTGATGTCGGCCTGCTGGATCGACAGGGCGGTCGAGGTCTGGTTGCCCGCGGTATCGGTGGCCGTCAGCGTGATCACGTTCGTGCCCACCTGAAGCGCCAGCGACGCCACCGACCAGTTGGCAGCGGTCGCCGTACCGGAAAGCGACGCCGTCCCGCTGCCACCCAGGCTATTGACCCAGGTCACGCTTTGCACGGCGATGTTGTCGCCTGCGCTGCCGGACAGGCCCGTCAATGCCATCGCCGCCGCGGTGCCGGCATTCGTCACCTGCACCGTGGGCGGCGTGATGTCGCCGCGCCAGATCGTCGTGATCGCGGCCGTCTTGTTGCCGGCCTTGTCGGTGACCGTGACCGTGACCTTGTTGAACCCCGGCAACAGCGCCACCTGCGCAATCACCCAGGTGACGTTCGTGATCGAACCCGTCGTCTTTGCGGCGCCGCTGCCGCCCCGGTCGTTCACCCAGGTGATGTTGCGAAGTTCGGTCTCGTCGGACGCCGTGCCGTTCAGGCTCACCACCGCCGCATCGGTCTTCGCCGGCGCGTCGAGGATGGCCAATTGGGGCGGTGTCTTGTCCGTGGCGGCCCGCGCGGCCATCGCAATCTCGCGCGTCGATGCCGCAGCGGTTTCGACTGTCGCCTGGCTGTCGCCGCCCCCGCAAGCCACGACCAGCAGGCTGGCCAGCAAGGCCACGCCGGCAGACAATCCTCGGGACGCGATCGACCGCAGTGCGCCATGGCGGACATCCCCGCTCAGGGATGTCGTTTCCCGATCCTTCATCGCCGGCTCCTCCCGATCTGTCCGTCTGGCAAGCCGTGTGGCGGCTGCGCGGAAAGCAATGTACTGGATATACGCAATCCGCATGCCCGTGTCTGTACGGTCAGGTTGCGCCTACGCCGCGGCGCCGGAAAGCGGCCCGGGCAACCGGCCGAGGACACGCGCACTGAAGCGGTGCGGGTCAGCGCAACGCCGTGCGCCTCAACGGTTGCGCATCCAGTCGGCCGTGCCGAAGAACGCCTCGGCAAGCCGCTGGGCGAGCGCAGCCTCCAGGCCACGCTCGTCCATCGCCTGGATCATGCAGGCCATCCACTGGTCACGCTCCGCGATGCCGATGGTGTACGGCAGGTGCCGCGCGCGCAGACGCGGGTGGCCGAATCGCTGCTGGTACAGGTCGGGCCCGCCGAGCCAGCCGCAGAGGAACCAGTGCAGCTTGTCGCGCGACCCGTCCAGCGTGGTCGGGTGCAGTGCACGCAGCCCGTTGTACGCCGGCTCCAGATCCATCAGGTCGTAGAACCGGTCGACCAGCGCGCGCACGCCCGATTCGCCGCCCAGCTGGACGAACGGCGAGGCTGCCGGCGTGCCCGGCGCTGCCTCGGACGACGCCGTCATGCGTCGATCTTGCGGGCCGCCAGGGCCCGCATTGCCACCGACGCGGGCGCGCCCGGCAGCCATTCGATGAGCAACTCCCGCTTGACGATCGCGTCGCGCACCGAAGGGTCGACGGGCAGCTCGCCGAGCAGTTCGAGCCGCACGGCCTTGTCGAGCCCGGGGTTCACGTAGCGGTCGATCACCTGCTGCAACTGGTGCTGCACCGCACGGCCTTCGCCAGCACGGCGCGTCTGGTTGACGACAAGTTGCACTGCGCGCCGCTGCTGCAGGGTGGCCAGCACCTTGATCGTGGCATAGGCGTCGGTCAGCGAGGTCGGCTCGGGGGTGACGACGACCATGACGTCGTCGGCGAGCGACACGGTGTAGAGCACGACATCGGAAATGCCCGCGCCGGTATCGAGCAGCACGTGGTCGTAACGTGGTGCGACGTCGGCGATGACCTGCTGCAACTGCTCGCGCACCTCGGGCGTCAGCCGCGAATATTCGACCATGCCCGAGCCGGCGAGCAGCACGGAAAAACCACCGGGCGCGGGCACGATGGCGGCGTCGATCGGATGCTTGCCGGTGAATACGTCGTGCAGCGTCACCTTGGGCGGCAGGTTCAGCACCACGTCGAGGTTCGCCAGCCCCAGGTCGGCGTCCAGGACCAGCACGCGCTGACCCTGGCTGGCCAGTGCCGCGGCGAGATTGGCGGCCACGAACGTCTTGCCGACACCGCCCTTGCCGCTGGTCACGGCGGTGATGCGCGCACGCCGGGAGATGCCCGTGCCGGCTGCGCCAGAAAGGGGGGAAACGGTCATTCGTGGTCCTGTGAGGGCGAAATGGCGAAGAGCATGCCCTTTTCCTCGGCGCTGACCACGCTGACCGCGGCCGGCTCGAGGCATACGAGATTGCGGCCCGAAGCCTTGGCACGGTAGAGCTGCAGGTCGGCGCGTTCGCTCCAGAGCTTGGGCGTGGACCGCACCCATTGCGGGGCAAAGGCCCCGCCGACGCTGAGCGTCACGTGGATCTGCTGCGACGGCCCGACCGTCACCGGAGTGCGCGCGACACGCCGGCGCAGGCGTTCGGCCACGGTTTCACCGAACGCGGGCGGGCAGTTCGGCAAGATGATCGCAAACTCCTCGCCGCCGACCCGTGCCACCAGGTCCATCGGCCGCACCGTCTCGGTCAGGGCCTCGGCGACGGCCTTCAACACCAGATCGCCCGCCGCGTGGCCATGGGTGTCGTTGATGCGCTTGAAAAAGTCGATGTCCAGCGCCAGCAGCAATGCGGGCTCACCCGACCGGGCCACGCGGTCGATCTCGCGCGCCAGCGCAACGTCGAACGAGCGGCGGTTGGCCAGATCGGTGAGCGCGTCGCGACTCGACAGGTTGACCAACCCATCGATCAGTCCCTGCAGCCAGACGTCGGAGCCCGGCGACCCGGCAGGCGGCGGCTGGCCCGACTGGCGCAACAACTGCAGCGCGATGTCGAGCTGCAAGGTCGCGGCCGGCGGAAGCGGTGGACGGGACAAGGGCTGCAGGAGGGTGAAGACCCGATCAGTCTAGCAGCGGGGGCCTGGCGCGGCGCCCCGAATTGGCCGTCGATACCGCCCTTCTTGGCCGGATGCCGCCGCGACCGTGCCGGGACACTTGTGCCATCCCGCCAACGGCCCCGAGCCATGCCCGCTGCGCTGCCCCTGCCCGCCATCGTCCCACCGCAGACCGAGGCCGAGTTTCGCCTCTCGTCCGCGGACTTCGAGCGCATCCGCAAGCTCATCTACGCACGCGCCGGCATCAGCCTGCATGCCGGCAAGCAGGCCATGGTGTACAGCCGCCTGTCGCGCCGTCTGCGCGAGACGCGCCACACCTCGTTCGACGCCTACCTCGACGACCTCGAACGCCAGAGCGGCGCGACGGCCGAAGCGGAGTGGCAGGCATTCATCAATTGTCTGACCACCAACCTCACGGCGTTCTTCCGCGAGGAGCACCACTTCCATGCTCTGCGCGAAGACCTGCTGGCTCGGCGCGGCAAACCGCTGCGCATCTGGTGCAATGCCGCGTCGACGGGGGAAGAGCCGTATTCGCTGGCGATGACGGTGGCCGACACACTCGGCACCAGCGCGCAGGCGACACTGCTTTGCACCGACATCGACACGCTCGTACTGGCGACGGCGCAGCGTGCGGTGTATGCGGCCGACGCGCGCGGGCTGACCCCGGAACTGCTGCGCCGGTACTTCCTGCGCGGCACCGGTGCCAATGCCGGACATATCCGCGTGCGGCCGGAGCTGGCGCGCATGGCGGAGTTCCGCCCGTTCAACCTCATGTCGCCGCAATGGTCGTCGCTCGGTGCGCCATTCGACATCGTGTTCTGCCGCAACGTGATGATCTACTTCGACAACCCGACGCAGCGCCGCGTGCTCGAACGCATGCATGCGCAGATGGCGCCTGGCAGCCTGCTTTACGTCGGCCACTCGGAGAACTTCACCGAGTCGCGCGACCTCTTCCGCCTGCGTGGCAAGACGGTCTACGAAAGGGTCTGACGCCACATGGTTGCCGCCCCCCCCGCCCTGCCACGCCAGCCGCTCGGTTCGACACCGCGTCTGGCGCAACTCAAGTCCCGCCCGCGCAAGCCGGGCGAGGCGTCGTTCTTCTTCTTCGATGCCCACTTCCGCAACGAAGCGGTCAAGGTGCTGCCGGGCGAATTCTTCGTCGACAACGAAGACATCCTGATCACCACCACGCTGGGGTCCTGCATCGCCGCATGCCTGTGGGACCGCGAGCGCCGGGTCGGTGGGATGAACCATTTCATGCTGCCGGATTCTCCCGGCCAGACGGGCGAGGTCAGCGGCCGCTACGGCGCCTTCGCGATGGACCAGCTCATCGGCGAACTCGTCAAGCGCGGCGCGAACCGGTCGACGATGGAGGCCAAGGTGTTCGGCGGCGGGGCCGTGATCGAGGGCATGAATACGCTCAACGTCGGCGCGCGCAATACGGAGTTCGTCTTCGACTACCTGCGTACCGAGCGCATCACCGTGGTGTCGAAGGACGTGCTGGATATCTACCCTCGCAAGGTCTGCTACCTGCCCGCCAGCGGCAAGGCGATGGTCAAGCGGCTGGCGCCGGCACACGTGGACGCGCTGGTTGCGCAGGACCGGCTCGCACAGCAGAAGGCGGCGGCACCCGCGGCCGGTGCGGGCGGCTCGATCGACCTGTTCTGAGCGGGTCCCAGACAACAAGACCAAAGGGATACGACGATGGCCAAGACACGCGTGGTGGTGGTGGACGACTCTGCGCTCGTGCGCGGCTTGCTCGCGGAAATCATCAACCGCCAAGGCGACATGGAATGTGTCGGCGTCGCGGCGGACCCGCTGGTCGCACGCGAAATGATCCGCGCACTCAACCCCGACGTGATCACGCTCGACGTGGAGATGCCGCGCATGGACGGGCTGGACTTCCTGTCGCGCCTGATGCGGCTGCGGCCGATGCCGGTCGTGATGGTCTCCACACTCACCGAGCGCGGCGCCGAGGTCACCCTGAAGGCACTCGAGTTGGGGGCGATGGACTTCGTGTCCAAACCCAAGATCGGCGTGGCCGACGGACTGAAGCAACTTGCCGACGACATCACCGACAAGATCCGCACGGCGTCGCACGCGCAGATCCGGCGCGCGCCGGCGCCCGCTCGCCACGTCGGCGCCACGGGTGCCGCCAGCCCCGCGCCGCGGCCGGCAATGGCCTCGCTGGGACGGCTCTCGACCGAAAAGATCATCTTCCTCGGCGCTTCCACCGGCGGCACCGAGGCGACCAGGGAGGTGCTGGTGCAGCTGCCGGCGGACGCTCCCGCGGTGATGATCACGCAGCACATGCCGCCCGGCTTCACGCGCAGCTATGCGGCGCGTCTGGACAGCCTGTGCCGCATTCGTGTGGCCGAGGCGCAGAACGGCGAACGTGTATTGCCGGGTCACGCCTACATCGCGCCCGGCGGGTTCCACCTGTCGGTCGAACGCTCAGGCGCCAACTACGTGGCACGTGTCGCCGACGGCGACCCGGTGAACAGGCACAAGCCCTCGGTGGAAGTGTTGTTCGATTCCGCGGCGCGCATCGTGGGGCCGAACGCGCTGGGTGTCATGTTGACCGGAATGGGTGCCGACGGCGCACGCGCGATGCGTGCGATGCGCGACGCCGGCAGCTGGAACGTGGTGCAGGACGAAGCCAGTTGTGTCGTCTTCGGCATGCCGCGCGAGGCCATCACCCACGGCGCGGCGCACGAGGTGCTGCCATTGCGTGATATCGCGCCCAGGCTGATCGAGCGACTTCGCAGCACGGCCGGCATGTCGACCACGCGGGTCTGAACCGCGCCAAGGCGCCTGCCTGCTTCAACGCCCCCTGCGTACGCCGTCCGACGGCGGCAGGAAGATCGACTGAAGATCGGACAGGAAATCGAAACCGCGCGCGCTCGGGCGTACCCAACGCCCGAAGGTCGAAGACTCCTCGATCTCGAGCAATCCGCGCTGCACCCCCGATTGCAGGGCAGGCTCGATAGTCGACAACGGCAGTCCGGTGCGCGAGGTGAAATCGGCCAGCGCAATGCCTTCGCGCAAACGCAGCGCATTGAGCATGAATTCAAAGGGCAGCGACTTGCGGTGGACCACGTCCTCGTTGGAGACCGGCCGACCTTGGAGCGCGTGGGTCATGTAGGCGGCCGGCTCGCGCCAGCGCACCTGGCGCACCAGGCGGTGTGGAAAGCTGAGCTTGCCGTGCGCACCGGCGCCGATGCCCAGGTAATCACCGAACTGCCAATAGTTCAGGTTGTGGCGGCAGCGATGGCCGGAACGCGCAAAGGCCGACACCTCGTAACGGACGAGGCCGTCCTCCGCGGTGCGCTCGACGATCGCATCGAGCATGTCGGATGCCGTGTCGTCGTCCGGCAGCACCGGCGGGTGCGTGGCGAACCAGGTATTCGGCTCGAGCGTCAGGTGGTAGATCGACAGATGCGGCGGCGCATAAGAAAGCGCCACGTCGAGGTCGGCTTGCAGCATCGCCGGCGTCTGTCCGGGCAGCGCGTACATCAGGTCGAGGTTGAAGGTGTCGAATGCGGCTTTCGCCTCGTCGAGCGCGGCACGCGCCTGCGCCGCGTCGTGCACGCGGCCGATGCGCGCCAGCAGGGTGTCGTCGAAACTCTGCACGCCGACGGACAGGCGCGTGACACCGGCGTCGCGGAAGGCGCGGAAGCGCTCGGTCTCGAACGTGCCCGGGTTCGCCTCGAGCGTGATTTCGCAGCCGGGCTCCAGCGGCAGCAGCGCACGCACGTCGCCGAGCAGGCGGCCGATGCTGTCGGGCGAGAACAGGCTCGGCGTCCCGCCGCCGATGAAGACGCTCACGATGCGCCGGCCCCACACCAGCGGGAGCGCGGATTCGAGGTCGGCGCGCAGGGCGTCGAGGTAACGTGCCTCCGGGACACCGCCGCGGTTCTCGTGCGAATTGAAGTCGCAATAAGGGCACTTCTTCAGGCACCAGGGCAGGTGCACGTACAGGCTCAGCGGCGGCAGTGCGGAGAGTTGCAGGGTGCCCGGCCGCAGGTAGTGCGCCGCCGCGTCGGCGCCGGTCATCGGCGCATCCCGCGTGGTCATGCTCGCGGGGTCATTCGAGGTGCCAGGCCTGGCGCATCAGGTCGGTCATCAGGGCCGCCGAGCGGGCACGGTGGCTCACCGCGTTCTTCTGCGCCGGCATCAACTCCGCGACCGTCAGGCCGAGCTCGGGGATGAACATGAGCGGGTCATAGCCGAACCCCGCCGTACCGCGCGGCGACTCCAGGATCCGGCCCGGCCATCGGCCGACGGCCACCAGCGGCTCCGGGTCGTCGGCCGAGCGCAATGCCACCAGCGTGCTGACGAAGTGCGCGCGCCGATCCGCGACGCCGAGCAGACGCTCCAGCAACGCGGCATTGTTGACGCCGTCCTGCACACGGCGCGTGGCCTCGCGATCGGGCTGCATCGACACAAGGCCTCCGTAGTGCGCAGAGATCACGCCGGGTGCCCCGCCGAGCGCACCAACGCACAGGCCCGAGTCATCGGCGATGGCGGGCCCGCCGCAGGCCCGGGCCGCATGGCGCGCCTTGGCCAGCGCGTTCTCGATGAAGGTGTGGTACGGCTCCTCGGCCTCGGCGATGCCGAGCGAACCCTGGGTCACCAGATCGACCGGAAGCGAACCGAACAAGGCCCGCAGTTCGGCCAGCTTCTTCGCGTTGTTGGAGGCCAGGACGAGTTGCATGGACGATGCCGTCGTGTCGGCCGGAGCACCCGATGCCGCGTCAAGCGAGCGCGAGCGCCGCCTTCTGCCGTGCCACGAGGTCGACGATGCCCTTCTCGGCCAGTGCGAGCAGGCGGTCCATCTCGGCACGCGTGAACGCGGCCCCTTCGGCCGTGCCCTGCACTTCGACGAAACCACCGCCGCCGGTCATGACGACGTTCATGTCGGTATCGCAGGTGGAGTCCTCGGTGTATTCGAGGTCGAGCAGCGGCGTGCCCTGCACGATGCCCACCGAGATCGCGGCAACGAAGTCGCGGATCGGCGAGGCGCCGATGCGGCCGTCGGCGAGCAACCAGGTCACCGCGTCGTGCGCCGCGACGAAGGCGCCCGTGATGGCCGCGGTGCGCGTGCCGCCGTCGGCCTGGATCACGTCGCAGTCGAGATGGATCGTGCGTTCGCCGAGCGCCGAAAGGTCGAAAACCGTGCGCATCGAGCGCCCGATCAGACGCTGGATCTCCTGTGTGCGGCCGCTTTGTTTGCCGCGCGCGGCCTCGCGGTCGCTGCGCGTGTGCGTGCTGCGTGGCAGCATGCCGTATTCGGCCGTGACCCAGCCTTCGCCGGATCCCCGTTTGTGCGGCGGCACGCGCTCTTCGACCGAGGCATTGCACAGCACCTTGGTATCGCCGAACGAGACCAGCACCGAGCCCTCGGCGTGGCGTGTGTAGTGGCGCTCGATCGTGACCGGACGCAAGGCATCGGCCGCACGGCCGCCGGCGCGTGCAAAGTTCGTCATCGGGATTCCTACTTTTTGCGCTGCGAGGAGCGCTGGATCGCGTCGTTGATTTCCTTGATCGAACGTTCGATCTCGGCCTCGTCGAGCTCGTCGGGCAGGGCGGCGTCGCCGGCCAGGCTGGCCTGGATGGTGGACGCAAACACCTCGTCGCCGAGGGCCTGCGTGGAAATGCCCACCGGCCCCTCGGCGTCCTCGGCACTTTCCCATTCGACCGCGAGCACGGTGACATTGTCGCTGCGCTCGCCACCGGCACGCAGCGCGCGCTCGACGAGTTCGGGCACCGCGTCGGACACCGGACGGCTCGACAGCACGCCGACGATCTCGGTGTCGGGCACGGTGCCCCACAGGCCGTCGGAGCACAGCAGCACGCGGTCCCCCGGCTGCAGCAGCAGCGGGCCGGCGGTATCGATCACCGGCTTGCCCGGGCTGCCGAGACAGGTGAAGAGCACGTTGCGATTGAAGCGCTCGCCGATGGGCACCACGCGCGACATCGTCTCCTGCAGTTCGGAATACGAATGGTCGCGGGTGCGTGCCACGAGCTTGTCGCCGCGCACGAGATACAGCCGCGAGTCGCCGCAGTGCGCCCAGTACGCCGCATTGCCCTGCAGCAGGCAGCCGACGACCGTGGTGCGTGGGGTGTCGATGAGCGACTTGTCGGTCGCGTAACGCAGCAGTTGGTGGTGCGCGGCGACACAGGCGTCGTTCAGGAATCGCAGCGGCTCCGCGAGCCGCGGCTTGGCCTCGCGCTGGAACAGGGCGGACAGCGTCTGCAGCGCAAGTTGCGAGGCGACCTCCCCTTCCGGATGACCGCCCATGCCGTCGGCCAGGGCAAAAAGCCCCGAGTCCCGCGTGTAGCAATAGCCCATGCGGTCTTCGTTCTTCTCGCGCCCGCCTTTGCGGCTGATCTGGTAGACGGCGAATCGCATCGTGGTTGTCTCAGGCCTTGGCGCCGTTCTTCAGCGACTCGAGCTGCAGCTTCAGACGCTCGCTGAAGGAGAGCTTGGTATAACGCCGCTCGGTCTCGCGCGAGAGTTCCTTCTGCAGCGCGAACACACTCTGCGGCCGCGACAGCGGGTCGAGCGACATGCACCACTCGGTGACCTCGATGAGGTTGTCCGAATAGACATTGCGCAGGCGCGACAGGCTCAGCGCGAGGCGGTCCTTCTCGAGCCGCTGCGGTGCATCGTTGGGCGGGTAGCCCTGCATGCAGGCGTAGATGCAGGCACCGATCGCGTAGATGTCGGTCCACGGCCCGAGCGACCCGTCGCGCCGGTACATCTCGGGGGCGGCGAAGCCGGGGGTGTACATCGGACGGATGAAGTTGCCTTCCTTGCTCAGCACTTCGCGCGCGGCGCCGAAGTCCAGCAGCACGGCCTTGTTCTCGTTCGTGATGAAGACGTTGGCCGGCTTGATGTCCAGGTGCAGCATCTTGTGCTGGTGCACGATGCGCAACCCGCGCAGGATCTCGTCGAAGAGGCTGCGGATCGTGCTCTCGCGAAACACCTTGTCACGCTTGAGGTCGCGC
Organism: Rubrivivax sp.; assembly: GCA_024641945.1. Lineage (GTDB taxonomy): Bacteria > Pseudomonadota > Gammaproteobacteria > Burkholderiales > Burkholderiaceae_C > Rubrivivax. The sequence goes on along the minus strand of JAHECD010000069.1, from coordinate 16,143 downwards.
GCGGTGACGATGAAGTCCTGCAGGGTGTCGCCCTGCAGGTAGTTCATCACCATGTAGACCGTCTCGTTCTCGCGGAAGAAGTTCAGCACCGAGACCACGCTCGGGTGGCTGATCTGCGCGAGCGAGCGCCCTTCCTCGAAGAAGCTCTTGAGGCCGAGGCGGTACAGCGGCTGCTTGTCGGGCTTGACGCGGGGCGTCAGTTCACCCGGCGAGCGCTCGGCGAGGGAAGACGGCAGGTACTCTTTCACCGCCACGAGGCGGCGGTCCTGGTCTTCTGCGAGGTACACCACCCCGAAGCCGCCGGCGGCAAGCTTCTTGACGACTTGGTAGCCCCCGACCACGGTGCCCGCAGGCAACGGTGCTGGTTTGGGCTTTGACATAATCAGCGGTTTCGTCAGGGCTCAATGTGATGGCGGTTTATAGCATGACGGGGTATGCCAGCACGCTGGCAACCGCCCCCGCCGCGGCCCGATCCGGCAGCGCGTCACAACCCGGCGCCGGTGCTGCGCTGGCGGTGGAGTTGAGGTCGGTGAACGGGCGTTTTCTCGACCTGGTCCTGAAGCTGCCCGAAGAGCTTCGCGGTCTCGAACCGGCGCTGCGGGAGCTGCTTGCCGCGTCGTTCCGCCGCGGCAAGATCGAGATGCGGATGGCCACCCAGCGGGAGGCCGACGGCGCCTGGCCCGACCCGACGCCAGAACAGCTCAACCGGCTCGCACGCACCGAGTCCACCGTGCTGGGTTGGTTGCCACTGGCGCGCCCCCTGTCCGTGAATGAAATCATGAACTGGTGTCGCTCGGGCGGCACCGTGGAGCGCCTCGACGAGCCGGCCATGGACGCCGCGCGCCGCTGCATCGAAGCCTTGAGGGAAGCGCGGGCGCGGGAAGGCGCCAAGCTCGCCACCACGCTCACCGACCGCACTGCCCGCCTGCGCGAGCTGGCGGCGCGGGCAGAGCCGTTGGTGCCCGCCGTCGTCAAGCGCCAGCAAGAGCGGTTTCTGGAGCGCTGGAACGAGGCTCTGGACGCCGTCGGCGCCGGCAGCAACCTGCCGGCGGAGGCCTCGCAGGAGCGCGCGCTCAACGAGGCCACGGCGCTGGCGATCCGCATCGACGTGGCCGAGGAACTTTCGCGCTTGCGCTCGCATGTGGACGAGATCGACCGCCTGCTGAAGGCCGGTGGCGAATTGGGCAAGCGGCTTGATTTCCTGATCCAGGAACTCCTGCGCGAAGCCAATACGCTGGGGTCCAAGTCGGCGGCACTCGAACTGACCGGCATCTCGGTGGAGATGAAGGTGCTGATCGAGCAGATGCGCGAGCAGGTGCAGAACCTGGAGTAGGGCCGCTCGGCGGCTCGCGCCGTTTGGGCAAAGGCCCCGACCCGAAGGCCGCTGGCGTGGCTCGTGCGCGTTCGGCGCGCCGAAGGACCCCCATCCGACGTCGCAGGAGCGCTCTCACGCGTGGCCCGCGTTGAACGAGGGTCGCTCCAGACCCGACAAAACCGCCGAGACCAAGCGGTTTCAGTCGTTGTTCTCTTGAGCTGACCGAAAGGCGCTCTCGTCTTTCGTGTCATGAGGTCCCACGTGCCGAGGAAGTCGACCCGGCGCATTGCCGTCAGACCGACCCAGGCAATGCCGCGGGCCGCGTCCTGGCTCTTGTGTGCGCGCACGGCACGGTCAGCGCGAGGCATCCTTCGGTGCGGCGCCGTCGAGCGCGAGCCAGATCTCATTGCGGCGCATGAACCACGGCGTGAATGGTGGGTCGTAGCGCGAGAGCGTCGGTTCACCCGTCCACGGCAACTGCGCCGAGCGCAGGGCCGCCTGGAGCTTGTCCAGATGCTCGGCTTGGTTGGCCTGCGACCAGAAGCCCGAGTAGCGGATCACGGCCACGCGACCGCCGGGCACTTCGCGCAATTGCACACGCGGGTCCAGCGGCTCGGGTGCGGTTTCGAGCTTGACGCCCTTGGGCAACACGAACTGCACCACGTAACCCCCCGGCGCTGGAGACTGGGTGACGGGCGCCGTCATCTCGAACTTCAAGGGCGCCGCGGCTTGGGTCACGGGCGCCGTCATCTCCATTTTCCGGGCGCCCTTGTTCTTGCCGAAGATGTACCCGGCCAGGATCGGAAAGGCCTCGCCGCCAGCCCGGTCGGCCGACGTGTCCACCAGCACCTGCGCCACCACATAGGGCGCGTACTGGCGCACCTCGATGTCCCCGAGTTGCTGCTCCACCGTGTACGCAGGTTCTTCGATTGCCAAAGCCAAGAGGTGAACGGCCACCAGGCCCACACCGACCCACAGTTTCCGCACGGTGATCATCTCCCGCATCAACGCAACGTCAAGCCTTCGTGGCGGGCCACGCGGTCGAGGGCCTCCTCGAACAAGGCCCGGGATGCGCCCGCCACCTGCTGCAGGTAGACATGCAATCGGGCATCGTCCGCGTTGCGGTTGGCGCAGTCCGCGCTGTAGGCCTCGAAACTCGCCAGCGCCGTCAACAACTCGACGACGTGGCGCGGGCATTCGCAGGCCAGCGTCGATGGCAGATTGGCCATCGCCGTCAACGCGGCGTCGTCGAAACGACGCGGCGGCACGGCGCCCACCATCGGCAACGGAGCATCGATGTCCACACGAGCGGACACGGGGTCGACCTCCCGCGAAGCCCAGGTCGGCTCCAACGACGCGAGCCACGCGCCGAGTGACTCGTCATCGGGCGGTTCACGAACCAGGAGCGCACCGGTCGCGGCCATGGTTTGCCTGGCAACTGCCCCTGAAAAGCGATACATCACCGCCACCTGTCGGGCGCGCCACGCGTCTTGCGTGGCCTTCAGCTCGGACGGCACGGCCGCGTCCAACCCCGGCGACTGCCAGACGAGCAAATCGGCACCCTCGATGGAGCCCGCTCGGGCGGCTTCGGCCAGCGACGCGAACACCGCCACCACCTGCGCGGGGTGGGCCAGCCTCTCGGTGACGGCCGGACGCAGCAGCCGCGCCGCCAGACCCGGCCCCACCACCACCAGCCGCAGAGGCGCGGGTGGCGAAACCCGTCTGCCACCCGTACCGGATGCCGCGCGCGCGCTCGTCCGTGCCACTTCCTGCAGTTGCGTGAAATCCAGTCCGGCGATCGAGCCGATGGCGTGCCCGCGCTCGGTCAACTGGCGAAGCAACAGCACCCGCTGTACATCGGCTGGCGAATACAACCGATGTCCCGAGGTCGCAGTGAGTGGCCGCACCGCCCGGTAGCGCTGCTCCCAGATTCGCAGGGTCGCCACGGGCATGCGGGCCAGCCGCGCCACGGCGCCACTGCGATAAGCAGGCTCGGCCGCAGCTGGCGCGGCGTCTGTTTGGGCTTGATCTGTCAGATCCATAGGTCGCTTGAGTTGATTCTGAATCGTATTTTGCCACATCACCCTTCATACACTCTCTGCATGAGTTGAATATGCGTCCGCTTGATCTATCATGTCGTGGTGCAACCAGCGATTTCTTCTTTCCCGCTGTATACCGATGGCAAGGGTTCCGTGGGCCCTTGGTGGCGCTGTGCCGACGACAACCGGTAGACGGCGACGCGTGTCGGGTCGATGGCGTGCGCTGCGAGTCCTCGGAGCCCGTCACCGGGGCTCGTGGCGCCGAGATTCCCGCGTGAACGGCCTGGGCAGTTCGACGCTTGGCACCCAAGGCGGCCGGCGCCCATGAAGCAGACCATGCCGCGCCCATTCAAGGGCAACAAACAGTCGCTTCCGAGCAAGCCCTGCGCAGGCTGCGGCCGGCCGATGAGCTGGCGCAAGCGATGGGCGCGCAGCTGGGGCGACGTGAAGTTCTGTTCCGACACCTGCCGCCAATCGGGCCCAGCCCATGGCTGAGTTGCGCACGCTGGTCGTCGTGTTGGGCGACCAGCTCGACCTGGACGCCGCAGCCTTCGATGGCTTCGACCCCGCGCAGGACGCGGTGTGGATGGCAGAGGTTGCCGAGGAATCGACCCACGTCTGGTCGAGCAAGCAGCGCATCACGCTTTTCCTGTCGGCGATGCGCCACTTTTCTCAGGCGATTCGTGCCGCCGGGCGGCCGCTGCACTATACGAAGCTGGACGACCCCGGCAACCGGGGAACCCTGGCGGCCGAACTGCAGGCATCGATTGCCGCGCTGGACCCGCAGCGCGTGGTGATGACAGCACCGGGCGACTGGCGGGTATGGCAGTCGCTGAAAGCCGTGTCGGAGTCCTCCGGGCGGGCGCTGGAGGTCGTCGAGGACCGCCATTTCCATACGACCGTGCGCGAGTTCGCGACCCACGCCAAGGGACGCAGGACGCTTCGGCTGGAGTATTTCTACCGAGAGATGCGCCAGCGCCATGGCGTGCTGATGCAAGACGGGCAACCCGCCGGCGGGCGGTGGAACTTCGACGCCGACAACCGCGAGTCCTTCGGACCCGAGGGGCCCGGGACGCTGCCCGAACGCGCCACCTTCGCACCCGACGAGATCACCCGCGGCGTCATGGCGCTGGTCAACGAACGCTTCGCACACCATCCCGGCTCGGTGGCCAGTTTTGCGTGGCCGGTGACCCGCGCAGAGGCGCTGCAAGCGTTGCAGCGATTCATCGAACAGCGCCTGCCGCAGTTCGGCCGGTACGAGGACGCGCTGTGGCCGGGCGAGCCTTGGCTGTATCACTCCCAGCTTTCGGCAGCGCTCAACCTGAAGCTGCTGAGCGCTCGCGAAGTGGTGCGGGCCGCCGAAGCCGCGTACCTCGCGGGCCTCGTGCCCTTGCAGAGCGCGGAAGGTTTCGTTCGCCAGATTCTGGGGTGGCGCGAATATGTGCGCGGCATCTACTGGACACAAATGCCCGGCTACGTGGACCTCAACGCGCTGGATGCGCGGCAGGACCTGCCGGGCTGGTACTGGACCGGCGAGACCGACATGGCCTGCCTGCAAGAGGCCCTCACGCAGACGCTGCAGCAGGGCTATGCGCACCACATCCAGCGCCTGATGGTGACGGGTCTGTTCGCGCTGCTCCTGGGCGTGCAGCCACAGCAGGTGCACGCCTGGTATCTGTCGGTCTATGTCGACGCGGTGGAGTGGGTGGAACTGCCCAACACGCTGGGCATGAGCCAGTACGCGGATGGCGGCCGCATGGCCAGCAAACCCTATGTGGCAACCGGCAAGTACATCCAGCGCATGGGCGGTCCTTGCGCCGGCTGCCGCTACGATCCGGCGCAGCGTGCAGGTGACCGTGCCTGCCCCTACACCACGCTGTACTGGGACTTCCTGCTGCGCCACGAGCCGTTGCTGGCCAAGAACGCGCGCATGGCCTTGCAGGTGAAGAACGCGCAGCGCCTGGGCGACGCCGAGCGGCAGGCCGTGGCTCTGCGCGCCGCGGCCATTCGTCGTGGCGCTGTAGGCACGGCTGCATGACGTCAGCCGGGCAATTTCCGCCAACGCTCGACGCTGCCCGGGCCCGCATCGCGGCAGTGCACCCCGGTGACTATGCCCGCAGCCGCAACGCCATCGAAGGCGCGGTCACGAAGCTGTCGCCCTACCTCACTCACGGCTTCGTGAACCTGCCCGAGGTGCTGGCCGGCGTGGCGGCGCGGCACCGGCTCGATGTGCGGCACAAGTTCGTATTCGAGTTGGGCTGGCGCGAGTATTTTCGGCACGTGTGGCAACACCGCGGCGACGGCATCCTTCAATCCCTGCACGAAGGCCCGTTGCCCGACGCGGCCTACTCGCCCGAGCTGCCACCTGACATCCGGCAGGCGCGCACCGGCGTACCGGTCATCGACCAGGCCGTGCGTACGCTCTATGCGACCGGATATCTGCACAACCACGCGCGCATGTGGCTGGCCAGCTACGTCGTGCACCTGCGCAAGGTGCACTGGCGTGCGGGCGCCGATTGGATGGTGGCCCATCTGCTGGATGGCGACCTGGCCAGCGACCATCTGAGCTGGCAGTGGGTGGCCGGCACCGGCAGCCACAAGCCCTACCTGTTCAATGCCGAGAACGTGTCCCGTTACGCACCCAAGGCCTGGCACAGCGCGGGCAGTGTGGTGGACGCCTCCTATGCGGCGCTCGACGCGTTGGCGCGCCGCGCCTGGGCGCTGCCCCCCGAGTCGAATGGCGATGGCGTCGAAGAACCCGCGCTGGCGTCCGCGCCGCCAGGCCCGGTCGCAGCCGTGGCGAAGGCCGCCGACCTGGCGGGCCGCGACGTCTGGCTGGTTCACCCCTGGGCCCTGGGTGAACCGCCCACCGATCTACCCGCAGGTTGCCTGCGCATGGGCTGGTGGCCAACCGGTCACCATGCCGCCTGGCCTTGGAGCGCCGCGCGGTGGACTTTCGTGGGCGTGCGCATGGCGGCGGTTGCGTCGGTGTGCTGGCAAGGTACCGGGCACGACCTGGCACAGGTGCTGCGGCATGCCCGCACGGTGCAGACGCTGGCCGATCCACATGTCGGCCCGTGGTTGCCGACGCAGGTTTTGCAGCGCGCGCCGATGCATTTGTTCGCCGAGGTGGATCGCCCCTGTGCGTCGTTTTCGAGCTGGTGGAACTGCAGCACCCGCGGCGTGAAGAGGCTGGCCGATCTTCCGGGCCTGCGCGCGCTTTCCGCATTCGGCCCTGCCGGGCCGCTGTTCGAACAAGCCAACCCTGCGATTTCCGATCCATGCCGCCACAAGCCTTCGATATGAACTTCACGACAACCCCATCGCGCATCGCACTCGTGACCGGCGCACGCGGCGGCATCGGCCGGGAGGTGGTTTCTCACCTGCGGGCAAGCGGACACCGCGTTGCCGCCGTCGGGCGCAACGCAGACACGCTGGCCGAGGTGCCGGCCGATACCTACATCGTCGCCGACACGACCACGCCCGAAGGTGCCTCCACCGCGATCGCCGCTTGCATCAAGCAACTGGACGGGGCGCCAGCCTTGCTGGCGCATTGCGTCGGCAGCACGCTGATCGCACCCCTGCACCGCAGCAGCGCCGTGCAGATTCGCGAAGTGCTGCGCATCAACCTGGACAGTGCGCTGTACATGCTGCAGGCCTGGGTCGAAGGCTTGCGCGCATCAAGGCAGCCGGGCGCCGCGGTACTGGTTTCCAGCGTCGTGGCGCGCATCGGCGTGGCCAACCACGAGGCCATCGCCGCGGCCAAGGGCGGCATCGAGGCCCTGGCCCGCAGCGCAGCGGCCACCTATGCGCCGCTGGGCCTGCGAATCAACGCCGTGGCACCCGGGATGACCGAAACCCCGATGACCGCCGCCATGCTGCGTGTGGATGCCATGCGTGAGGGCGCCGGTCGGCAGTACCCCCTCGGTGGCGTGCAGACTGCAGCGCAGGTGGCCGATGCAATGGCCTGGCTGTTGTCGGACGGGGCCGCACGCCTCACCGGCCAGGTGATTGCCGTGGACGGCGGTTTCACGAGTGTGCGACCACTGGTGAAGTGACGACCTGCGCGGCGGGTGGCCACGGCGCGGCGCCGGCGGCGTGACGCCTGCCATCGCCGTCGTCTGGTCCGAATGTGTCGGCGGCTGCACGACCCCGCGCGGTATGCAGTCGCCGGTCGCCGCTCCAAAGCCTCTTGGGCGCACGCCGGCGCGCCCTGGGGCCGAACCCAATCAGGACGAACGCCACGGAAGTTTCGCCGCGAGGACTTTGTGGCATCGGCCCCACCGGATTCGACGGTGCGGCAGGCGCTCGGCTTGGCGCCCCTATCGCACGTCCTGCACTTCGGGCGGGGCGCCGCATCGACCAGAGGGCAGCGTTTGCTAACGTGTGGCCCATGCCGATGCTTCAAAGACCATTCCAACGCTGGGCCAGGGTGCACGCTGCTGGGTTCCTTGTCGGCGTTATCGCCGCAATACCCATGGCGGCCGGGGCATTTCAGCTGCAGGGCCACCGCGGGGCACGCGGTCTCGCACCCGAAAACTCGCTGCCGGGGTTCGAGGCCAGCCTTCGCCAGGGCGTGACGACTCTCGAACTCGACGTGGCCATCACGCGCGACGGCGTGCTCGTGATCCATCACGATCTGGCACTCAATCCCGACTTTGCGCGTGACGCCACCGGGCAGTGGCTGACCAAGGCGTCTGCGCCGATTCACGACATGACCTGGGACGAATTGCAGACCTACGACATCGGCCGCCTGAAACCCGGTACGCGGTACGCGGCGCAGTTCCCCGACCAGAAGGCCGTGGACGGCACCCGCGTGCCCCGGCTGTCCGACTTGTTCGACCTCGTGCGCCGCGCTGGCAACGAGCGCGTTCGCTTCTCGATCGAGACCAAGGTCCGCCCGGATGCGCCCGGCGCGACCCTCGCCCCCGAACCCTTCGTACAGGCCCTGGTGGCGGAGATCCGCAAGGCCGGCATGGACCGGCGGGCCGAGATCCAGTCATTCGACTGGCGCACGCTGCAGGTGGTGCAGCGCATCGCGCCGGCGATCCCCACCGTCTACCTGAGCGCGCAGCGCGAATGGGCCGACAACATCGGCGCCGGAAGGCCCGAAGGATCGCCCTGGACCGCAGGGGTGCAGTTCCGCGACCATGGCTCGGTCGCGGCGATGGTCAAGTCCGCCGGCGGCAAATGGTGGTCGGCCTACCACGGCGACCTCGACGCGGCGAAGGTATGGCAGGCCCACAACCTGGGGCTGAAGGTGCTGGCCTGGACCGTCAACGATGCCGACGCAATGGACCGACTCATCGGCATCGGCGTCGACGGACTCATCACCGACCGGCCGGATATCGCGCAAACCGTCCTGAAAGAGCGGCACATCACGCCCGAATGACGGCCGGCCGGGCCGCGCGGGATCCTAGAATGCTGCGGCATGGAAACGCCCGGCAACCTGTTCTGCGTGGCCGCCCCCAGCGGGGCCGGAAAGTCCAGCCTCGTCAAGGCGTTGCTCGAGCTTGATTCACGGTTGGCGGTATCGGTCTCGCACACCACACGCGCCCCGCGCGGCCAGGAGCAGGACGGACGTGAGTACTGGTTCATCGACGAGGTGACCTTTCGCTCGATGGCCCAGCGCGGCGAGTTCTTCGAGTGGGCCGAGGTGCACGGGCGCCTGTATGGCACGTCCCGCCCGGCCATCCAGGACCGGCTCGCCCGCGGCGAAGACGTGGTCCTCGAGATCGATTGGCAGGGTGCGTGCCAGATCAAGCAACTGTTCCCGCATGCCGTGCTGATCTTCATCCTGCCGCCGAGCTGGGAAGAATTGCGTCAGCGGCTTCAACGACGCGGTGAGGACCCCCCCGATGTGATCGCCAAGCGCATGGCGAATGCGCGGATCGAGGTCGCGCAGGCCCGGGACTTCGACTTCGTTATAATCAACGCTTTGTTCGAGACAGCGCTTTTCGATCTGAAAACCGTCGTCCACTCGCAGCGACTGAGGTATGCCGCACAGATGCGCAACCGTTCCCAGGTCTTTGCTGCTCTTGACCTGATCTGAAGGATCACCCCATGGCCCGCATCACCGTCGAAGACTGCCTCGTGAAGATCCCCAACCGGTTCCAGCTCGTGCTGGCGGCCACCTACCGCGCGCGCATGCTGAGCCAGGGCCACACCCCCAAGGTCGAGACCAAGAACAAGCCTGGCGTGACCGCGCTGCGAGAGATCGCTGCGGGCGAAGTGGGTCTGGAGATGCTGCGCAAGGTTCCGATCTGACCGGCCGCAGGGCTCGATCACCGAGGGCGCCCCAGGGGCGCCCTTTTTCTTTCCCGGGCACCAAGGTGAAACCGGGTTAGATTCCAAGGATGGGCATTCGCTCCTTCGCCGCCGAACTGCTGCCTTCCGCACTGCAGATCCGGCCGCGCATGAGCGACACCGACGCGCCGCCGCCGCCGGCACCTGCGTCGTTCGCCGCGCTCACGGATCGCCTGTCCTACCTGTCCAAGAGCGACATCAAGAAGGTCCGCGAGGCCTACCGTTTCGCAGACGAGGCGCATCTCGGCCAGTATCGCGCCAGCGGCGAGCCGTACATCACGCACCCGATCGCGGTCGCGGGGTTGTGCGCAGAGTGGAAGCTCGACGTGCAGGCCATCATGGCCGCGCTGATGCACGACGCCATGGAAGATTGCGGCGTCACCAAGTCCTCGCTGATCGAGCACTTCGGCGCCCCCACGGCCGACCTCGTGGATGGACTGACCAAGCTGGACAAGCTCCAGTTCAGCACGCGCGAGGAAAGTCAGGCCGAATCGTTCCGCAAGATGCTCCTGGCGATGTCGCGCGACGTGCGCGTGATCCTGGTGAAGCTGGCCGACCGCCTGCACAACATGCGCACGATGCAGGCGATGGCTCCAGCCAAGCGCCAGCGGATCGCCGCCGAGACGCTCGAGATCTATGCCCCCATCGCGCACCGGCTGGGCCTGAACCAGACCTACCGAGAGCTCCAGGAGCTGTCGTTCAGGCACCTCTTCCCGTGGCGCCACGCGGTGCTGACCAAGGCGCTGGAGCGGGCCCGCGGCACGCGCCGCGACATCGTCGACCGTGTGCGCAAAGACGTCGAGAAGGCCTTTGGTGCCGCCCGGATCAAGGTGGAGATCACCGGCCGTGAAAAGACCGTGCATTCGATCTACCGAAAGATGCGCGAGAAACATTCGGGCTTCACGAGCGTGAACGACATCTTCGGCTTCCGCATCGTCGTGCCCGAGCTGAAGGACTGCTACCTCGCGCTGGGCGTCCTGCACCAGCTGTACAAACCGGTGCCGGGCCGGTTCAAGGACTACATCGCGATCCCCAAGGCCAACGGTTACCAGAGCCTGCACACCACGCTCGTGAGCCCGCTCGGCACGTCGGTCGAGTTCCAGATGCGCACCGATGCCATGCACGCCGTCGCCGAGAAGGGCATTGCCGCGCACTGGATGTACAAGGTGGATCCCAAGGGTGGCGCGTCCGGCGCCGATGCGCAGCGGCTGGGCGCGCTGTGGCTCCAGTCCCTGGTGGATATCCAGGACGAGACCCGCGATTCGGCCGAGTTCCTCGAACACGTGAAGATCGACCTGTTCCCGGACGCGGTGTATGTCTTCACGCCGATGAGCAAGATCCTGGCGCTGCCCCGCGGCGCCACGCCGATCGACTTCGCCTATGCGATCCACTCCGACGTCGGCGACCACACGGTGGCCGCCAAGATCAACGGCGAGCCGGTTTCGCTGCGCGCCGAGCTGAGCAGCGGCGATGTGGTCGAGATCATCACCGCGCCTGGCGCCCGGCCCAATCCCGCCTGGCTCAACGGCGTTCGCACCGGCCGCGCGCGGTCCAAGATCCGGCACTACCTGAAGAACATGGAGGCCGAAGAGTCGCGCTCGCTCGGCGAGAAGATGCTTGCGCAGGCACTGCGCGCCGAGGGGCTCGTGATGCCCAGTGCCGACCCCACCGACGAGGCTGCGAATGCCGTCTGGCAACAGATCGCCCGCATCAGCGGCAACCGTGGGCGGGCCGAGTTGCTGGTCGACATCGGGCTGGGGCGAAAGATCGCCGTCATCGTCGCCAAGCGCCTGGCCCAGCTGATGGCCGAGAAGGGCGTCAAGCCCGACGCCGTGATGCTCACGCTGGGCCGCTTCGGCAACGACGACGCCGCGCCGGCGCAGGGGGTCGTCTTCATCGATGGGGGCCAGGACGCGACGGTGCGCCTCGCGCCCTGCTGCCGGCCGATCCCGGGCGATGCGATCGTGGGCTACCTGGGCCGAGGCGAGGGCCTGCTGGTGCACACGGCCGAGTGCCGCACCGGCAAACGCCTCTTCGAGCGCGACAGCGAGCGCTGGATGCACGTCGAATGGGCGGAGGTGCCGGTCCGCAATTTCGAAACCGCGATCGTCGTGCTCGTGCGCAACGGCAAAGGGGTGCTGGCGCAGATCGCCTCGGCAGTGGCCAACGCCGAAGCCGACATCACCCACCTCGACATGGGCGACGAAAGCGCGGCCGACAGCGCCGAAATCCGGCTGCTGATCAGCGTACGCGACCGCCTGCATCTGGCCGACGTCATGCGCACCCTGCGCCGCTCGCCAGCGGTGATGCGCGTCGCACGCGTCAAGCCGTAGCGGGCGCGTCGTCGATGGGACGGCCTGGCCTCAGGCCGGCGCCGGATACCTGACGTCGACGACCTCGATCGTCTCGGTCCCCAGCGGCGTGACGAGCTTGACCTCGTCGCCGACACGTGCCTTGAGCAGCGCGCGCGCGATCGGTGCGATCCAGCTCACCTCGCCCGCCAGGTTGTCGGCTTCGTCGATGCCCTTGATCGTGATCGTGCGCTCGTCGCCGCGGGCGTTGGCATAGGTCACGCTGGCACCGAAGAACACCTGGTCGCTGCCGTGGTGCAGCGCCGGGTCGGCCACTTCGGCGATGTCGAGCCGCTTCGTGAGAAATCGGATGCGGCGGTCGATCTCACGCAGGCGCTTCTTGCCGTAGAGGTAGTCGCCGTTCTCCGATCGGTCACCGTTCTTCGCTGCCCACGAGACGGTTTCGACCATTTTCGGGCGCTCCACGTCGAGCAGCGCCATCAACTCCTCGCGCAGACGCCTGTAGCCGGCCGGTGTGATGTAGTTCTTGCTGCCGGCAGGCAATGCCGGGGCGGCGATGCCGTCGTCATCGTCGTCATCGGGTGCGTCGGTTTCGCGGGTGAAGGCCTTGCTCATCTCGACGTGAATTGTGCCGTCCGCACCGCCATCCCGGCATCAGGTTCCCGACAGCGCCTCGCGCACGGCGCTCACCTGCCGCCGCGATACCGGCAGCCACGCATCCCGCGGTGCCACGCGCACGGCCCAGCCCTCGTCCGCGCCGGCATCGGTGCGCCGTTGCAGCTCACGCACGGCGCCGCGTGCGACCAGCGCGTTGCGGTGAATGCGGATGAATCCGGGCCCGAGGCGCAGTTCCAGGTCGGCCAGCGATTCGTCGAGCACGTGGCTGCGTGTCGGGGTGTGCAGCGTCACGTACTTCATTTCGGCCCTCAGGTAGAGGATTTCGGTCAGCGGGATGCGCAGCGTACGGGTGCGGTCGTTCACCACCAGCACCGGCTCATCGTCCAGCGGTGCCGCAGCAGTGGTCGTGGGCGACCGGCGCTGTGCCGCGCGCTGCAACGCGGCCAAAAGGCGCTCGCGCCGCACGGGCTTGGTGAGGTAGTCCACCGCATCCAGCTCGAAGGCGCGCAACGCGTGGCCACCATGGGCGGTGACGAAGACGACAGCCGGCGGCTGCGGCTGCCGGTTCAACGCTTCGGCAAGCTGAAGGCCATCGCGCCCCGGCATGCGGATGTCCAGCAGCACCAGGTCACAGGTCTGCGTGCGCAGCAGATCGAGCGCCTGCTGCGCATCACCCGCCTCGCCCACCACCTGCACCTCGGGGTTCGTCGTGGCCTGCAGCAACGTGCGCAACCGCAGGCGGGCCAGAGGCTCGTCGTCGACGAGCAGTACGCGCAGTGCGCTCACTGGACGACCCTCCGTGCTCATACCGTCACCCCGCACCGCCTCACAACGGCACCACGATGCGTGCGTTGAACGTATCGCCGTCGCGCCAGGTATCGCATTGCGCTGCCACGTCGTGCAACAGCCGCAGACGCTCGCGCACGTTGGCCAGCGCCATGCCGCTGCCGGGTCGGGACGGTTCGTCGCTCACGCTGTTGCTCACCAGCAGCACGACGAGGCCGCGCCGCACGACAGCTTTCACGGACACCCGACCGCCGTCGACCGCGGGCTCCACGCCATGACGCACCGCGTTCTCCACCAACGGCTGCAGCACCAGCGGCGGCACGCGCGCCCGGCCCGCCTGCGGATCGATGTCCCAGGTCACGCGCAGGCGCTCGCCGAAACGCACCTGCTCGATCGCCAGATAACGCTGCGCGAGTTCCACCTCCTCGTCGAGCGAAACCGAAGCGCCGGTATCGGCAAGGGCCTCGCGAAACAGCGCGCTCAGGTCCTCGAGCACCCGCTCGGCCCGGTCCGGGTCGACCCGGACCAGGGCAAGCGCCGTATTCAGCGCGTTGAACAGGAAGTGCGGGCGGATGCGCGATTGCAACTCGGCCAGCCGGGCCGCGGCTTCGGCCGGCCGCCAGAGGCGCGCGCGCAGATCGAGCCACGCCCAGACACCCCCCGCGAGCGCCATGCCGGCCAAGGCCACGCCGACGACCTGCGGCCCCGCGGGATCGGCCATGCCGGCCCACCACATGGGCGCCGCACCCAGCCACGCACAGGCACCGCCCAGCGACAGCACGAGCAACGCACGTGTCGCCGGCGACACGGCGGCCAGGGCCGGACGTGCCAGGCACAGCGCGACGAGCCACAGCAAGGCACCCAACAGGGCACTGAACGAGCCTGCTGCCTGCAGGCGCACCCAGTCGCCGCGCCCGACGACAACGAGGACCGTGATGGCTGCGACGGCCTGCACCAGCAAGACGACGCGAAGTGCCAGCGCGGGGTGGCAGACATCGAACGCCGCTGCCGTATGGGCCTTGATGCGCGCACGTTCCTGCGCCAGCGGGTCGAAGCGGCTCAATCCGGGATCGACACCGAACTGCGTGCTCGACAGCGGCGCAGGCCGCGTGCTGTCCGGCCACAGGCTCGCGGCCCGGCTTTCGGGCGAAAAGTCGGGGTCGAGCGGATCGGAGCCGTGGGCTGAAGTCATGGTGGGCGCGCCGATAATACGGAGCTTTGCCGCGCCCGCAGCCCCACGCCATGTCCGACAACCCCCTCGACAACAAATCCAAGGCCTGGTCGGCCCTCTTTTCGGAGCCGATGAGCGAACTGGTGCAGCGCTATACCGCGAGTGTCGGCTTCGACCAGCGGCTGTGGCGTGCCGACATCGACGGCAGCCTGGCGCATGCGCGCATGCTCGCAGCGCAACAGATCATCGGCCCAAACGACCTGGCCGACATCGAGCGCGGCATGGCGCAGATCGTCTCGGACATCGAATCCGGTGCCTTCGAATGGAAGCTCGAACTCGAGGACGTGCACCTCAATATCGAAGCACGCCTGACACAACTGGTGGGCGACGCCGGCAAGCGCCTGCACACCGGCCGGTCCCGCAACGACCAGGTCGCCACCGATGTGCGCCTGTGGCTGCGCGGCGAGATCGATCAACTCGCACCGCTGCTCGTGGGGATGCAGCGCGCGCTCGTGGACGTCGCGGCTGCGCATACCGAGACCGTGATGCCCGGCTTCACGCATCTGCAGGTGGCGCAGCCCGTGAGTTTTGCGCACCACCTGCTCGCCTACGTGGAGATGTTCGCCCGCGACGGCGAGCGCCTGGCCGACGCGCGCAAGCGTGTCAACCGCATGCCGCTCGGCGCAGCGGCGCTCGCCGGCACGAGCTACCCGCTGGACCGCGAGGCGGTGGCGCACGCGCTCGGCTTCGACGGTGTTTGCTTCAACAGCCTGGACGCCGTGAGCGACCGCGACTTCGCGCTCGAATTCAGCGCCTTTGCATCGATCTGCATGGTGCACGTTTCGCGCCTGGCAGAGGAACTCGTGCTCTGGATGAGCCAGAACTTCGGCTTCATCGATCTCGCCGACCGCTACTGCACCGGCTCGTCGATCATGCCGCAGAAGCGCAACCCCGACGTCGCCGAACTTGCACGTGGCAAGAGCGGGCGCGTGGTCGGCCACCTGATGGGCCTGATCACGCTGATGAAGGGCCAGCCGCTCACCTACAACAAGGACAACCAGGAGGACAAGGAGCCGCTGTTCGACACCGTCGATACCGTGCGCGACACCTTGCGCATCATGGCCGAGATGGTGGCGGGCATCCAGGTGAAGGCCGACGCGATGGAACGCGCCGCGCTCAAGGGCTACGCCACCGCGACCGACCTCGCAGACTACCTGGTCAAGAAGGGCCTGCCCTTCCGCGACGCGCACGAGGCCGTGGCGCACGCCGTCAAGGTCGCGATCCAGCAGGGCGTGGATCTGTCGCAGCTGCCGCTGTCCACGCTGCAGGGTTTTCATGCGTCGATCGGGCCGGACGTGTTCGAGGTGCTGTCGCTGCGCGGCTCGCTGAATGCACGCAACGTGCTTGGCGGCACTGCGCCGGCGCAAGTTCGCGCGCAGATCGCGCGGCACCGCGCCCGTCTGGCCTGACGTCAGTCGTTCGGCGCCGGCCCGCTGGCAGCCGCCGCCGGCGGGTCGGGCGGCTGCCCCTTGTCGAAGACGATGCGCCAGATCCCCGGTGCCTCCTGGCGCCAGATCGAGTTGAAGCGGGCGATCG
>JAHECD010000169.1 GCA_024641945.1 Rubrivivax sp. | reverse complement strand
GCTGCTGGTCACCGACGGGCCGGCCATGCGCGCTCGCCGCATCCTCTCGCAGCGGATCGAGGCCGAGGGTGTCTGAGCAGCTACATGCCCACGTTCTAGCGCTCGAAGACGAGCGCTGCCGTTGCATCGTCGAGCAGCGCTTCGACCATCTGCGCGAACTGCTGTCTGAGCGCCTGGTGCACACCCACACGCGTGGCAACGTCGACACGCGCGAGAGCTACCTCGCCTTCGTCAGCGGGCTGATCGAGTCGATGGAACTGCGGCGCGAGGACCTGCGAGTACTGCCGTTGGGCGACAACGCTGCCGTGCTGCACGGCAGGCAGATCAATCGCGCGCGGCGTCGCGGCACGACTGAAGAGGTGCGCGTCGAGGCGATGGTCACGCAGGTTTTCGCACGCGAACCCGATGGCCAGTGGCGCATGGTCGCCTTCCAGGCCACCCCGCTGGGAGCACCGCCGCCGGCCGTGCCCCGCCCCTGAGTGAATTTCAACAAGGAGTCTTCATGATCGTCGATGGCATCGACATGCGCCCCGGCAACGCCGAGTACCCGCTGAACCAGTGGTACGTGGCCGCGTGGTCGCACGAACTCGAACCTGGCCGCTCGATCGCGCGCGACATCTGCGACGTGCCGCTCGCGATCTACCGCAGCGAGGCGGGTACGGCGCACGCTGTGTTCAACCGCTGCCCGCACCGCGGCATGATGCTGACCAGCGCCACTGGCCGGATCGAGGGTGACACCATCCGCTGCGGTTATCACGGCATCCGTTTCGCCGCCGACGGCCACTGCGTCGAAGTTCCTTCGGGCGGTGCGGTGCCGGCCAAGATGTGCGTGCGCAGCTTTCCGGTGGTCGAGAAGTGGAAGTGGTTGTGGGTCTGGATGGGTGACGCAAAGCGGGCCGACCCGGCGTTGATTCCCGACCACGAGTACCTCGGCCTCGAGAACAGCACGCTGCACAGCGAGCCCGGCATTCACCTGACGGTCAAGGCCAACTACCTGATGCCGCTGGAGAACCTGGTCGATGCGACCCACATCACCTACCTGCACCACGGGCTGATCGACTCGGGCAACGTCGCGACGACGCCGTACGAGCTGAAGGTGGATGGCACGCGCGTCGGCTCGGTACGCAAATTCGAGAACGAGGTGCTGCCGCCGATGCTGTGCGCGGTCATGGGGCTGAAGGGCAACCGCGTCAACCGCACGCTCACGCTCACCGCCTTCGCCAACAACCTGTGCGAAATCCGCCAGGACTTCGTCGAGGTCGACCGACTGGACGAACCACCCGGACGCATCAATCTGATCGTCTCGATCACGCCGACGCGCCGCGCCGAGACCGCCCACTTCGCACTTTTCGCCACCAGCTTCGAGAACAAGCATCCGGGGCGCTTCGACGACCTGCGCAAGCTGCTGATGGAAGACGTGGTGGTGCTGGAGGAGATCCAGGCGCTCGAGGAGCGGCTGGGCCGTGAACAGGCGCCCGAGGTCAGCATCAAGGCCGACGAATGCAACATTCGCAGCCGCCGCGTGATCGCCGAAATGGTCCGCCGCGAACGCGCAGCGGCCCAGCCAGCCGGGGCAACGACATGACCGCCGGACCCGTGCTCGTCTCGGGAGGCGGGATTGCCGGACTGACGCTGGCTTGCGCGCTTCGCCGGCAGGGCATTGCCGTCGATGTGATCGAGCGCAAGCCCGAGATCGGCGACGAAGGCGGTATCGGCCTCACGCTGGTGGGCAACGCGTTGCGCGCACTCGATTCGATCGGGTTGGCGCGGCCGATCTTGACGATCGGCATGCCTGCCGATCACATCGACATCGCTACGCCTGAAGGCCGCGTCGTCGGGCAGGCGCCGACCAAGGGGCCCTGGGGCGACGGCATCCCGGGTCACTGCAGCGTGGCGCGGCCGCAGTTGCACCGCGTGCTGGCCGATGCAGCACGCACCGCCGGAGCCAGCCTGCGCGCCGGGCTCGAGATCAATGAAGCGACCTCCGATGCCGAGGGCGTCGATGTTCGTCTGTCGGATGGGAGCCTCGGCCGCTACGCGCTGATGGTGGCCGCCGAGGGCCTGAATTCCGCGACGCGGCAGCGCTTGTTCCCGGGCGCGGGCCCGGTGTACGCCGGCCAGGCCTGCTGGCGCGCCCGCGTGTCGCGCCCTGCAGACCTGCGCACCACGCAGATCCACTTCGGCGGCCGATACGGCGTCGTCGGCATCTGCCCGATTTCCGAGTCCGATGCCTATCTGTACCTGGTGGAGACCGCCGAGGAAAACCATAGGGAAGAACCGGGGCAGTTGCATACCGCTTTGCGCGAGAAGCTAGACGGTCACTATGGTGGACGCGTCGCGGCCTTGCTTAGCGAGTTGACCGATCCTGCACGGGTCAACTACAGCCCGTTGCCGGTGATGCTCGTGCCGGCCCCGTGGCATCGAGGCCGCACCGTGCTGATCGGCGACGCGGCCCACGCCAACCCGCCGGTGCTCGCGCAAGGAGCGGCCATGGGCGTCGAGGACGCTGTCGTGCTGGCCGAAGAACTCGGCCGCGGCAACGATGTCGACGGCGCGCTGGCCCGCTTCACGGCACGCCGCTTCGATCGCGTTCGCATGGTCGTCGAGACCTCTCGACAACTCGCGCTGTGGGAGGTCGAGCAACGCCGCGATGTCGATGTGCCGGGAACCATGCGCGGCGCCGCCATGGCGCTGGCGGAACCCCTCTGACATCTCGCACCTGCTGACGATCGCCATGCCCCGAACCCCATCAAGGAGTCTTCCATGACTTTCCTGCGCAATGCCTGGTACGTGGCCGCGTGGACACAGGAGTTGGCCGCCGGAGCGCTGCTCTCGCGTACGCTGTTGGACGAACCGGTAGTGCTCTACCGCGATGCCGACGGCACGGCGCGAGCCTTGCATGATCGCTGCCCCCACCGCTTCGCCCCGCTGTCGATGGGCAAGGTCTGCGATGGCGGCGCGTCGGTGCAGTGCCCGTACCACGGCCTGCGTTTCGACGCCACCGGTGCCTGTGTGCACAACCCTCACGGAGACGGCGCAATTCCCAAGGCGGCCAAGGTGCGCGCCTACCCGATCGTCGAGCGCTGGAGCGCACTCTGGATCTGGATGGGCGAGCCCGAGCGCGCCGACCCGAGCCGCATCCCGTCATTCCCTTTCAACGATGCCGCCGATTGGGCCATCGGCGCCGGTCACCTGGCCATCGATGGCGAGTACGAACTCGAGATCGACAACATCCTCGACTTGTCGCACATCGAATTTCTGCACCCCTTGTTCTCCAGCGAAGCGGTGCGACGCGCGAAGGTGGACTTCGAGCAGGACGGCGACACGGTCTGGAGCAAGCGGCACATGACCAACGACATGGAGGCGCCCGAGTTCCTGCGCCAAGCCTTCCAAATCCCGCCCGGCAAGCCAATGGACCGCTGGCTGCACGTGCGCTGGGACGCGCCGGCCAGCATGGCGCTGTGGTCGGGCGGGGTGACCAGCGGTCTGCCGCCAGAGCAAGGCGTCGTGGTGCCCGGGGCGCACTGCTTCACGCCGGAAACCGCAGGCCGGACCCACTACTTCTATTCGATCTCGTTTCCGCGCGCGATCGGGCCGATGGCCGAGACATTGGCCGCGCAGAACGTGGAGGCACTGCGAGGCCCGTTCGAGCGCGAGGACAAACCGATCATCGAGGCGGTCTCGCGTCGCATGGCTGGTGCAGACCTGTGGGACCTCAAGCCGGTGCTGCTGAGCGGCGACGCCGCGTCGGTGCGCGCGCGGCGGCTGCTCAAGACCCTGATCGACAAGGAGACGACCGCATGAACTGGCTCCGCAACACCTGGTACGTCGCCGGCTTTGCCGAGGAACTGCCGACCGGCCGCATGGTCGCTCGCACCCTGCTGGGCGAGCCGCTGGTGTTCTTCCGCAACGACAAGGGAGAACTCACCGCGCTGGCAGACCGCTGCCCGCACCGGTTCGCTCCACTGTCGGGCGGGACCTTGTGCGACGGCGGCGCATCGGTGCAGTGCCCGTACCACGGCTTGCGATTCGACGCGCAGGGCCGATGCGTCCACAACCCGCACGGCGACGGCAGCATCCCGAAGGCGGCCGCGGTGAAAGCCCATCCGGTGCGCGAGCGCGATGGCCTCGTGTGGTGGTGGGCCGGAGATCCGGCGGCTGCAGACGAAGGCCTGATCCCCGACTATTCGCATGTCACCGTCGCTCCCGAAGACGCCACGATCCGCGGCCTGATGCCGACCGGGTGCCACTACCAACTGCTCGTCGACAACATTCTTGACCTGACGCATGCCGACTTCCTGCACGCCGGCACCCTGGGTAGCGGTGCCCTCACGCGCGTCAAGCCCGAGGTGACGGACCTCTCGGAGCGCAGCCTCAAGGTGCGATGGTTGTCTAGCGGTGATGCGGCGCCGATGGCGTTCGACATGCACCTGAAAAAGCAAGGACAGCCGACCGACCAGTGGACCGAGGTGACTTGGACCGCACCTGGCTACATGCTGCTGCAGGTCGGCGCCACGCTGCAGGGTGAATCGAGAGAAAGCGGGGTCGACACCTTGAACCTGCACCTCGCCACGCCGGAAACCGCGTCCACCACGCACTACTGGTACTGGTCGACACGCAACTTCGCCATCAGCCCCGAGGCGAACGCACATATTCGACCGATGGTCGAGTTCGCGTTCTCGCAGCAGGACAAGCCGATGCTCGAGGCTCAGCAACGCCGCATCGGCGATGCGGAGTTCTGGTCGCTCAAGCCGGTCCTGCTGGCTGGCGACGCCGCTGCGGTGCGCGCGCGGCGCAAGCTGGCCGCTCTGATGGAAGCCGAAGGTGGCGGCGCATGAGGGCGCCGGGGCGAGCCCGGACGCACCTCACGGGAAGCCTGGAGTTCAGGAGAACGCTGTGAGCACGACATCCCACGAGATTCATGGCGCCAGCCGGTCACGCCGACAGGACCTCGGCGATCGACTGGCCTGTGCGGCGCTTGTGCTGACGGTGCTGGCAGCCCTGGCGCTGGCCATTCCGTTCATCGCCGCGATTCCCTGGCCTCGTTGAACCTCACAGGCAACTCGCTTTCCCATGTTCAAGTACTTTCCCACCAACTACGTCTGGAACCTCTCGGTGGACCTCGCCATCGAGATGGGTGCCCGCATCGGCGAGATCGAGGCAATGTGCGCGCCGCTGCAGGAAGCGGCCATGCAGCCTGACGCGGCAGGTACGCAGGCCTTCCGCGAAACCTGGGTGCGCATGGCCGACCAGTTGTGCGCACTGGCCGATGAAGACAAGGCGCGAGGGCGCCTGCTGTCGGCCGGCGAAAAGCTCAACCGCGCGGCCAGCTATCTGATCACCGCCGAGCGACTCCAGGCCCACGGCGCACCGGGTCGCATGGCGCTGTACCGGCGCCATCTGGATCTGTTCGGAGAGGGAGTGCGGCTCAGCGGCGAGAACTGCGAGCGCGTGGAAATTCCTTACGAGGGAAGCACCCTGGCCGCGCTCCATGTCCGTGCCGAGGGGCTGCCACCCGGTGCTCGGGCGCCTGTGCTGGTGCAACTCAACGGCCTGGACTCGACCAAGGAGATGAAGTACCGCGTCGGCCTGCCGTTCTGGCTGGCCAGGCGGGGTGTCTCTTCGCTGCTCGTGGACCAGCCCGGCACGGGTGAAGCGCTGCGCTTGCAGGGCCTCACGGCACGCCACGACAGCGAGCACTGGGCCAGCCGTGTCGTCGACTGGCTGCAGGCGCGCGCGGACGTCGATCCAGCGCGGATCGGCTGCGAAGGCGTTTCGCTCGGCGGCTACTACTGCCCGCGAGCCGTCGCGTTCGAGCCGCGGTTTGCCTGCGGCGTCGTCTGGGGCGCCAATCACGACTGGCGCGACGTGCAGAAGCGGCGCCTCGAGCGCGAAGGCAACCTGCCCGTTCCGCACTATTGGGCGCATGTGTGCTGGGTCTGGGGCGCGAAGGACACAGAGGATTTCATGCGCATCGCCGAGAACGTCCACCTCGACGGCGTGGTCGACAAGATCCGCGTGCCCTTCCTCGTCACGCACGGCGAGAAGGACTCGCAGATTCCGCTGAAGTGGGCGCACCGTACCTACGAGCAACTGATCAACAGCCCGAAGCGCGAGCTGAAGATCTTCACCGACCGCGAAGGCGGCGTGCAACACAGCAGCTTCGACAACAGCATCAATGCCGGTCACTACATCGCCGACTGGGTGGCCGAGACGCTGGGTGGGCGAACGGCGGGTGCGGCGCAAGGCGCGAGCCGCCATGCATAGGCATGCTGACCCGACGCGGCATGGTCAGCGCCTTGCCGGCAAGGTTGCGCTGGTCACGGGCGTAGGCAGCGGCATTGGGCGCGCCTGTGCACAGATGTTCGCCCGTCAGGGCGCCCGGGTCGTTGGTTGCGACATCGTGTCGGAGGCGGCAGACCAGTGTGTCGCCCAGATCCGCAGCGAAGGGCTGACGATGCATGCGGTGCACCCCTGCGACCTGACGCAGCCCTCCGAAGCAATGCGCTTCGTGGATCAGGCACTGTCACTGCACGCCGGCATCGATGTCCTGGTGAACGCCGCCGCATGGTGCGCAATGGCGCCCATCGAGCAGATGGACTACGAGCAGCACTGGCGACGCACGCTCACCTTCGAGCTGGACCTGGTGTTTCTGCTTTGCAAAGCGGCGTGGCCGCATCTGCGCGAACGCGGGGGCGGCGCGATCGTCAACTTCGCCTCGGCCAACGCTCACCAGGCGCTCGAGAACTCGCCGGCACTCGCGCACTGTGCGGGCAAGGGTGGGGTGCTCGCGATGACACGGCAACTTGCGATGGAGGGTGCGCCACACGGCATTCGCGCCAACACCATCTCGCCAGGCCTCGTGGAAACCGGCGCGAC
>JAHECD010000068.1 GCA_024641945.1 Rubrivivax sp. | reverse complement strand
GGCGCCGTCCGGTTCGAGTGCCAGTCGGCCCCTTGGCCGACTTGTCATGCAAGCTGGAGCCCCCTCCCGGAGGGGGCTCGGGGGAGCGGTGCCATAGGCCCCTGGGCCCTCCGCGGCCTACGGCCGCAGAGGGCCGCAGGCGGCCGCTCGCGTCCATGCGATCGAATGCAATCGGAGAGGAGGCCTGACGGCAACGGGGCTGTGCATGCAGCGCGCGGCAGCGGTGCCGCGTGTAGCATCGTCCGCACCATGCGCTGCCCGAACACTGTCGCCACCGCTGCTCCGCGACGGCTGCGCGCGCCGCGCCAGGCTGCGCGGGCCGTGCGAGCCCGTGGCAGGTTCTGATCGCTGCGGCATGAGGTTCACGATCGAGGCCGCGGCCACGCCCGACGATGCGCTTCGGTCGGCCATTGCAGCGCCGTTGCTCGCTTTCAACCAGGCGCAGGCCGGCCCGAGCGGGCACCGCACGCTGGCGCTTGCGCTGCGTGACGACACCGGCGCCGTCATCGGCGGGCTGTGGGGCGCCACCGGCCACGGGTGGCTGTACACGCAGATGCTGGTCGTGCCTGAACCGTTGCGCGGCCTCGGCGTGGGCACGCAACTGATGCAGCAGGCCGAAAGCCTGGCCATCGATCGCGGCTGCACACAGGCCTGGGTCGATACACAATTCGGCGCGCGCGCCTTCTACGAGCGCCTGGGCTATGCGCTCTTCGGCGAGTTGCCGGACTATCCCGCGGGCTTTCGCCGCAGCTTCCTCCGCAAGACGCTGGAAGCGCGTGCATGACGACGCCCCGCCCTCTGCCGCCCACCCCCTGGCGCGCCTGGCTGCCGGCCGCGCCGAACATCGATGCAAGCGAGGCGCTGCGCATCGCCGTCGGGGCGGCACTGGGCCTCTTCGTGGCCGGTGGCCTGGTCCTGTGGTCGGGCATGGGGCCGGTGTGGCTCGTGGCTCCGCTCGGTGCGAGTGCCGTCCTCGTCTACGGGCTGCCGTCGAGCCCGCTCGCGCAGCCGTGGTCGGTGATCGGCGGCAATACGGTCTCGGCGCTGGTGGGCGTGGCGATGGTGCACCTCGTGCCATGGCCCCTGCCGGCGGCGGCACTCGCCGTCGGCTTGGCCATCGCGCTGATGGTGGCGACACGCTGCCTGCACCCGCCCGGCGGTGCCGCGGCGCTGCTGACGGTGCTCGTCGGCGCCACGGACTGGCACTTCGCGTTCCTACCCGTCTGCCTCAACTCGGTCCTGCTGGTGGCCGTCGGCGTGGCCTACAACCGCGCCACCGGGCGCAGTTATCCGCATGTGGCGCAAGCCGGCGCCGTACCCGTGCGGCGCTTCAGCGACGCCGACGTCGATGCCGTGCTGGCACGCCACAACATGCTGATGCACACGCCGCGCGACGAACTGCAGGACCTGCTCGAAGAGGCCGAGGTGCAGGCGCACGGCCGGCGCCTGCGCGAACTCCGGTGCAGCGACATCATGTCGCCGTCGCCGGTGACCGCCGAGCGTGGCACGACGCTGCCGGCCGCGTGGACCATGCTTCGCGCGCAGCACATCAAGGCGCTGCCGGTGGTCGACGCGATGCAGCAGGTGGTGGGCATCGTGACGCAGGCGGACTTCCTGCGCGATGCGCAGGTGGACGTGCGTGAAGGGCCCGACGGGCGCCCGCAGTGGCACGTGCACACGCCCGTGGCGGGCGCCCCGCATGGGCCCGCGGCGGTCGGCCAGATCATGTCGCGGCGTGTGCGCGTGGCCAGCGCCGACCGCAGTCTGGCCGACGTGGTGCCGATCTTCTCGGAGACCGGGCACCATCACATCCCGGTGATCGGCGCCGAAGGTCGGCTGGTCGGCATCCTGACCCAGACCGACGTGGTGCGCGCGCTGCGACGATTCTCCGATCCGGCGTCGGTCGTCCGTGGGCCGGACGATCCACCCACGCGGCATCGAAGCGCGTCATGACGCTTCGGCATGGCACCGGGCGGGGATGCGGGTTAAGGTCGGGTGGTTCGTCACGCCACCATCACACGACCGCCACGCAACCATGAACCCTCGCAGGGCTCTTTCCGCTTCGACGGCCGGCCTCGTCGCCTGGCCGCATGACTGCACCTGCGCAAGCCCCGGCGCGGGCAGCTCGCCCGATGACCGTCGGCTCGGCGCCGGCCCGACACGCGCGTGAAATCGATGCAGGGCACGCCCGTCGACCACCGCGCCCACGGCGATCCGGACCAGCTGCGACGCGCGGTCGTCGCCACCTTCGCGGGGTGGCCGCTTGCCGGGTGCCAAACCGTCCAGACATTCCTGAAGGAGTCGAACCCTATGTACGGCCTGATCGGAAAGATTCGCTCGGTGCCGGGGCAGCGCGATGCCCTGGCGGCCATCCTGATCGAGGGCACATCGGCGATGCCGGGTTGCTTCGCCTATCTGGTCGCCGCGGATGCTGTCGACAAGGACGCTCTGTGGATCACCGAGATCTGGGATTCGGAAGAGAACCACAACAAGTCGCTCGCCCTGCCCGCCGTGCAACAGGCCATCGCCAAGGGCAAGCCGCTCATTGCGGGATTTGGCGAGCGCTTCGAGACCCGGCCCATCGGCGGGTTCGGCGTTGCACACGGGGGTTGAACTCGCCCATGGCGTCCGGGCCGGGTGGATGCCGGCGTGGCGGTGCTGAAGCAGCGCCGCCTGCCGGCCACGCGCTATTCGCCGTCGATCTCGCCGCGGTATTCCACCTTGCCGCGTACGCGGGCGCGCGGATGCATGTCGATCAGTTCGTCGTAGCTCGCGTCACCGATGAGCGTGGCCGAGCCCGCGATCTCGAGCGCCTTGCGGGCGATCACGGTGCCCGTGACCTTGCCTTCGATGAAGATGTAGTCGGCTTCGAGGCGTGTGTTCTCGATCCGGCCAGTGGCGCCGACATGCAGCGTGCCGCCATTCTGAAAATTCACGTTGCCGGTGAGCAGTCCATCGATCTTGATGCCTTGATCGAGGGTGGTGTGGAAGTTGCCTTCGAACACAGCGCCTTCGGCAATCAGGCTGGTGATGGCCGTCAGGCGCTCGACGGGGACGAGGCGGGTGGTGGGGTCCTGGTTCATGGGGAGACAGCTCCTTTTTTCTTCACGCGGTGATCGGTTGACGAGGGGGGCGCCTCGGCGGATGGCGACTGCCAGTCCAGGCGCAAGTTCATGGGGCCGGCCGATGCCGCCGCGGCAGCTGCCGAGGCGGCGAGCGGTGCGGCGTCCGGTGCGGTCAAGGCGGGTGGCACGTTGTCCGCAGATGCAGACGCCGATGCCGATGCCGAGGCCGATGCCAGTGCCGGTGCCGGCATGGCGGCGGGTGCGGGCCATGGCGCGGGCCGCTTCTGTGAAGTCGTGCTCTTTGGCGACATCGGGTTGCTCACGGCCCACCAGGCGAGCCATCCCAGCGCCACGACCGCGGCCGCGGGCAGCCCATAGCGCCACAGCAGCCACAGCGCCCAGCGCCAGACCACGCGCCGGCGCCCGACGCGCCGGTCGCGCTGCCAGCTCCTGGCCAGCGCAGCGCGGCGCAGGGCATCGGAGCCGGGCACGCCCGGGGGCGCAACGGGGGGCGACGGCAGCATGAACAGCGGCAGTCGTAGGGTCGCGTTCAATCAGCCCTGGTCCTGTCTGGGAACGACACGCTCGAGGGTGGCGTTCAGGTTTGCACCGTTCACCTGGATGCGCCCGTAGCGCACCATGCCCTGCACGTCGGCGCCGTCGTGCAACGACACCTCGCCCGTGCCGGCATCGAGGATGCCGTCGGTGCGGCCCATGATCGAGATTCGCCTCGCGGTGATGTCGCCCTTGACGCGGCCGGTCTCGGTGACCACGACGGCAATATCGGCGCCGGCGGCCTGCCGCAGGTGGCCCTCGACCTCGCCCCCGACGCTGCAGGGGCCGGTCAGCGTGGCGTTGCCCACGAACTGCATGCCTTGGGCGATCGTGCTGCCGCGCGATCCGCCGCTGTCGGCGGCGGTGTCGCCGACCGGCTGGACGGCCGGGCTGAGCACCGGCAGACGCTGCGCGTCGGCCGGCGGGAGCGCCTTGCCGATGTCCACCGGATAGGCGTTGTCGCCGGCGTCGCCGGGCGCTGCTTCAGGGGCGCCGTTTTCCGGCGGGTTCTCGAATTCGTTCATGGCGGGCTCCGGTTCGGGGCGTTCGGGGCGGGAGCGGTCGGATGGACCGTGATGGCGGCCGTGGCGGCGATGGGGCGTCATGGCGCGTTGCTCAGGCAGATTCGACGAAGACATCGCGCAGGACCGGCAGCTTCTCGCCGGCGCGCAACGTCTTGAAAGGCCCCTGCACGTTGGCGCCTTCATAGAGCTGCAGGCGCCGCGCGAGCAGCGTGGCCGTGGACAAGCCGGTCTGCGCGACGCAGACCATGCCGGTGCTTTCGAGCGAGGTGTCGGGCGCCTCGGGGTCGAGGTCGCCCAGCTGGCCGAAGATATAGACGTCGCCCTTGACGCGGATGCGCCCGCGCAGGCGGCCACCGGCCCATACGATGAGGCGGCCGTCCACGCGGACATGCCCCGAGAGGTCACCCTGCACGAGCACGCCGCCGTCGAAACGCAGCCGGCCGCTCAAGCGGCAACCCGTTGCAATCCGGTTGACGACATTGAGCGCCACCGGATCGAGCGTGAGGATGTCCTGGGGTGCCTTCAGGACCAAAGCAGCACTCCGGCAAGCACCGCCGCCGCAACGATGCAGACGACACCCGACAGGGCGATGCCCAGCGCGTGCCGCTCCATCCAGCGCAAGGTGCGGCCCGGGCGCCGGCGCGGCCGCCCGGCGAGGTCCGACGCGCGGCCGAGGAGGGCGACGTCGCGCCATGCATCCGTCAGTCTGCCCAGGCCGGTTTCGAGGCTCACGTCCAGGCCCTGCGCACGCACCTGCGTCGGCGTCATGCGGCGCCCCAGCATCAGCGAGACGGGGGCGCCCACGATGGTGAGCGTGAAGAACGTGTCGGGGTCGTCCATGGCGGCAACAGAGGGCAAGCGCGTTACCGTACGTTAACCGCTCCCGCCATGGGCATGCCGGTCGAAGAGCCCGCAATGACGCCCCAGTTCCTTGGATCGACCCCACGAGCCGCCGCGGGATCGTGCCATCTTGGACAGACCCTGGCCGCCGGTATAACCTCAACGACGGCAAACCGGATCAAACCAAATACCCGACGAGGAGACGACATGCCCCCAATCAACCGCAGCCACCGCTTGGCCCGGGATGCAATGGCCTTTGTTCTGGCCGGCGGCCGCGGCAGCCGGCTGATGGAGCTGACCGACCGGCGCGCCAAGCCGGGCGTCTTCTTCGGCGGCAAGACCCGGATCATCGATTTCGCGCTGTCGAACGCGCTCAACTCCGGCATCCGACGCATCGGCGTGGCGACCCAGTACAAGGCGCACAGCCTGATCCGGCATCTGACACGCGGCTGGAGCTTCCTGCGCGCCGAGCGCAACGAGAGCTTCGACATCCTGCCGGCGAGCCAGCGTGTGTCGGAGGACGCGTGGTACCGCGGCACGGCCGACGCGGTGTTCCAGAACATCGACATCATCGAAAGCTACATGCCCAAGTACATCGTGGTCCTGGCCGGCGACCACATCTACAAGATGGACTACGAGGTGATGCTGCAACAGCACGTCGACAGTGGCGCCGACGTGACGCTCGGCTGCCTGGAAGTGCCGCGCATGGAGGCCACGGGCTTCGGCGTGATGCACGTGGACGGGCACGACACGATCAAGAGCTTCATCGAGAAGCCGGCCGACCCGCCGGGCATTCCCGACCGCCCCGACATGGCGCTGGCTTCGATGGGGATCTACGTGTTCGACACGACGTTCCTGTTCGACCTGCTCAAGCGCGACGCGGCCGACCCGGCGTCGGACCACGACTTCGGCAAGGACCTGATCCCCCACGTCGTGAAGAACGGCAAGGCGGTGGCGCACCGGTTCTCGGCGTCGTGTGTCCGGTCGGAGCACGAGGCCGAGGCCTACTGGCGCGATGTCGGCACGGTCGACGCCTACTGGGAGGCCAACATCGACCTGACCGACATCATCCCGGCGCTCGACATCTACGACACCGAGTGGCCGATCTGGACGTACAGCGAACTCACCGCGCCGGCCAAGTTCGTGCACGACGAGGACGGTCGCCGGGGACACGCCATCAGCTCGCTCGTATCGGGCGGCTGCATCGTCTCGGGCACGGAGATGCGCCGCTCGCTGCTGTTCACCGGCGTGCGCACCCATTCGTGGTCGCGCGTCGAAGAGGCGGTCATCCTGCCGTATGCCACGATCGGGCGCCACGTGAGCCTGCAGCGCGTGGTGGTCGACCGCAGCGTCGTCGTTCCGGACGGTCTCGTCGTCGGGCAGGATCCCGAACTCGATGCAAAGCGCTTCCGCCGCACCGGCTCGGGTGTGTGCCTGATCACGCAGCCCATGATCGACGCTCTGTCCACCTGAAGGAGTTCCTCCATGGCCGTCCTGCGCATTGCGACGACACCGATCGCGGGCATGAAGCCCGGCACCAGTGGCCTGCGCAAGAAGGTGACCGAGTTCGCGCAGGGCGCGTATCTGGCCAACTTCGTGCAATCCGTCTTCGATGCGGTTCGGCCCGTGCAGGGCTTCGGCGGCCTGACACTCGTCGTCGGCGGCGACGGCCGCTTCCACAACGTCGAGGCGATCCAGACCGTGATCCGGATGGCTGCCGCGAATGGTTTCGCGCGGGTGCTCGCGGGGGCGGGCGGCATCCTGTCGACGCCAGCGGCGTCGTGCGTGATCCGCAAGCACCAGGCATTCGGCGGCCTGATCCTGTCGGCGAGCCACAACCCAGGTGGCCCCGACGGCGATTTCGGGATCAAGTTCAATGCCGCCAACGGCGGCCCGGCGCCCGAGAAGATCACCGATGCCATCTACGCGCAGACACAGGTGATCAGCGAATATCTGGTCGAGGACACCCCCGACCTCGACCTCGATCTCGTGGCCGTGCACCGGGTCGGCGACATGCAGGTCGAGGTGATCGACCCCGTGGCCGACTACGTCGAACTGATGCAGCAATTGTTCGACTTCCCGGCGCTGCGCGCATTCTTCGCCAGCGGCTTTCGCCTCGCCTTCGACTCGATGCATGCCGTGACCGGCCCCTACGCCCGGGCGATCTTCGAGGGTGTGCTGGGTGCACCCGCGGGCACCGTGCGCAACGGCACGCCGCTGCCCGACTTCGGCGGCCACCACCCGGACCCGAACCTGATCCACGCGAAAGACCTGCTCGACCTGATGATGGGCCCGGATGCGCCCGACCTCGGCGCGGCCTCCGATGGCGACGGCGACCGCAACCTGATCATCGGCCGCGGCATCTTCGTCTCGCCGTCGGACTCGCTCGCGATGCTGGCCGCCAACGCCCACCTGGCGCCGGCGTATCGCGGCGGCATCGCCGGCGTCGCGCGCTCGATGCCCACCAGCGGCGCGGTCGACCGCGTCGCCGCGAAGCTCGGCGTGCCCTGCTTCGAGACCCCCACCGGCTGGAAGTTCTTCGGCAACCTGCTGGATGCCGGACGCATCACGCTGTGCGGCGAAGAGAGTGCCGGCACCGGCAGCAACCACGTGCGCGAGAAGGACGGCGTGTGGGCCGTGCTGCTGTGGATCAGCATCCTCGCGTCGCGGCGGCAGAGCGTGCGCCAGATCGCGCACGAACACTGGGCCACGTTCGGCCGCAACTACTACACCCGCCACGACTACGAAGATCTGGACACCCCCGCGGCGCAGGGCCTGATGCAGGCGCTGGCGGCACGGCTCCCCGTGCTGGCAGGCAGCATCGTCGAAGGTCGGCGTGTCACGAGTGCGGACGACTTCAGCTACACCGACCCGGTCGATGGCAGCGTGTCGAAGAACCAGGGCCTTCGCATCGTCTTCGACGACGGTTCGCGCATCGTCTTCCGGCTCTCCGGCACGGGCACGTCCGGCTCGACGTTGCGGGTCTACATCGAGCGCTACGAGGCCGATCCGGCGCGGCTGGTGCAGGACACCCAGGCGGCGCTGGCCCGGCTGATCGACCTGGCCGACAAGTTGGCCGGCATCGCGCAGCACACCGGGCGTGCGGCCCCCGACGTCATCACCTGAACCGCGTGCAACGCAGGCGCCCGGGCACTCAGTAGCTGAGCCGCGCGTAGTAGGTCTTCTGCGCCGCCTCGCGCGCCTGGCCGAGCGTGTGGATCCCCCGTTCGGCGAGCAGCGGCACCAGCTTCTGGAAGACCTCGGCCGTGACCATCGCGTCGCCCAGCGCGGTGTGGCGGCCGATCACCGTGATGTCGAACCGCTCGGCGATGGCCTCGAGCCGGTGCGACTCCTGGTTCGGGTGCACCACCGCCGAGAGCAGCAGCGTATCGAGCACGGGATGGTCGAAGTGCACACCCGACGATGCCTCCTTGAGCTGCAGGAAACGCATGTCGAAGGCGGCGTTGTGGGCCACCAGCACGGTGTCCTGCGCGAAGCGGTGGAACGCGGGCAGCACCTGCTCGATCACCGGCTTGCCGGCGACCATGTCCTGCGTGATGCCGTGGATCGGGATCGATGCGTCGGGGATGACGCGGCGCGGGTTCACGAGCTGGTCGAAGCACTCGCCCTTGAGCACCTTGCCGTTCACCAGCCGGGTGGCGCCGATCTGGATGATCTCGTCGCCCTCGGCCGGCAGCAGCCCCGTGGTCTCGGTGTCGAAGACGGTGTAGGCCAGGTCGATCAGGCGCCGCTCGTCCAGCGCGCGCGTGGCCGGGCTGGTGGCGAAGAGATCGAAGTCGTAGTACTCGGGCCGGCTGTCGCTTCGAAGGTAGGCCGCGTCCATCTCCTCCTGCGCGGCGGCGGCCGGTGCCAGCGGCAGCAGGAAGCGGAAGAACGCCTGGTGGCGCACCCGCTCGCGCTCGAACCAGAATTCGCCGCCGTGGCGCTGCACCACATCGCGCACGGTCAGCAGGCTCGTCTCGGTGCCGGTGGAGATGGGGTCCATCTCCCACGCCATCACGGTCTCGGTGCTCATCGCCTGTCCGGCCCAGACGAGATCGAGCCGCGCACGCTGCGCCTCGCCAGGGGCCAGCCTCAAGTGCACCGACTTGACCTCGAATTCGTCACGCAGCCGAAGCGCCAGATAGGCCAGCGCCTGCAGCAGAGAGAAGCTGTCGACCTTGAGCCACAGGGCCGCATCCACCTCGTCGGCGCCGGTGCGAAGCTGCGTCAGCGCCTCGATGCGGCGCTGCGCGGCCTGCACGAAGTCGGTGCCCATCATCTCCTCGAGCGGCCAGCGGGTGGTCAGGCCCTCGGCGCTCTGCGCCGCCAGGCCGTCGATGCGGCGCGCCATGGCCTGCGCCTCGTCGCGCACGATGCCGAGGAAGCGCTCGCGCAACGCAGGATCGAGCGCCTCGTCGTCGAGCACTTCCACCGCCGCCTGCAGGTTGGCCAGCGAGCTGCGACTGCCCTCGGTGAGCCCGTGCAGCACCCGCTCGCTTGCGCTCTGCTCTTCGTACTCGCGCGTGATGTTGTCCAGCATCAGCACGAAGCCACTGATCGCCGGCGCGTCGCCGTCGTCGCCCTCGGCGGCCACCCCGCGCACCGGTGCCATCTGCGCCCGCAGCAGCTGCCCGGACCGCGTGGTGGTGACGAACTGCGCCGTCGGATGCGCGGCCCCGCGCTGCAGGCGCTGCTGCACGCTGTCGAGGGCATGGGCCACGAGCTTGCGATCGAAGACGGTGTAGATCGAGCGGCCCAGGCCGATGAGCTCGGCGCCACCCGCCAGCGCCGGCGCGTCCGACAGGGTGCGGAACTGCATGCGCGCGCGGTTGTTGTAAAGCAGCACGCGGCCGTCGAGATTGCAGACCACGACGCTCTGCGTCAATTCGCTCATCAGTGCGGCGAGCCGGTTGCGCTCCTGCAGGATGCTGCGGCTGGCCTGCGCCACCTCGGCGGCGATGTCGTCCTTGAGCTGGTCGCGCTGGCGCGCCAACTCGTTGATCGTCTGCGCCAGCGCCTGCACGTCGGCCGCCGCGCCGTCGGCCGACAGCTCGCGCTTCACGTCGGTGGACAAAAACACCTGCGCCTGCTCGTTCAGCCGCGCCGGCGCAGCCACCCAACGGCGGTAGAGGGGTTGCGCCGCCGCCACCGCGGCCCCGACGGCAGCCGCTGCGGACAGCAGCATCAAGGGCCATCGTCCGCCGAGCACGGACACGACCATGGCACGTTCGTCCGCGCCCAGCGTGGACCACACCAGCGCGCCGCCCCCGAGCGCAAACAGCAGCAGCAGCAGCGCCGCACCCGCGGCCGCGGCGCCGAGGGTCGCGAGCAGCCGGCGATCGCGCTTCATGCGCCTGCAGCCGGAACCTGGGGTGGGGTCTCGCCGAGCATCTCGCGCACCTTCTGGACCAGCGCCTTGGTCGAGAACGGCTTGGTCATGTAGGCATCGGCGCCCACACCCAGGCCCTTGGCGACGTCGGTGTCGCGACCCTTGGCGGTGAGCATCAAGACGCGGATGTGCTTCAGCGCCTCGTCGGCACGCATCTCCTGGCAGACCTCGAAGCCGGTCTTGCCCGGCATCATCACGTCGAGCAGCACGAGCGCCGGGCGCACGCGGCGCAGCGCCTCCAGCGCCTGCACGCCATCGTGCGCCACGTGCACGTCGAACCCTTCGCGCTTCATCAGGTATTCGAGCGAGATCAGGATGTTCGGCTCGTCGTCGGCGATCAGGATCTTGGCGGCGGTCATGGCTTGTCTCCGTACGGCGCAGGCGCTTCGTCCGGCGCCCCTGGCAGCGATGCTTGCGCCGATTCCTGCGGCGCCCCATCGTTCATTTTCCAAGGTAGCGTGAAGGCGAAGCATGCACCTTGACCGGTGTCAGGACGCAGTTCCATGCGGCCGCCGAAATGCTCGACGATCTGGCGGCTGATCGGTAGCCCCAGGCCCGTGCCCTGCGGTCGGTTCGCGGCGTCGCCCCCCTGGCGGAATTTCTCGAAGACCAGCGCCCGTTGCGCCGCCGGCACGCCTGGCCCGTTGTCCTGGACCTCGACCACGGCGTGCGAACCGGTGGCCGACAGCCGAAGATCGATGCGCCCGCCTTCAGGCGGCACGAACTTGACCGCGTTGGACAGCAGGTTGAGCAGCACCTGCAACAGCCGGTCCGGATCGGCACGCAGGGTCGGTACGGCGTCCGGCAGGTGCAGCACGAGCTCGGCGCCGCGCTCGCGCACCACCTCGTGCACCGTCTGCGCCGCCTGGCGAGCGAGCGCAACGAGGTCGACATCGGCGCTCTGCCATTCGGCATGGCCGGACTCGATCTTGGCCAGGTCGAGCACCTGGTTGACCAGGCGCGTGAGTCGCGCCGTCTCGGCGACGACGATGTCGAGGAACTGCTGGCGCTGCGCGAGCGCCATGTCGGGGTCGTCGACCATCAGTTCGGCCAGCGCGCGGATCGACGTGAGCGGCGTGCGCAGCTCGTGGGTCACCGAAGACATGAAGTCGTCCTTGAGCCGGTCCAGCCCTTCGAGCCGCTCGTTGGCGGCACGCAGCTCGGCCGTGGCCGTTTCCAGCGCATGGGAGTAGGCGCGGAGTTGCGAGGCCTCGTCCAGGATGCGCAGCACATCGTCCATGCCGAGCGCTTCTTCTTCCACCACCGATGCCACCATCACACGCGCCGACGAGCTGCCGATCGCACCGGCAAGCTGCGTCTCGGCAAAGTGCACGAGGCGCGCGTCCGGCTCGATGCGCTCGATGGACACGGCGCCCTGCTGCGCGGCGTACGACTGGAACAGCGCCGTGGCGCGTGCGTGGCCGAGAAACCGCCCGACGAGCGCCAGCAGGTCGGCCACCTTGGCCCGGCCGCGCCAGAACACGGGCCGCGCGGCGGAGGTGCGGTCGAGCACGTCGACGAAGAGCAGCGCCTGGCTCGTCTCGCTCGCCGTGGGCGGACGCGCGAGCGACACCGCGGCGTACAGGCCCACGTTGGCCAGCAGGCTCCAGAAGAGCGAATGGGTCAGGTTGTCCAGGCCCGACAGTCCGAGCAGTTGCTCCGGACGCAGCAGCGCGACGCCGAAGGCGCCCTGCTCGATGAAGGCCGCCGGCCACCAGCCGGACTTGGCGATCGACGGCAGCATCAGCGTGTAGACCCAGAGCGCAAACCCGGCCACGAGCCCGGCGAGCGCACCTTCGCGCGTGCCGCCCTTCCAGTACATGCCGCCCAGCACGGCCGGCGCGAACTGCGCCACCGCGGCAAAGCTGATCAGCCCGATGCTCACCAGCGCGTACGCCTCGCCCGCGAGGTGGAAATACAGGTAGCCCAGCAGCAGGATGGCGACGATCGCCGTGCGGCGGATCACCAGCAGCAGGCCGGTCAGGTCGCCGTGGTGGGCAAACCGGCGAAGGCGCAGCAACAGCGGCATGACGAGGTCGTTGCACACCATCGTCGACACCGCGATCGTCTCCACGATCACCATGCCGGTCGCGGCCGACAGCCCGCCGATGAAACCCGCCAGTGCCAGCCCGGGCTGGCCGCCCGCCAGCGGCAGCGACAGCACGAAGGTGTCGGCATTCATCGAGCGGCCGGCAAAGTACAGCAGCCCCCCCAGCGCCACCGGCAGCACGAACACGTTGATCGCCAGCAGGTAGGCCGGGAATGCCCACGCGGCGCGTTTCAGATGGTCCTCGTCGACGTTCTCGACCACCATCACCTGGAACTGGCGCGGCAGCAGCAGCACCGACAGCATCGACAACAGCGTGAGCGCGAACCATTGTTCGTAGGCGAACGGTTTGCCGGGCTGCGCGAGCCGGAGCAGGCCGGCGATCTCGGGCACCGCGCTCGCCTTCGCAAAGAGATCCGACGGCCCGCCGAACAGGCCCCAGGTGACGAAGGCGCCGACCGCGAGGAATGCGAGCAGCTTGACCACCGACTCGAACGCGATCGCGGCGACCATGCCTTCGTGGCGCTCGGTGCCGTCGAGATGGCGCGTGCCGAAGACCATCGTGAACCCGGCCAGCGCGAGCGCGACATACAGCGTGCCGTCGCTCCACCAGGGGCCCCCGACCGGCAGCGCGGACCCGACGGGCGTGGTGAGCACCGCATACCCGCTGGCCACCGCCTTCAATTGCAGCGCGATATACGGCACGATGCCCACCACGGTGATCATCGTCACCAGGCCGGCCAGCGCCGGGCTCTTGCCGTAGCGGCTGGCGACGAAATCGGCGATCGACGTGATGCGGTACGTGCGCGCGATGCGGATCATCTTGCGCAGCACCAGCCAGGCCAGCAGCATCGCCAGCATCGGCCCGAGGTAGATCGGCAGGAACCACACGCCGCCCGACGCCGCCCGGCCCACGCTGCCGAAGTAGGTCCAGGCCGTGCAGTAGACCGCCATCGACAACGCGTAGACCCACGCATTGCCGATCACCGACCGGCCCTGCCCCGCCCGTCGGTCGCCCCACCAGGCCACCACGAAGAGCAGCAGAAGATAGGCAAACGACGCCGCCAGCACGGCGGCCGGAGCGATCACCTGATGTCCTCCCGTGGGCGCGCTTTCGACCCGGAGCGGCCGTTCGTGGTCAAGCCACGCCTGACGTTCAACGTTGCAAGCCATCCTGGTGTGCAGGCCGAGGGCCGGTGCCCGACGGGGCTCAGCCCCCGGCGGTCGGCGCTGCGCGCCGACTCCGCTGCGATGCTCGCTCCGCGGGGGCGGCTGCGATGCCTCCGCGCCGACGCTGAACGCGTCGACGCATAGAGACTTCTCGCCGGTCCGCCGGCGGCGGACTGCCCCCCGCTGCACTGCGCTTCTCGCCGCCTCCATTCGCCCCGTCGGGCACCGGCCCTCGGCCTGTCGCGGCGTTGTGGCTTTCCTGCTATCACGAATACCAAGGTGCTGGCAGGGCTGCGGCCGGGTCGGGGCTGCGGCGCCTCTGGGCCGGCGAGTAGCGCAGCGCAGCGGGGGGAAGTCCGTGGCCTTGCCGCGGACCGGCGAGAAGTCTCTATGCAGTGCCGCGTCCAGCGGCACTGCGGAGGCATCGCAGCCGCCCCCGTGTAGCGAGCAACGCAGCGCAGTCCCGCCGCCGGCGGGACCGGCCCAGTGACGCCGTAGACCCGACCCGGCCGCAACCCCGCGCGATGCTTGTGCAGGGAAGTCGGCTGCCGCTTCGAAGAAGCAAGAGCGAATGGCCGCTCCGGGCCGAAAGCCGACACGTATCGAGCCACTTGCGTGCTCATTCGCTGCGCTCCATGAGCCAGGCCAGGATGCCGATCAGCAGGCCCCAGACGATGAACAACGCGACGGGAAACAACGGCAGGCCGAAGACGAATGCATCACGGTCCCACAGAGCGAGCAGCGGAAAGTTGAACAAGAGCAGCGCCGCAACGGACAGCGCGCCGAGGCGTTGGTGCAGCAGTCGCGCGCGCATCACGATGGAGACTTCGCCTGCTCAGGTCTTCTTCTTCGCGGCGAAGCCATGGGCGTGCCGGCTGAGGGCAAAATCGAAGAAGAATTTGCACCAGATGGTGCTGCCGGCCACCGCCGTCCAGGTCTCGTACGGCAATGCGAACACGAGCACCGAAACGATCACGACGACCACCACCGCGCCGGCGACCCCGTTGATCGCCATCGCGTAGGGCGCCCACTTCTCGACATCCGGCGGCGTCTCGCCGCGCTTGAGCGCGACCTCGGAAAAATCGCGGCGCACGACGATGCGCCAGGCCCGGCGCAGCCAGAAGAAGGCCATCGGGAACAAGGCCAGAAAGAGAATCCACGTCAGCGCGACGCCGGCGTCGAAGGCCATTGGCAAACTCCTGAAGGGCAGCGACCACGCGCCCCATGACAAAGCAAAGGGCCCCGCCGGCTTGACCGGCGGGGCCCCGATTCTGACCCCGCCGCGCATCGCGGCGGGGGCCGTTTTCACCAGTGAGCAGGCGTCAGTGGGCGCCGTCCACGGCCTTCGATCCGCGCGGGATGCGCACGGCCTCGACCATGTGCTGGATGTGCTCCGGCGGCTCCTTCGTCACCTTGTCGACCGCGAAGGCGACGATGAAGTTGAAGATCGCACCGACCGCGCCGAAGGCTTCCGGCGTGATGCCGAAGAAGCTGTTCGCGCCGCCGATCACGCCGAGGTACTCGGTGCCCTTGATGAAGAAGATGCCCTTGTGCGCAAACACATAGAACAGCGTGATGAACAGGCCTGAGAGCATGCCCGCCATCGCACCTTCCTTGTTCATCTTCTTGCTGAAGATGCCCATCATGATGGCCGGGAAGAGCGACGACGCCGCGATGCCGAAGGCCAGCGCCACGGTACCGGCCGCGAACCCTGGCGGGTTCAGGCCGAGCCAGCCCGAGATGACGATGGCCACGGCCATCGCGATCTTGCCGGCCAGCAGTTCACCCTTCTCGCTGATGTCGGGTGCGAACACCCCCTTCACCAGGTCGTGCGACACCGCCGAGGAGATGGCCATCAGCAGACCCGCCGCCGTCGACAGCGCCGCCGCCAGACCACCCGCCGCGACCAGCGCGATCACCCAGTTGGGCAGCAACGCGATCTCGGGGTTGGCCAGCACGATGATGTCGGCATTGACGTCGA
This sequence comes from Rubrivivax sp., assembly GCA_024641945.1. Lineage (GTDB taxonomy): Bacteria > Pseudomonadota > Gammaproteobacteria > Burkholderiales > Burkholderiaceae_C > Rubrivivax. Next base: position 11,481 of record JAHECD010000068.1, on the reverse strand, counting down.
GCTCGTTGCCCTTCCAGCCGGCCTCTTCGGCCTTCTTCACGAATTCCGGATTCTTGTTCTTGTCGTTGTAGTACTGGATGCGACCGTCGCCGTTCTTGTCGGCGAACTTCAGCAGGCCGGTCTTCTCCCAGCGCTTCATCCAGTCCGGACGCTCTTCGTACTTGATCGCGCCTTCCTTGTCGTAGACGTTGGCGTCCTTCATGACCACACCGGGCGTGATGGTGCGGATCAGGTTGGTCTTGGCCATCGCAGCCACGGCGGGTGCCGTGGTGTACAGGATCGCGATGAAGACGAGCGCCCAGCCGGCCGAGGAACGGGCGTCCTTGACCGACGGCACCGTAAAGAATCGCATGATGACGTGCGGCAGGCCGGCCGTGCCGATCATCAGCGACAGCGTGTACATGAACATGTTCAGCATGCTGCCCGGCAGCGCGGTCGTGTACTTGCCGAAGCCGAGGTCGGTGACGACCTGGTCGAGCTTGGTCAGCAGCGGCACGCTTTGGCCCTCGAGCGACGAACCCAGCCCCAGTTGCGGGATCGGGTTGCCGGTGAGTTGCAGCGAGATGAAGATCGCCGGGATCGTGTAGGCCAGGATCAGCACGATGTACTGCGCCACCTGCGTGTAGGTGATGCCCTTCATGCCGCCGAACACCGCATACAGGAACACGATGCCCATGCCGACGTAGATGCCGACCTCGCTGCTCACGCCCAGGAAGCGCGAGAACGCCACGCCCACGCCCGTCATCTGGCCGATGATGTACGTGATCGAGGCGGTCAGCAGGCACAGCACGGCCACGGTCGACGCGCTCTTGGAGTAGAAGCGGTCGCCGATGAACTGCGGCACCGTGAACTTGCCGAACTTGCGCAGGTACGGCGCGAGCAGCATGGCCAGCAGCACGTAGCCGCCGGTCCAGCCCATCAGGAAGAGGCCGCCGCCGTAACCCATGTTGGAGATCAGGCCGGCCATGGAGATGAACGACGCCGCGCTCATCCAGTCGGCCGCGGTGGCCATGCCGTTCATGACCGGGTGCACCGAGCCGCCGGCTGCGTAGAACTCGCTCGTCGAGCCGGCACGCGCCCAGAAGGCGATGCCGATATAGAGCGCGAAGCTCAGGCCGACGACGATGTAGATGGTGGTTTGGAGTTCCATGATGGCCTCAGTCCTCGTGCACGTCGAACTGACGGTCGATATCGCCCATCTTCTTGGCGTACCAGAAGATCAACGCGATGAAGATGTAGATCGAACCCTGGTGGGCGAACCAGAAGCCGAGCGGGTAGCCACCGAGGTGGATGTTGTTCAGCAGCGGCGCGAACAGGATGCCGGCCCCGAAAGATACGAGGAACCAGATGACCATGATCTTGGTCAGCAGGCCCAGCGTGGCTTTCCAGTAGCCCTGTGAGTCGTGTTGCATGGAGAGTCTCCTCGTGTCCATGATGTTGTTTGTCGAAGGTCGCGGCCCATCGAACCGCGCGCCACATACAGCGCGGCACGAATGTGGACGAATTCACTTACGAATTTCTGACGCAACGCCAACGGCGACTGACAACCTCCGTGGCAACCCTGAGCCCATATCCCGCGATGTGCAATGCAGGCGGAAGTCGAGGGAAACCACGGGCCCTCATTCGATGGTCCGGCCGCCGCTGGGGACGGCTCGGCTCAGGTGGCGTCGAGGTGGAACTGCTGGCGCAGCGCCAGGCGGAACCGCTTCACGATCGCGAGCGCATCGCGCAGCGGCTCGCGCTCGAAGATGCCGAGTTCCGACGGGCGGACTTCGTTGCCGGGTGCCGTACCGCCCGCACGCTGCCGCAACTGGTGCGACAGGCGCAGGCCCATCAGAAAGTGCAGCGCATCCAGCAGGTCCCGGGCGAGTGCGGCATCCAGTGCATGGCATTCGACCAGCGCAGCCAGACGTTGGGCCGTGCTCTGCACACGCACGCCGTGGCGCAGCGCGAGAGCGCGCACGCCATGCACGATCGGAAACGTGCCGAGTTTCTTCAGGTCCAGCGGTTGCTCGTCGCGCCGGCTCGTCAGGCGCGTGAACCAATGGCCCGGCTCGTGGAACTGGTCGGCGGCGGCGGCAAAACGCGCGAGCCAGGTGTCCTGCCCGGCGGCAATGGCGTCGAGGTAGCCGCGCACGTCGTCGAGCAAACCGGCGTCGCCGGCCACCGGCGCGGCGTCGAAGAAGATGGCCAACTGCATCGGGCCCTCGGGGTTGGCGCCGTACAGCCAGCCGCGCACCGTCTCCCGGAAGGCCGACACGCTCTGGCACCAGGCGGGCTCGGTGAGCATCACGCCGCCCGGGCACGGCGGGTAACCGAAGGTCGACAAGGCGTCGTTGAACTGGCGCGTGACGGCCGCCAGTCCGTCGAACACGAAGCCGTCGCGCAACAGCAACGCGTTGTCCTGATCGGTCTTCAGGATCTGCTCGCCGCGGCCCTCGCTGCCCATCACGACGAGGCAGCTGTTGGACACCAGCGAGGGCGGCGCGACCAGCCCCCAGGCGCGGGCAAACAGTCGCTTGTTGAGCTCGCTCACGAGTCGCGTGATGCGCTCGATGCGGATACCGCTCTCATGCAGCAGTTCGATCATGTGATCGATGCGCCGGGCGCAAACCTGCAACGCGTCGATCGACGCCGCATCGTCGATCTGCAACGCGATGATGTGCGAGTGGTTGGCGACGAAGCTCACCAGGTCGAGTTGCCCCAGCACACCCAGCACCTCCGTCCCGCTGCGCACGAGCAGACGGTGCACGCGGTGGCGCAGCATCAGCCACAGCGCCTCGAAGACCTCGGCGTCGGCCTGCACGTCGACGATGTCGAAATGCGCCACCTCGCGTACGGCCAGCGCGTGCGGGGGCTGCGGGCGCAGCAGCGCGTCGCGCAGGTCGGTGGTCGTGAAGATGCCCAGGCGCTCGCCGTCCTGCACGAGCGCATGGGTGAGGCCGTGCTCCGACAACGCACGGCAGACCGAGACGATGTCGAGCCCGCCGTCGACGTAGAACGGCTTGCGCACGTAGACATCGCGGATGTGAGACGTCGCGAGCGACAGCATCTCGCGCTGCGGTTCGGCATCGGGAGCGGGTGTCATGGCAGGCCTGAAAGGGAAAGGGCCGCAGACAGTGTGCCTGCGGCCCCGTGACGCAATCCTGCGTCAGATCAGATCATGGGCCTGTCCGGGTCAGTGCCCCGAGGCGCCCGAGGCACCGATGCCGGTCTCCGACCGCACCTGCTGCGCCAGGAAGCCGGCCTTGTCGGTGGCGGCGCGCTTGCTCGTGTCGAGCACCGAGAACAGCCAGATGCCGATGAAACCGATGGCCATCGAGAACAGCGCCGGCGATGTGTACGGGAACAGCGCCGAGCCCTTGGGGTTGCCGAGCGTGGCTTCCCACACCGACGGCGACACGATGGTCAGGGCCACCGATGAGACCAGGCCGAGGAAGCCGCCGATCACCGCGCCGCGGGTCGTGCAGCCCTTCCACAACACACTCATGAAAAGCACCGGGAAGTTGGCCGAGGCGGCGATCGCGAAGGCCAGCGAGACCATGAACGCGATGTTCTGCTTCTCGAACGCGATGCCCAGCAACACGGCCACGATGCCCAGCGCCACCGTCGTCACGCGCGAGACCTTCAGCTCCGACGCGCTGTCGGCATTGCCCTTCTTGATGACCGTGGCGTAGATGTCGTGCGACACCGCCGACGCACCCGACAGCGTGAGGCCGGCCACGACCGCGAGGATGGTCGCGAAGGCCACCGCCGAGATGAAGCCGAGGAACACGTTGCCGCCCACCGCGTTGGCGAGGTGGATGGCGGCCATGTTGCCGCCGCCGAGCAGCGCGCCCTTGGCGTCGAGGAACTGCGGGTTCGTCAGCACGAAGGTGATCGCGCCGAAGCCGATGATGAAGGTCAGCAGGTAGAAGTAGCCGATCCAGCCCGTCGCCCACATCACCGACTTGCGCGCTTCCTTCGCGCTCGGCACGGTGAAGAAGCGCATCAGGATGTGCGGCAGGCCGGCGGTGCCGAACATCAGCGCCATGCCGAAGCTGATCGCCGAGATCGGGTCCTTCACGAAATTGCCCGGGCCCATGATCGACTGTCCGATCTTGGCCGCCTCCTCGGCCGGCTTGCCGCCCTTGCTGGCGAGCTCGGCCTTGACCTTGACGGCCGCCGCGAACATCGCCTCCGGGCTGAACCCGTAGTGCAGCATGACCATGAAGGCCATGAACGACGCGCCGCCGAGCAGCAGGCAGGCCTTGATGATCTGCACCCACGTCGTGGCCGTCATGCCGCCGAACAGCACGTAGACCATCATCAGCACGCCGACGATGACGACGGCATACGTGTACTCGAGGCCGAACAGCAGCTTGATGAGCTGGCCCGCGCCGACCATCTGCGCGATCAGGTAGAACGCGACCACGACGAGCGTGCCCGACGCGGCGAAGATGCGGACCGGCTTCTGGTCGAAGCGGAAGGCGGCCACGTCGGCGAAGGTGAACTTGCCCAGGTTGCGCAGCCGCTCGGCCATCAGGAAGGTGATGACCGGCCAGCCAACGAGGAAGCCGATCGAGTAGATCAGCCCGTCGAAGCCGCTCGCCATCACCGCGGCGGAGATGCCGAGGAACGAGGCCGCCGACATGTAGTCGCCGGCGATCGCCAGGCCGTTCTGGAAGCCCGTGATGCCGCCGCCCGCCGTGTAGAAATCGGCCGCGCTCTTGGTGCGTGCCGCCGCCCACTTGGTGATGAACAGCGTGAACAGCACGAAGCCCGCGAACATGCTGATCGCGGTCCAGTTCGTCGGTTGCTTCTCGGCCTGGCCGAGATCGGCGCCGGCGGACCACGCGGCGAAAGAGACGCCGAGCAGCGACGCCAGCGTGAGCGCGCGACGCGCGCCGGTGGAAAGTGCGAAGCGGCTCATTTCAGCACCGCCTTGGCGACAGCGTCGGACAGTTCGTCGAACTCGCGGTTCGCACGGTTCACGTAGAACGCCGTGATGATGATCGTGAAGACGATGACGCCGAAGCCGATGGGGATGCCCAGCGTCATCACGCCGTCGCCCAGACGTTGGGCGAGGAACGCCTTGTCGAATGCGACGAGGATGATGAAGCCGTAATACACGACCATCATCGCGAGCGTCAGCCACCAACCGAAACTCGTGCGCTTGGCCTTGAGTTCCTGGTATTTGGGGTGGCTGGCAATCTTGGTTGCCAAAGCAGTGTCCATGGTGTCTCCTGGTGCGGTTGCGGCGTACGCGAACGCCGATGTCGCATGGTTGGACAACGCTCTGACCAGGCTCTGACTCGAATCCAACGCCGGCTGACGCGGCGCTGATGCCAAACTGACGATCAGCGCCGCTGCACGCCGCCGCGCGGCCGTGCCGCCCCGTCCCACGCGGGCCCGTCGAACCACGCGTCTCCTCGGAGAAACGCGCTCAGCATGGGCAGCGCATCGGTGCCCCAGAACGCGCGGCCTTCGCAGACGATCGTCGGCACGCCGAAGATGCCGAGTTGCACGGCACGGTCAGTGTTTTCCCTAAGATCGACCTTCACGCCGTCACTTTCCGGCTCACGCGTCGGTGCCAGCCTGTTCGTCAGTGCGGCCATGCGGGCGCCGTCGTTGGCGTCCATCCCGCCGCGCCACACATGGTGGAACACCGCCTCGACAACCCGCCGGTTCGGCGCGCCGCCGGCGGGCGCACACGCGATGCAGAGCCGCAGCAGCGCCAGCGGGTTGAAAGGGTGCTGCACCGGCAGCTCGAGCCCCGCGCCTTGCGCGTGGGCGCGCCAGGACACGTCGCGATAGGTCCAGGCTCGCTTGGGCTCGATCTCCGCCGGGCCCTTCTGGCCCCACTGCTTGAGCAGGCCCGCAAACAGCACCGGGCGGTAGGTCACGCTGTAGCTCACCCCTTCGAGCACCTGCGGCAACGCCTCGAATGCGAGGTAGGCATACGGCGATACCGGATCGAACCAGAACTCGAGCAGCTTCATGCCGGCCCCTCGAACGCGCCGAGGCGTTGCAGTTCGTCACGGCGCGCCGGCAGCAAGGCCCAGACGCGACGCCTGGCCGCATCGTCGTACCGGCCCCAGCCGGCGATCTCGCCGATCGTGCGTGCACAGCCCGTGCACCAGCCCGTGGCCTCGTGCATGCGGCACACGTTGATGCACGGGCTGGCGACCTCGGACCCGTGGCTCATGTGGGTCCCACCACGCCCTGCGCGGCGACTTGCACCACGTCGTGCACCGGTGCGCCGGTCAACACGACCAGTTCCGACGGCGACAGGCGGAAGACGCCGTTCGGATGACCGGCCGCGGCCCAGATGAAATCGAAGCGATGCAGCTCGCGATCGATCAGCAGGACCGGCCGTTCGCTGTGAGCGACCGGTGACACACCGCCGATCGCAAAGCCTGTCTTCGCCTTCACGAAATCGGCATCCGCGCGGCCCAAGGGCCCGGTGATCGCGGCCACGCGCTTCTCGTCGACACGCCGGTCGCCCGATGTGACGACGATCACCGCCACGTCGTCGGCCCTGCGCCGGAAGACCACGCTCTTGGCGATCTGGCCGAGCGCCACGCCAAGCGCGTCGGCGGCCTCCTGCGCGGTGCGCGCGGAGACGTCGAGCCACACGGGTGCGTGGGGATGGCCGGCGTCGGCCAGCGCGGCGGCGACACGCCGGAAGCCCTCGGGGCGGTCCGCCGCGCCGGTCATGCCACGGCGCGCTTGGACAACAGCGCACGCGCCACGCGCGACACCGGCGGGCGCCCGATGACGCCGGAGATGAAGGCGCCGGCGTCGACGAGCCGGCCCAGGTCGATGCCGGTTTCGATGCCCAGCCCGTCGAGCATGAAGACCACGTCCTCGCTCGCCACGTTGCCCGTGGCGCCCTTGGCGTAGGGGCAGCCGCCGAGGCCGGCCACGCTGGCGTCGAACGTGTGCAGCCCCATCTCGAGGCAGGCATAGATGTTGGCCAGCGCCTGGCCGTAGGTGTCATGGAAATGCCCGCTCACCTCGTGCAGCGGAAAGTGCTTCAGCGCGCGCTCGATCGCCGCCTGCGCCTTGCGCGGCGTGCCCACGCCGATCGTGTCGGCAATGCCGCAGTGCTGCACGCCGATGCCCTTCATGAGCACGACGACACGCTCCACCTCGTCGGGCGTGACCTCGCCCTGGTACGGGCAACCGAGCGCGCACGACACCGCGCAGCGCACCTTGATGCCGGCCGCCAGCGCCGCGGCCACCACCGGGCGGAAGCGCTCGATGCTCTCTTCGATCCCGCAGTTGATGTTGCGCTGGCTGAAGGCCTCGGTCGCGGCGCCGAAGACGACGATCTCGTCGGGCCGGTCGAGCAGCGCGGCGTCGAGCCCCTTCATGTTGGGCGTGAGCACCGAATAGCGAACCCCCGGCGCGCGCCTCACGCCACTCATCACGGCGTGGTTGTCGGCCATCTGCGGCACCCATTTCGGGCTCACGTAGCTCGTGACCTCGATCTCGCGGCAACCCGCCGACTGCAGCCGGTGCACGAGCTCGACCTTGGCGTCGGTCGACACCGGGGCCGACTCGTTCTGCAACCCGTCGCGCGGGCCGACATCGACGAGCGTCACCTTCGACGGCAGCACGCTCACGGGGCACCCTCCAGGCGCAACAACTCGCCGCCTTCGGCCACCTGGTCGCCGACGGCATACATCAATTCAGCCACGACACCGTCGATCGGTGCATTGATCGTGTGCTCCATCTTCATCGCCTCCATCACGGCCAGCGCCTGACCGCGCTGCACCTTGTCACCCGCCTGGACGGCAAACGAGACCACCTTGCCCGGCATCGGCGCGGTCAGTCGGCCACCTTCGGCGGCGCCATCGGCCGCGTGCGCGAGCAGGTCGAACTCGCCGACGATCGCACTGCCGGCCTCGGCGAAAACCGCCACCTTGTCACCCGCGGCATGCACCGTCAGCACGTGGCGATGTCCGGCCAGCGTGACGTCGTGTCGACCGTCGCCGAGCGCCCGTGTGTCGAGGGCCATGCGCTCGCCGCCGACCACGATCATTGCGGCGCCGTCGTGGCTGCGCTCGAGCGTCACCGGGTGGTGTGTGCCGCCGGCGTCGAGTTCGAAGCGGCGGCGCGCGCCGCCATGCAGGCGCCAACCGTCGCGTCGGCTCCAGGGGTCGGCACCTTCGGCACTTGCCTCCAGTGCCAGCTGGTGCGCCACCACGCCGGCGGCCACCAGCGGCAGCGGCAGGCCGGGCGCATCGAACAACGCCACGCGCTCGCGCTCGATCAACGCGGTATCGAGATCCGCGGTGGCGAAGGCGTGCGACTTCACCACGCGGCGCAGGAACGCCACGTTGGTGGCCAGGCCGACGATGTGTGTATCGCGCAACGCCGCGTCGAGGCGCGCCAGCGCCTGCGCGCGGTCGGCGCCCCAGACGATCAGCTTGGCCACCATCGAGTCGTAGTACGGGCTGATCGCATCACCCTCGCCGAAGCCCGTGTCCACACGGGGCAGCGAGTCGCTGCGCTCGAAGGCCACGTGCGCCGGCCAGCGCGCCACGTGCAGCGTGCCGGTGGCGGGCAGGAAATTGGCGTCCGGGTTCTCTGCGCAGATGCGGGCCTCGATCGCATGGCCTCGGATCGAGAGCTGCGCCTGCAGCGCCGGCAGCGGTTCGCCGCAGGCCACCCGCAGTTGCCACTCCACCAGATCGAGGCCGGTGATCGCTTCGGTCACCGGGTGCTCGACCTGGAGCCGCGTATTCATTTCCATGAAATAGAAGCGCAGGTCGCCATCGTCGAGCTCCTCGGCGATGAACTCCACGGTACCGGCTCCCACGTAACCCACCGCCTGGGCGGCGGCGAGGGCAGCGGCGCCCATCTCGGCGCGCCGCACGGCCGACATGCCGGGAGCCGGTGCCTCCTCGAGCACCTTCTGGTGACGGCGCTGCACCGAGCAATCGCGCTCGAACAGCGAGACGGCGCCGCCGTGGCTGTCGCAGAAGACCTGGATCTCGATATGCCGTGGGCGCGTGACGTACCGTTCGACGAGCACGTGATCGTCACCGAAGCTGGCCTTCGCCTCGCGTTGGCAACTGGCCAGCGCGGCCACGAAGTCGTCCGCCCGGTCGACACGCCGCATGCCGCGGCCACCGCCGCCGGCACTGGCCTTGATGAGCACCGGGTAGCCGATGCGCGCCGCTTCGCGCGCGAGCAGCGCGGGATCGTTGTCGTGCCCGTGGTAGCCCGGCACGAGCGGAACGCCGGCCTTCTCCATCAGCGTCTTGGCGGCCGACTTGCTGCCCATGTCGCGGATCGCATCGGCCGGCGGGCCGATGAACACGAGACCGGCAGCTGCACAGGCGCGCGCAAATTCCTCGTTCTCCGACAGGAACCCGTAGCCGGGGTGGATCGCCTGCGCCCCCGTGGACAGCGCGGCCTCGATGATGCGCTCCCACTTGAGGTAGCTGTCGCGTGGCGCATGGCCACCGACGTGCACGGCCTCGTCGCACGCACGCACGTGACGGGCCTGTGCATCGGCCGTCGAATACACCGCCACGGTGCGCACGCCGAGGCGGCGCGCCGTGGTGGCCACGCGGACCGCAATCTCGCCGCGGTTGGCAATCAGGATCTTGCCGAACATGTCGCTCCTTCTGCCGCGGTCACGCCGGCGCCGGGTGCGGCGCGGTGAAGCGGCGCCACAGCGCACGCAGGAAACGGAACAGCACCACCGTCGTCACGAGCGCCAGCACCACGGACAACGCCAGCACCACGAAGAACAGGGCCGGATGCGCCCACGACAGCCACAGCATCGTCGGCACGGCCGCGTCGCCGAGCAGCGACAGGCCGATGTTGGAGAACGGCTCGGGCGACGTGTTCGCGGCAGCGCGCGTCGTCGCCTTGGCCGTATGCGAGGTGGCCGCGAGCGTGCCGCCGAGCAGCGCCGCGACCGTGGCCCAGGCCGTCGAATCGCCGCCGAAGACCCCGGCGGCCAATGCCGCCCCCGCCGGGATGCGGATGAACGTGTGAATCGCATCCCAGACCGTGTCCAGTCCGGGGATCTTGTCGGCGAAGAATTCGGTCAGCACGAGCAGCCCGGCCGTGCCGAGCACGAGCTCGTTCTGCAGCAGGGCGAGCCCCTGCGGCAGCTGGACCCAGCCCAGGTAGCCGGCCAGGCCGGTGAAGAACACCACGGCATACAGGCGCAGGCCGCTGGCCCATCCGAGGGCGGCGGCGATCGCGATCAGATTCGTCGTGTCGAGTTCAGGCAGGTTCATTCCGGGTTCTCGAAGGTTTCAGAGCGGTTGAAGACAAGCATCGACTGGTCAGGGCGTCGAACCCGGCTTCCAGGATGGCTCGCGCTTGCCGAGGAAGGATTGCACCCCTTCCCGGCCCTCGGCGCTGGCCCGAATATCGGCGATGCGACGTGCCGTCTCGTTGCGCAGGTCGGCATCGATCTCGCGCCCCGCGACATCCTGCACGAGCCGCTTGCAGGCTTGCGAAGCCGCCGGGCCGTTGGCAACGATGGTCGCCACCAGATCGGCCACACGCGCGTCAAGCGCCGACGGCGGGACGACTTCGTGGACGAAGCCGAGCGCATGTGCACGCGCCGCGTCGAATCGTTCGGCGGTGACGAAATAACGGCGTGCGGCCTGCTCGCCCAATGCGCGCACGACATAAGGCCCGATGGTCGCCGGCAACAGCCCGAGACGTGCCTCGCTGAGGCAGAACTGCACGCCTTCGGCGGCGACGAGCACGTCGCACACGGCCGCCAGGCCCACGCCGCCGGCATAACAGTCGCCGTGGATCCGGCCGACCACCGGCACGGGGCAGCGGTAGACGGCCCAGAGCATGTCGGCCAGGGCCTGCGCGTCGGCCCGGTTCTGCTCCCAGCTGTAGCCGGCCATCGCACGCATCCACGACAGGTCGGCGCCGGCGCAGAACGCCTTGCCGTGGCCGCCCAGCACGATGGCGCGCAATTGTTCGTCGGCACCCAGCGTCGCAAACGCGGCCGACAGCTCGGCGATCACGCCCTCGTTGAACGCGTTGCGAACATCGGGGCGGTTCAGCCAGATCTCGGCGACGTGGGGCGACGGGCGGCGGATGTCGAGGGTGGGCATCGGCGGGGCAGCGGGCGGGGCAACGGGCGGTGTCACGGGTGCGGACATCGGGGCATGGCGGCGGTCATCGACCCACGGACTCCTGCTGAAGCAGGATGACCAGGTCCAGCTCGGGGCAGGGGCGGCCCAGCGCGGTGATCGCCGCGCTGATCTGTCCCCGGTGATGCGTGCCGTGGTTGAAGACGTGCAGCAGCGCGGCGGCAAAGGGCAGCGTCACTGTCTGCCCCGTCATGCGCCGATAGGTCAGCGTGCCCGCCAGGCGCGCGTCCGTCCAGGTCTGCATCAGCGGCAGCCACTCGGCCGCGCCTTCGAGCAGGCGCTGGCGCAGCCGTGCGCGGTCGGGTTCGGCCTCGTGATCGAGCGCGACGACGGGGGACTCGCCTTCGGCAAA
>JAHECD010000168.1 GCA_024641945.1 Rubrivivax sp. | reverse complement strand
GGTAGCCGAGCGGCTGGCGCATGACCTGCGCGCCGATCAGGCGCCGCTGCAAGTCCGGGATGAAATAGGCGAGGCCTTCACAGCATCGGGCCACGGCCTCGTCGTCCGAAAGGCGCCAGGTCTCGTCGCCGACCTGGGCGCCGAGTTCGCACAAGACGATGGTCTTGCCCTCGGGCGCGAGCCAGGGCATGGCCATCGGGGCCTCGGTGAGGCGGAAGAACGGGAAGCCCTTCGGCGTCCACACCATGGTGCTGGGCAGCAGGCCGAAGCCGTCGAGCTTGAGGTTGACCAGCACGAGGCCGCGGTAGCGGAACTCGGCAAAGCCGTCGGTTGCATCCGACCCGGTGACGAGTTGGTGCAGGCGATTGATCGGCACGGTGGAGATGACCGCCGAGGCGTCGATGTCCTGGTCGGCGATGCGCGCGCCCACCACGCGCCCGCCTTCGACGTAGATCTTCTGCGCGGGCCGCCCGGTTTCCACCGGCGCCGGCAACGTGGCGGCGAGCGCGCGGCACACCTCGGCCACACCCTTGACCGGGTAGACGTGGAAGACGCCGGCATTCTCGGGACGGTCGCGGCAGTAGCCCATCGATACCGCCCGGTGCGTGACGTGCTGGGCGGCGCGCAGCCAGAGTGTCTTGAGCACGCCTTGCGGAATCTTGTCGCCCACGGCCGCCGACAGCTGCTCGGCGGGCTGGCCCGACCAGGCTTCGACGATCGGGTTGGTCAGCTCGGCCGCGATCGCCGGCCCGTACTCGTGTTCGAACCGCTCGGCCACATTGGCGAACGCCTCGTCGGGCGTTGCGAGGTTGGCCAGCTTCTGGCGCAGCGCGCTGGCCACGAACCGCCGCGAGCGCAGCACGCCGAAAGGAAATTCGTAGTCGTGCCCGTCCTGTACATGGAAGGTCTCGGCATAACTGTGCACCGTGCGGCAATCGGCCGAGATGCCACAGGCCGCTGCGAGGCGGTTGGTGATGAAGTGCGCGCCGATGTCGCAGGTGAAGCCGTCGGCGCCGACCGTGGTGTCGGCCATGCCGGCGATGCGCGGGCCGGCCTCGAAGATCCGGTGCTCGACGCCACGCCGGGCCAGCTGCGACGCCGCGGTCAACCCCGCCACGCCGGCACCGAGCACGAGGACGGGCGCCCGTTTGGAAGTGGCGCTCATCCGGCACCCTTCAAGGTCACGCGCAGCAACGCACCGCGGCCCAACGCCGACATGAGCATGTCCCACAGCGTGAAGACCGCCAGCGCCACCGGCGATCGCAGCGTGAACCGGTCGACGAGCCAGCGCGGACCACCCCAGTCGTCGAGCCAGTTGCGCACCGAATAGGTCCAGTTGACGGGGCTCGTCATGGTCTGGAGCGACTCGATTTCGAAATCGGTCAATTCGGCAATGCGCGCGATGGAACGCCGGTCGAACAGGTTCCAGTGGCGCGGAAAGTGGTACCCCCCCCAATGACGGGTGCCGAACAGGCGGAAGTCGGGGGAGCCGGTGTTGTCGGTCACGATCAGCAGCCGGCCGCCGGGCTTGAGGACGCGGCGCACGCCGCGCAGCAGCGACGGCGGGTCGCCCACGTGCTCGATGGTCTGGATGCACAGCGCGAGGTCGACGCTGTCGTCCGCCACGCCGGCGTCGTCGAGCGCGCCGTGCAGCACCTCGAGGCCGCGCGAACGCGCGCGCTCCACCGCGCGCTCGTCGAGATCCACGCCGACGACACGCCAGGACGGGTTGCCATAGCGCTTGAGCAGGTCAAGGTGGAAGCCATCCCCGCAGCCGACATCGAGGATCGTGGCGCCGTCGCCCAACCCCTGCGTGGCGCGCAACATGCGGCGCGCCTCCAGCCGCTCGCGCACGCGGTGCACGATGCCGAAGTTCGCCGCACTGAATGCAAACGCGTGGTACGTGGGCGGATAGATGCGCGGGAATTCGGCAGCGGCGGGTCGCGGATCGAGGTAGACGAGCGAGCAAGCCTCGCAGCGGCGGACGAGAAACGAATCGGGGCTCGTGCGGTATTCGAAATCCTCGCCCACGGCGATGGGCATGCTCGCCTTGCTGCCACAAATGCAGCAATCGACATTCTCGAGCTGCAACCCCGAACTGTTCTGACCAGTCATTCCCTGCCCATTCATCAACTGAAACGCCACGTGCGCCCGAAACCAAACCCCGCCCGATGGATTTGTCCAATGGTGTCACGGGGCTCCCGGTACAGCGACCCCACAGCTTGGGTGTTGACCGATCCAGATCGGGTGCCGCGCATGTGCCTCACGGAGGCGACGCCCCGCAGCGTCCCGTGTGGCGCAACCTCAGTCGACGCGGCGCACGTAATGCACCATGCCACGGTCGCCGAGTTCCCCGACCCGGGTGTAGTGGCTTTCGAGATGCCGCTGCAGGGCTTCTGCCGCCCTTTTCGGGCCCGGATGGTCCTCGTGCAGCCAGACCCGGGCGGCCACCAGCACATCGTGACAGCGACTGCCGGCCAGGTCTTGCTCCCAGCGGCCGACCCAGCGGTCAGCCATCGGCATCGCCGGCTTCATCGCGCTGATCACCGGGAAATAGTAGAAACGAGTCGATTGCGGCCGTGCTGCGAGGAAGTTGACCGCGCTCGACGTGCCCACGACCAGAACGCAGGCATGGGGTGGCTGGCCGTCCAGAGAGCGTGCGAAACGCCACGCATCGGCGACCGTGAGGCCGTCGTTCTCCCGGAAGTGGGCCAGGTGCACGCCCCAATCACCGGCGGCGATTGCCGACGGAAGGCCGCGGTAGGTCTGACCGATGCGCAAGCCCAGGCCGAGCGCCAGCCCCAAGCCCAGCACGGCCGCGAACGCACCGAAGCCGCCCGCCCGGGGGCGTGTGGTGCGCCACCAGCGCAGGCCGCGCTCGGCTATCACCGCCATCAGGCACATGCCGCAGAGCACGAACGGCGCGAGGTGGTAGTGCAGGCCGCGCCGTTGCGCTGCAAACGAAACCAGACCCGTCAGCGCGAGCAGGACGATGGACGTCGCGGGCGCCGATCGCCAGGCCGGGCGCCCCAGGGCCATCAGGCCCGGCACGACATACAAGATCACCCCGAGTGGCCACCAGCCGATGCGCGATGCCACGTCGACCCACGGCACCGGCTCGTCGAGACGGCTGACGGCATTGAAGGTGAACACCACGTCGACGAGTTCCTGCCATGGCGTGCCGAGGGCGAGCACGCCGCCGAACGCCAGCGCGACGGTGGCGACGCTGGCGGCGCCCGCCAGCATTGCGCGCACCGCCACGGCCCACACACCCGCGGCCTTCCAGGGGCGGAGCAGCCACAGGCCCTGCAAGGGCCACCAGACGAGCAGCGTGCCCACGGTCGGTTTGTTCAGGATCGCGACGCCGACGAGCGCACCGGCCGCAGCCGCCCAGCGCCAGCCGCCACCGACATCGGCACGGGCTTCCGCGGCACGGGCACCAGCGACACGATCGGCGCGATCGGCTTGTACATGGCACCACAGCGCCATCGCGAGAAACTGCGCGGCCGTCATGTCGTGCTGGCCCGCCATCCAGTAGCCGAAAGCGATGTACAGGGGCAGGCACAGCAACGCGAACATGCGTGCCGTGCGCGCACCGTCGGCCTGGCGCAGCAGGTCTGCGAGCGCGGCGGCGGCGAAGGCAAACAGCACCAGGTCGACCGCGCGCCAGGCCCACAGCGTGGTGCCGAAGAGCGCCACGGCCACGGCCTGCAGCCCCATGACGCCGGGCCAGTTCATGTCGACGGTATCGACGTACGGCACGTCACCCGACCACAGCCGCCAGCCCAGATAACCATGGTTGAACTGGTCCGGGCTGGGTGGCAGGGCGAAGTACAGCGCACCGCCCACGAACCACACCAGCAGCAGGGCGAGACGCCATCGGCGCGAAGCCGTCAGCACCGCCAGCAACGACGGCTCGTCGGCGTGAAGGGTGACCCGTTCGCTGGTTGAATTCATGGCCGGCGCAGGTTAACGCAGCGGGCACGGACGGTGGCTTGGGTACAGTTGCGCGCGTTGCGCCTCCCGGCGCGTGCCGCTCCGTCCACCCGCATGCCTGCTTCCTCTTCCCGCGCACCCGGCCTCGCACTCTGGCTCGGCCTGGCCGTCGTCGTGATCCTGCTCGACCAGATCAGCAAGACGCTGATCCTGGGCATGTTCCAGCACGGCGATGCACAACCGGTCACCAGCTTCTTCAATCTCGTGCGCGCGCACAACACCGGCGCTGCGTTTTCGTTCCTCGCAGGCGCGGCGGGCTGGCAGCGCTGGTTCTTCGTCGGGCTGGGCCTGGCGGCCTCGGGATTCATCGTCTGGATGCTGCGCAGCCACCCGACACAGAAACTGTTCTGCTTTGCCGTCAGCATGATCATGGGGGGTGCGCTCGGCAACGTGATCGACCGCCTGCTGCACGGCTACGTGGTCGACTTCCTGCAGTTCCGCTTCGGCTTCCTGGCGCCGCTCTTCCACGGCGGCTATTTCCCGAGCTTCAACCTCGCCGACAGCGCGATCACGCTCGGTGCGATCTGCCTGATCGTGGACGAGTTGCTGCGGGTGCGCCGCGGGCGCTGAACGGCCGCTCAGGACGCCACACGCTGCAACGTCGCCTGCATCTTCGGCGGGTGCTGCAGGGTCTGGTAGATCACGCAATAGCGCTCGGTCAGCTTGAGCAGGGTGGCCAGCTGTTCGTCGCTCGCCGGTGAATCGATCTCGAACCGCAACCGGATCTCGCTGACACCCACCGGCACGTCCTTGGCGATGCCGAGGGTGCCGCGAAAGTCACCCTCGCCTTCCACGATCACCTGTGCCGACCTGAACGGAATCGCCATCGCCGTGGCAACGACGTTGAACGTGACACCGGCACATGCCACCAGCGCCTCGAGCAGCATGTCGCCCGAGCAGGCTTCGCTGCCGTCGCCGCCAGCAGCCGGGTGCAGGCCGGCATCGAACCGTGCAAAGCGGGTTTCGATGCGGCACGACGGCCGGTCCGGCAAGAGCGTTCCCACGGCGCGGAACGTCTGGCGCGCGGCCGCGGGATCGTCCTTGTAGCGTGCCTTGATCGGGGCCTGGATCTGGCGCAGTTCTTCGGCGTTCATGCGGGTGGGTCTCCGTCGGAGTCGATTCGGTCGTCGCTGGCCCTCATTCGGGGGCGCGCAGCGGAAGGTTGAGCAACAGGTTCTGCGGCTTCAGACGCAGCGTCTGGTCGGGCGCGGTGGCCAGGCCGAGGTAGACGGGGCGGCCGGCCACGTCGGCGCGCATCTCGGCCGGGTCCGCAAATTCCAGCCGGAACAGGCTGACGAGCTGCGCCAGGCGGTCGGGCGCGACGTCGGCACCGACATACAGGTCATTCAGGATCGCATTCGAGGCGGTGTCCAGGCCCACGTGCCAGCGCCACTGGGGGTCGTCGATGCGGGGTTCGGGCGTGATCGTGACACGCACGCCGAGCAGATGCTCGACCCAGCGCTCCATCACCCGCGACAGGGCCTTCAGTCCCGACCGTGCGCGGGTCATCTTGAACTGGATGCCATGGCCGATATCCTGCGTGACCGCGTGGCGCAGGTCGAGCAGGAAATTGAAGCGCGCGTCGCTCGTCCAGTAGGCCGCTGCGTTGTCGTCGGACAGCACCGCGATGTCGACCCGCCGCAGCGGCATCTGCGCCTGCGCCAGCAGCCGGCCGAGGTCGCCGAAGCCACCGGTCTCGTTCAGCAGGTCGAGCGTGTCGCGGTCACCCGCGAGCACCTGGCCGTCGGACCGGTTGACGCGTTGCGTGCGGAACAGCAACTCGCCGGCCCGGGCCTCGAGCGCGTCCTGCGAGTCATCGAGCAGATGGCGGACGATGGGCTGCACGAGCAGGTCGACGAACAGCGGCGGGATGTCCACCCGTGCGCCGCGCATCAGGCCGAGGTAGTACGCCTCGATCGTGCCCGCCGCCACCAGGGCGTCGCGGAATTGCAGCCAATGGCGCCAGTTGCCGCGTGCATCGGCATCGACGATGCGATCCAGCTCGGTCGGCGCCACGGCACGCAGCGGCGCCCCCACCAGCGAGCGGTGCAGCGCCAGTTCGGCCGCACAGGATTCCTCCACCGGCGCCAGTTCCGGGCGCGCCAGCCAGCGGGCGAGCCATGCCTCGGTGGGCACGAGCCAGCCGCGCGCGCCCACAGCGAGATCACGGTAGCCGCAGGACGGCCAGAAATCGGCACTCATGCGGTCGCCTTCGCCATGTTGACCGTCCCGTCGAGCACCCGCTGCGCCGCGGCCAGGTCCGCAAGCGCCGTGCCCACCGACTTGAACAGCGTCACCTGCGCATCGCCGCGCCGGCCGTCGCGCTCGCCACGCAGCAGCTCGGCCAGCTCCGCCACGATGGCGTCGCGCGCGATCACGCCGCGCTCGAGTGGCTGCACCAGGTCGCCCGCTTCGGCCAGCGCCCCCGCGTACGTGTCCACGACGATGCGCGAGCGCGCCACCGCCTGGTCGTCCGCCTCTCGCATGTCGCGCCGGAAGCCGCCGACCAGGTCGAGGTGCGTGCCCGGCGCGAGCCAGGCACCTTGCACCAGGGGCTCTTGCGAAGTCGTCGCGCAGCACACGATCTGCGCCGCACGCACGGCGGCTTCGAGGCTGCTGGCGGCGCGTGCGGGCAGGCCCTCGGCGGCAAGCTCGCGAGCGAGCTGCTGCGCGGCGTCGGGGCGCCGGCCCCAGACCACGATATGACGCAGCCCCGGCCGAAGCGCCGCGTGCGCGCGCGCCATCCAGCCGGCCAGACGGCCGGCGCCGACCAGCACCAGCGAGTGCGCATCGGGCCGCGCCAACCTGCGCGCCGCCAGCGCCGCCGTGCGGCGCAGCGTCAGGGCTTCGCCGTCGAGCAGGGCCAGCGGTTCGCCGCTGGCACGGTCCAGTGCGAGCACCGTGGCCTGCACGGTGTGGGCAGCGCCCGGCAT
>JAHECD010000167.1 GCA_024641945.1 Rubrivivax sp. | reverse complement strand
CTCGTGGCGCCGTACAGCGCCGTGTTGCCGATGATGATGTTCTTGGTGGCGTCGCCACGGAACTCGATGCTCGGACGCACGCCGATGCGCCCGCCCGACAGCCCCTTGCCGGTGTAGTCGTTGGCATCGCCAATGAGGTACAGCGTGATGCCGTTGGCGAGAAACGCGCCGAAGCTCTGGCCGCCGTTGCCCTCCATCTGGATGAAGATGGTGTGGTCCGGCAGGCCCTCGGGCCGACGGCGGATCAGCTCGCCGGACAACATCGCGCCCACCGAACGGTTGACGTTGCGCGTGTCCTCCATGAACTGGACCTTCTCGCCGCGCTCGATAGCCGGCTTGCAGCGTTCGATGAGCTTGCGGTCGAGCGCCTTGTCGAGCCGGTGGTCCTGCTCCTCGACCTGATAGCGCGGCACATCGGCCGGCGCTGCGGGTTGGTGGAAGACACGGGTGAAGTCCAGGCCACGCGCCTTCCAGTGCTCGACACCCTTGCGTGTGTCGAGCAGGTCGGCACGGCCGATCATGTCGTCGAACTTGCGGATGCCGAGCTGCGCCATGATCTGGCGCGCCTCTTCGGCGACGAAGAAGAAGAAGTTGACGACATGCTCGGGTTTGCCGGCGAACTTCTTGCGCAGCGCGGGATCCTGCGTGGCCACGCCCACCGGGCAGGTGTTCAGGTGGCACTTGCGCATCATGATGCAGCCCTCGACGACCAGTGGCGCGGTCGCGAAGCCAAATTCGTCGGCCCCCAGCAACGCGCCGATGACGACGTCGCGCCCGGTCTTCATCTGGCCGTCGGCCTGCACTCGGATTCGGCTGCGCAGCCGGTTCAGTACCAGTGTCTGCTGCGTCTCGGCGAGACCCAGCTCCCACGGCGAGCCGGCGTGCTTGATGCTCGACCAGGGCGACGCACCGGTCCCGCCATCGTGACCGGCAATCACCACGTGATCGGCCTTGCACTTGGCCACGCCGGCCGCGATCGTGCCCACGCCGACCTCGCTCACCAGCTTGACGCTGATGCTTGCGCGCGGGTTGGCATTCTTCAGGTCGTGGATCAGCTGCGCGAGATCCTCGATCGAGTAGATGTCGTGGTGCGGCGGCGGGCTGATGAGGCCGACACCCGGCACCGAGTAGCGCAACATGCCGATGTATTCGCTCACCTTGCCACCGGGCAACTGCCCGCCTTCGCCCGGCTTGGCGCCCTGCGCCATCTTGATCTGGATCTGGTCGGCCGAGCTCAGGTACTCGGTGGTCACGCCGAACCGGCCGGAGGCCACCTGCTTGATCTTGCTGCGCAGGGAGTCGCCGTCCTTCAGCTCGTAGTCGGCCTCGATGACCTTCTTGCCCAGCATGTCGCTGACCAGCGTCCCGGCCTTGACCGGAATGCCCTTGAGCTCGTTTCGGTAGCGCGCGGGGTCTTCGCCACCCTCGCCGGTATTGCTCTTGCCGCCGATGCGGTTCATCGCGATCGCCAGCGTCGAATGCGCCTCGGTGCTGATCGAGCCGAGGGACATGGCGCCGGTGGCGAATCGCTTGACGATGTCGGCCGCCGACTCGACCTCGTCCAGCGGCACCGCCTTGCTCGGGTCGACCTTGAACTCGAACAGCCCGCGCAGCGTCATGTGCCGGCGGTTCTGGTCGTTGATGATCTGCGCGTATTCCTTGTAGGTGTCGAACTTGTTCGCACGCGTGCTGTGCTGCAGCTTGGCGATGGCGTCCGGCGTCCACATGTGTTCCTCGCCGCGCGTGCGCCAGGCGTACTCGCCGCCGGCGTCGAGCATGCGGGCGAGCACCGGGTCGTCACCGAAGGCGGCTTGGTGCATGCGCAACGCCTCCTCGGCCACCTCGAACACGCCAATGCCGCCGACCTGCGTCGCGGTCCCGCGAAAGTATTTGTCGACGAAACTCTTTTCCAGGCCGATGGCTTCGAACAATTGGGCGCCGCAATACGACATGTACGTGCTGACGCCCATCTTCGACATGATCTTGGACAGGCCCTTGCCGATCGCCTTGACGTAGTTGTAGATGGCCTTCTCGGCCGAGAGGTCGCCGGGCAGCCCCTCGTGGATCGACGCCAGCGTCTCCATCGCCAGGTACGGATGCACGGCCTCGGCGCCGTAGCCGGCGAGCACGCCGAAGTGATGCACCTCGCGCGCCGAGCCGGTTTCGACGACCAGGCCAGCCGTTGTGCGCAGGCCCTCGCGCACGAGGTGATGGTGCACCGCCGACAGCGCCAGCAACGCGGGGATCGCAATCTGCGTGCGGCTCATCTTGCGATCGGTCACGATCAGGATGTTGTGGCCTGACCTGATCGCATCCACCGTCTCCGCGCACAACGACGCGAGCTTGGCTTCGGCACCCTCGCGGCCCCACGCAGCGGGGTAGGTGATGTCGAGCTCATAGCTCTTGAACTTGCCGCTCGTGTGTTTTTCGATCGTGCGCAGGCGCGCCATGTCGTCGAAGTCGAGGATCGGTTGATTCACCTCGAGCCGCATCGGCGGGTTGATCGCATTGATGTCGAGCAGGTTCGGCTTCGGCCCGATGAAGCTGTTGAGCGACATCACGATCGCCTCGCGGATCGGGTCGATCGGCGGGTTCGTCACCTGCGCGAACAGCTGCTTGAAATAGTTGTAGAGCGGCTTGTTCTTGTCCGACAGCACCGCCAGCGGCGAGTCGTTGCCCATCGAGCCGATGCCCTCTTCTCCGCTCGCCGCCATCGGGCTCATCAGGAACTTGAGGTCTTCCTGCGTGTAGCCGAAGGCCTGCTGCCGGTCGAGCAGTGTCTCGGTGAATTCACCCGCATCGGTGGACGTGACCTCGATCGTGTCCAAGCGGATGCGCACGTTCTCGATCCACTGCCGGTACGGTCGGGCATTGGCGTACTGGTTCTTCAACTCCTCGTCGTCGATGATGCGGCCCTGCTCGAGGTCGATCAGGAACATCTTGCCCGGCTGAAGACGCCATTTCTTGACGATGCGGTTTTCCGCGATCGGCAGCACGCCAGACTCCGACGCCATGACGACGAGGTCGTCGTCGGTGACGATGTAGCGTGCCGGCCGCAAGCCATTGCGATCGAGCGTCGCGCCGATCTGCTTGCCGTCAGTGAAGACCATCGCCGCAGGGCCGTCCCAGGGTTCGATCATCGCGGCGTGGTATTCGTAGAACGCGCGCCGGCGCGTGTCCATCAGCTCGTGGTTTTCCCAGGCTTCGGGAATCATCATCATGGCGGCGTGCGCCAGCGGGTATCCGCTCATCGCGAGCAGTTCGAGCGCATTGTCGAAAGTGGCGGTGTCGCTCTGGTGCTCGAAGCTGATCGGGTAGAGCTTCTTCAGGTCGTCGCCGAGCACGGGCGACTTCATCACGCCCTCGCGGGCGCGCATCCAGTTGAAATTGCCCTTGACCGTGTTGATCTCGCCGTTGTGCGCCACCATGCGGTACGGGTGCACCAGCGGCCACTCGGGGAAGGTATTCGTCGAGAAGCGCTGGTGCACCAGTGCCAGCGCGGAGACGGTGCGCGGGTCGGCGAGGTCGCGGTAATACTGCCCCACCTGGTCAGCCAGCAGCAGACCCTTGTAGATGACGGTGCGGCAGCTCATGCTGGGCACGTAGTACTCGCGGCTGTGCGTGAGATTGAGCTTCTGGATTGCGGCGGAGGCGGTCTTCCGGATGACGTAGAGCTTGCGTTCGAGTGCGTCCGGGACGATCACGTCGTGTCCACGGCCGATGAAGACCTGGCGGATCACGGGTTCCTTGGCACGCACCGTGGGGGACATCGGCATGTCGCGGTCCACCGGCACGTCGCGCCAGCCGATCAGCACCTGACCTTCGGCCTTGATCGCGCGCTCCATTTCCTGCTGGCAGGCCAGACGCGAGGCCTGCTCCTTCGGCAGGAAGATCATGCCCACGCCATATTCACCCGGCGGCGGCAGCACGACGCCTTGCGCAGCCATGTCGGCGCGGTAGTAGTCGTCCGGGATCTGTATCAGGATCCCCGCACCATCTCCCATCAGCTTGTCGGCACCCACTGCACCACGGTGGTCGAGGTTCTCGAGGATCTTCAAGCCTTGCTCGACGATCGAATGGGCCTTCTGGCCCTTGATGTGGGCCACGAACCCGACGCCACAGGCATCGTGCTCCCTGGTGTTGTCGTAAAGGCCCAGCGCATGGGCGCTGGCGAGTTCACTGTCGGTCGTTTCGCTGGCGGGACGGGGCTGGCGGTCCATGGGGATCTCCGGGCACTCAAAAGGTTCGAGAGGATAGTGCGCTGCAACATTGCCGACAAGTGACATTTAATGGTGTCAGTGTCGAATTAGATCTCATTGAATCAAAGATGGTACAAAAATGGGGACATAGTCAATGCGTGAGCTCGTTGAGCCCCAAGCAATTTCTTGGCCCAGATGAAAGGGCCTGCCCTCAACGAGGCGATGGCGGCCCCGGCTTGCGCGGGCGTCCTCGCTGGCGCGGCGCAAGCGTCCGGGCCGCGTCCTGCTCGAGTTGGGTGATGAACTCCACGCTGCCGATCGGGCGACCGCTGCGAAGCGACCGTTCGATGGTGTCGATCTGCTGCGACGCCAGCCCGGTATCGGCCCGGCCCCGATAGGCGGCGTAACGTTCGAAGGGGGTATTGCCGAGGTCCCAGTACGCCGCCACGTCACTGAGGCCGCGGTCGACTGCCTGCCCCAGATGGTGCGCCAGACTCGATTGCGCAGGCGGCTCGGAATGAAGATCGGATTGAAGGCCGGATTGGGTTTCAGACAGTGGTCCCGCGGTGCTGGGTGCGCCCTCGACGTAGTTCATTGCCACCAACACCCAGGGCCCCGCCTCGACGACGCACGACCGGAAGCGCCCGCCCCAGAGCGTGCCGGATCGACCATGCCGAGCGTTGAACCAGCCGGCGTACCGACGCCCCAGCGTCTGCAACATGCGGCTCAGCGCCTGTGAAGTCGGGGGCGTCACCAATAGGCTGAACCCGTCGCGCCCCAGACGCCAGGCATGCAGTACCACCTTGTGCGTGGCCACTGCATCGCGAAGAAACAACAGCCATTGACGACTGTCCTCTTGATGGAGCACGACCGGTCCGCCGTTGTGGCCCTGTTGCACGACCAGGTGCACCTGGCCGGCGAGCAGGAATCGTGGTTGCCTGGCCATGCGATGGCTTGCGTCAACGCAGAACGGTGCGCATCGGCCTACGTGGGGCGGGCGCCGACACGTGCAAGGCGGCCAGCAACCGGGGCGCGCGTGTCAGACAACGCCAGCGACGTTTCAAGCCGCCGAAGCCGTGTACTGCTCGATGACGGCAGCCACGTCCTGGTCAGGCGCCGGCCTGACGGAGGCTCGACCCACCGCATCGAGAACGACAAATCGAATCTCACCGGCCTCGGCCTTCTTGTCGTGCCGCATCAATTCGAGATAGCGGACGGGGCCGAGCGCCGGCCCGTTGAGCGGCAATCCCGCCCGGCCGAGAAGAAGCCGCATGCGATCGAGCAACGAGTCCTGCACGAGACCGAGACGAACCGACAGCGCGGTGGCCATCAGCATGCCGCAGCCCACCGCCTCTCCATGAAGCCACCGGCCATAGCCGAGCCCGGCCTCGATGGCATGGCCGAAGGTGTGGCCGAAATTCAGGATGGCACGCAACCCGCCTTCGCGCTCGTCCTGACCGACCACCCAGGCCTTGATCTCGCACGAGCGCCGGATGGCGTACGCCAGCACTTCGGGGTCACGCGCGAGCAACGCGTCCAGGTTCGATTCGAGCCATTCGAGGAATGCCGCATCGGCGATCGGGCCGTACTTGATGACTTCGGCCAGCCCGGCGATGAGCTCCCGCTGTGGCAGCGTCGTCAGCGTGTCGAGATCGCAGATCACCCGTTGGGGCTGGTAGAACAAGCCGATCATGTTCTTGCCGAGCGTGTGGTTGATGGCGGTCTTGCCACCCACGGACGAGTCCACTTGGGCCAGCAGTGTCGTGGGCACCTGCACGAACGGCACGCCACGCATGTAGCAACCCGCAGCGAAGCCAGTCATGTCGCCCACGACACCGCCCCCCAAGGCGAACAGTACCGTCTTGCGGTCGCAACCGGTGCCGAGCAGGTGATCGAAGATCGAATTCAGCGCCGGCCAGTCCTTGTGTTCTTCGCCGTCCGGCAGTTCGAGCATCGATACCTGCGCATAGTGGGGTTCGAGCGCGGCGCGCAGCCGGGCAGCCCACAGGGGCGCGATCGTCGTGTTGGTCACGACCACGGCGCGGCTGGCGCGCGGCAGCCCGTCCCAGCTCGATGGCGCCCCCAGCAGGCCGCTGCCGATGACGATGTCATAGCGGGACGTCCCCGTGTCGACAGCGACACGTGCGTTGTGCTCGAGGGAGGTGGCGCCCATGCAGGGCAGTGTAGCGGCGGGGACCATGCCCCCCGGTCGATCAGGACGGCTTTGCGAGGCGGTCCACCGGAGAGGGCACCAGACCCGGATCCACGGCGCCCGACAGCTCGAGTTGCATCAGGACCATGTTCACCAGGCCCGGCACGGACGGCCGGGCCGTCTCGACGACGTAGTGCGCTGTCTGCCGATACAGCGGATCGCGTTCGCGGTAAAGGTCGCGCAAGCGACGCAGCGGATCCGCCACCTGCAGCAGCGGACGATGCGTGTCGTGCCGCAAGCGGCGGAAGAGCTCTTCAGGCGTGGACCGGAGGTAGAAGACGTTGCGCCGCTCGTGCAAGGCTCCGCGATTGGCTGCCCGAAGGACGGCCCCGCCCCCCGTGGCGACGACGTTGTCACGGTCGCGCGTGACGGCGTCGATCACCGCCTGCTCGACATCGCGGAATTCGGCTTCGCCGTGGGTTTCGAAAAACGTGCGGATCGGCATGCCGATCCGCTGTTCGATCTCGTGGTCCGAATCGACGAAATGAAGACCCAGATGTCGCGCCAAGTGGCGCCCGACCGTGGACTTGCCACAGCCAGGCATTCCGACGAGGGCGATCAGGGGCACG
>JAHECD010000166.1 GCA_024641945.1 Rubrivivax sp. | reverse complement strand
TACGGGCGCGGCTCACGTGGTGATGGTCCCGTTCGAGTCAGAGCACCCTGCATTCGAGAGCTGGATGATGGAGCGCTACGGGTTCACCCGCCATATCGAGGTCACGTCCTACAGCTTCTCTTCGTTGCCCTATCTGGTGATCGGCACCGAACTTGTCGCTACCGTGCATGCACGACTGGCACGGGCGATCGAACATTCCCTGCCCATCAAGATCCTGCCGTTGCCGATGCCGATGCCGCAGCTCGAGCAGGCCATCCAGTGGCACAAGTACCGCGCTTCCGACCCAGGTATTCAATGGCTGCGGGACCTGATGCGACAAGCCGGCGCCACGATGAACGAACCCTTTGTGAGGCCCAAGGGTTCACCCTGATATTTGCGCGATCGATTCGGACCATGGACGGAACCCATTTTGCGGATGTGCCTTGGCTCCTTACGCTTGTCTGCGTTGCTGCCTTCGTGTGGCTCCACCGACAGTCTTCGCATCGCAAATGGGTTCAGGATTGCATGTTCGATTTGGCCTGGGAACCTTCTCTGAGAAGGGTTCCCGGCCGTTTGCCGGGCTGGTATTGGCAGACGAACGTGTCGTCGCCGTAAACGCACTGCGCGAACTTTGCGCCGGAATCGGCACGCCGCTGCCGGAGTCAACTTCGACGCTTGAATTGCTGGTCTGCTGGTCGGCGGCGCTTCCCGCCCTGCAGGCCGCCGCCGAAGCGCTGGGCACTTCCGGCAGCACGGCGACGCACCGGATCCTGGAACAGTCTGTCGCGATGTCCGACCTTCGCGTGCACCCGCCGGTGGCCTCCCGCCAAATCCTGATGAGTGGCGCGAACTACTTCAAGCATGTCGTCGATCTGATCGTCGACCTCGGTCCGGGCAAGACACCGGGCACCGAAGGCATGAACCCGGAACAACTGCGCTCCCATGCGCAGGCACTGATGAACCGGCGTCGCGCAGAGGGCTCACCCTACTTCTTCTGCAAGCCAGTGTCCGCGATGAGCGGCCCGTTCGACCCGATCGTCGTGCCGGGTCACGCCGAGCAGCCCGATTGGGAACTTGAACTGGCCGTGGTGATCGGTGAGCCGGCTCGCCACGTCACGCGTGCCGACGCCCTGCGCCATGTCGCCGGCTACACGATCGCCAACGACATCACCAACCGCGATCAGGTCTGGACCCGTGGCGACATGAAGGCGATGGGCACCGACTGGATCGCGTCCAAGTCCGCCCCGAGCTATCTCCCCGTCGGACCCTACATCGTTCCATCAGCACACGTCGGCGATCCACAGCAATTGCAGCTCAACCTGAAGCTGAACGGGGATACGAAGCAGGACGAGAGCACCGCCGACATGATCTTCGACGTTGCGCGACTCGTCGAGCATCTTTCCAGCCTCATCCAACTCCTGCCCGGCGACCTGGTGTGCACCGGTTCACCGTCGGGCAACGGAACCCACTATCACCGCTTTCTACAGCCCGGCGACGTCGTCGAAGGCTCGATCACCGGCTTGGGCGTGCAACGCACACCCGTTGTCGCCGAATCCCGCTAAAGGAACCACCCATGGCCATCATCGGTATTGAAACCCTGCTGTACGGCGTCAACGACGTCGCCGAGTGCACGCGCTACTTCGTCGATTTCGGATTGCCCCTTCTCGAAAGCTCCGATACGCATGCGCACTTCCGTCTCGACGAGGGCAGCAACGTCGTCATCAGGCATATCGACGACCCCGCCATCCCGAAGAGCAAGCTCGTCGGCACCGGCGTGTGCGAAACGATCTGGGGCGTCGACCGGCAGGACAGCCTTGAGCGACTCGTGAAGGAACTGGGGCGGGACCGCGAAGTGCGCTTCGATGCCGATGGCACGGCGCACTGCTTCACTGACGACGGCCTGGCCATCGGCTTGCGCGTCTTCCGCAAGAACCCGGTGAACTCGTCGCCCGATCCGGTGAACTCACCGGGCAAGGCCAATCGCATCAACCAACAGCGCAAGTGGAAGGTCAAGGCGCGGCCGAAGACCATCCAGCACGTCGTCTTCCAGACCCCCGATCCGGACGCCGCCTGGGCGTTCTACCGCGACCGCCTCGGCTTCAAGCTGACCGACATCCAGAAGGGCTTCGGTTTCTTCGGCCGCGGTGACGGTGCCAACGATCATCACAACGTCTACTTCCTCAATGCGTTCCTGCCGTTCCCGGGCCTGGATGGCAAGCTGCGTTTCGACCATGTGAACTACGGCGTCGAGGACATCGACGAGGTGATGGTCGGCGCCAACTACATGGAGCGCAAGGGCTGGCCGAAGTCGGACTGGGGCCTTGGCCGCCATCGGATTGCGTCCTCGGTCTTCATGTACCTGCCTTGCCCCACCGGCGGCAAGGCCGAGTACGGCGCCGACTCTGATGTGCTGGACGACGCCTGGGTGCCGCGCGTGTGGAACCCGATGTTCGGATTCTTCAGCTTCATGCACAACCTGCCGCCCTTCGCGATGGACGCCGCGCCCTGGGAGTGGGAATACGCGCCCGGCTACACGCCGGAACCCAAGCCTGCTCCTGCCAAGTAGCTGTCCTCCAGCTTCAATCCCATGTGGTTCCACCATTGCAACGACGACGCCTGCTGCCCGGGGCGGCGTGACGGCAGCGATGTCATCGCGCGCAAGCGTGGTCGCCTGACGATCGACCTGCATTGCCATGCACTGCTGCCGGCCGTGGAAGCGCTGGTGGCCGGCGCGCCGCAGAAGGCCGCCGAGCCGGCCGCGATGCGGCAGGCCATGGGCGAGGCCTCGGTGCAGCACAACCAGTCGACCATGCTGCCGATTGCCGGGCCGCGACTCACCCGGCCCGAGCAGCGCCTGGCGGACATGGACGCCATGGGCGTCGACGTGCAGGTGGTCAGCCCGTCGCCGACGCAGTACTACTACTGGGCCGATGCCGATCTGGCTGAAGCGGTGGTGAACAGCGTCAACGATGGCATCGCCGAATTGTGTGCGCGCCATCCGCGCCGCCTGGCCGGCTTGGGCTCGGTGGCGCTGCAGCACCCGGCGCTGGCCCTGTCGCAACTGGAGCATGCTGTACGCACCTTGGGGCTGAAGGGCGTGGAGATCTCCACCTCCGTCAATGGCCTGGAACTCGATGACCCCAGCCTGCGCGGCTTCTGGGCGCGCGCCGAGGCGCTGGGCGCGCTGGTGTTCGTGCATCCGATGGGCACCACGCTGGGTGCCCGAACCGCCACGCACTATCTGCAGAACACCATCGGTCAGCCGCTGGAGACCACGGTGGCGCTGTCGCGTCTGATCTTCAGCGGCGTGCTCGAGGCGCATCCCGCATTGAAGCTGCTGGCCGCCCACGGTGGCGGCTACCTGCCCACCAGCATCGGCCGCTCGAATCATGCCTTTGCCGTGCGGCCTGAAGCGGCCGCTCAGACGCGGCTGGCGCCGGCCGCGCAACTCAAGCGCATCTGGTTCGACACGGTGGTGTACGACCCGCTGGCGCTGCGACACCTGATCGACCGCGTGGGTGCATCGCAGGTGGTGGTCGGCACCGACTACCCCTTCGACATGGGCCACTACGACGTTCACGCCCTGGTGGATGCTGTGGACGGGCTCACCGATGACCAGCGCGCGGCCATCCTGGGCGGCAATGCCGCTGGCCTCATCGACTGGATCAAGGAGACCCCGTGAAATCTCAGCGTATTCTCATCGTCGGCGGCGGCATTGCCGGCATGTGCGCGGCCATCGAACTGCGCAAGCGGCAGCACCATGTCGACCTCGTCGAACTCGATTCGCGCTGGAGCGTCTACGGCGCCGGCATCACGCTCAGCGGTCCGACGCTACGCGCTTTCGCCGACGTTGGCGTCATCGACGACATCATGGCCACCGGCTGGTGTTCCGACGGTGTCGACATCCACACCGCCGTCGGCGACAAGGTGGCCGAACTGCCGACACCGCGCGTCGGGCGACCTGACGTGCCAGGCGCAGGCGGCATCCTGCGGCCCGAATTGGCGCGCATCCTGCGCGAGCACACCCTGGCCGCCGGCACGGCCGTGCGCTGCGGGACCAGCTTCGAGTCCATTGAAGCCGACGGACAACAGGTTCGCGTCGCATTCACCGACGGGCGCACCTGCAGCTACGACCTGGTGATCGGGGCTGACGGCTTGCAGTCCAAGGTCCGCGAGCACATCTTCCCCGGTGCGCCGACACCTGCCTACAGCGGCCAGGCCTCGTGGCGCGCGGTCGTGCCGCGGCCCGCCGCCATCACCCGCGCGGCGATGTTCATGGGCCCGACGGTCAAGGCCGGCGTGAACCCCATCTCCAAGGACGAGATGTACCTCTTCGTCACCGAGGCGCGGCAGGACCCGGACCGGTTGGAGCAGGCGGCGTTGCCGGGCATCCTGCGGCAGCTGCTGGCGCCCTTCGGCGGCATCGTCGGCGAGATCCGCGACGGCCTGGGTGAACACTCGCGCATCGTCTACCGGCCATTCTTCACGCTGCTGATGCCCCAGCCCTGGCATCGAGGGCGCGTGGTGCTGATCGGCGACGCCGTCCACGCGACGACGCCGCACCTGGCCTCGGGAGCCGGCATCGGAGTCGAGGATGCACTCGTGCTGGCGCAGGAACTCGATCGCGCCGATTCGATGGAGGCAGCGTTGGCCGCGCATACCGCGCGCCGCTTCGAGCGCTGCCGGATCGTGATCGAGAACTCGATCCGCCTGGGCGACATGGAGCGCACCGGCGCGCCGAAGGAAGACCACGCCGCGCTGATGCGCAGCACGATGGCCACGCTGCTCACAGCGATCTAGAGAAAAGTGCATCACGAGACGAGCATGAACCAGCGAATCTACCCAATCAACACAGAACAGCCCTGGCCTCGCAACCAGTGGTGGATTGCGGCCACAGCCGCGGAAGTCAGCCGCACGCCGATGGAGCGCACTATCCTCGACGAGCCCGTCGTGCTGTATCGAACCGAGAATGGCGACCCTGTGGCGATGGCCGGCCTTTGCCCTCACCGCGGCTATCCGATGGCGCACGCGAAGGTCGTAGGCGACGCACTGGAATGCGCCTACCACGGCTTCACTTTCGGCTGCGAGGGTTCCTGCACGCGCATCCCCTCGCAGGAGAAGGTGCCGGAGAACTGGAAGATCCGCACCTATCCGGTCGTCCAGCGCTGGGAATGGATCTGGATCTGGACCGGCGACCCGGCCCTGGCCGATTCTGCGCAGATTCCCGATCTGTGGTGTCTCGGCAAGCCTGGCTGGCGCTCCACCGTCGGACGTCGCGCCACGCTCGAGGCTCGTTATCCGCTGCTGATCGACAACCTCTTCGATCTTTCGCACCTCAACTACATCCACGCCAGCTTGGTCGGCGACCAGACGGCCATCGTGCAGACTCCGGTAGAAATGTCGCAGCAGGCCGATGGCTGCTTCCGCCTGACGCGCCATGTTCACAATGCTCCGTTCGGCGGCTACTTTGCGTTCCAGTTCCCGCACAAGGCGGCCGAAGCGCCAGCCATCTATACCGAGCTCTTTTCGATCTACTACGGCCCCTGTCTGATCCTTTCTGGCGGTCCGTTTTTCGTTGAAGGCGGCGAGCGACTGGGCGAATCGAGCTTCGTGCACGGCATCACGCCCGAAACCAGGGCCAGCACCCACTACTGGTCAGCCATCACGCGAGACTTCCGGCTCGACGACGACGCTTTCGATGCCGCCATGCTGGCCAACGACGCGGCCGTGAGGGACCAGGACAACGTGGCGCTCGCGCAGATCGAGCGCCATGCCCACCGTCTCGACGTCCAAGGCGAGTTGTCGGCCCTCCAGGATGCCGGCGCGATCCGCGTCCGACGGCTGCTGGCCGCGCAGATCGACGCCGAAGCAAAGCGAGTGCCGCGCGCGTGAGCCGAGCCTATTCACACCGTCCGGAGTGCATGAAATGAGTTTTCTCCGCAATGCCTGGTACTGCGCCGGATTCACGAGCGACGTGGCGGGCGAGAACCTGTACGCCATCACGATGCTCGGCGAACCGCTGGTGCTGTTCCGCGGAGCCGACGGCAAGGTGACGGCGCTGGCCGACCGCTGCCCGCACCGCTTCGCGCCGCTGTCGATGGGCAAGGTCTGCGAAGGCCAGGTGCAGTGCCCGTACCACGGCCTGCGCTTCGACGCACAGGGAGGCTGCAGCCACAACCCGCATGGTGACGGCAGCATCCCGAAAGCGGCCCAGGTTCGTGCCTATCCGGCCACCGAGAAGCACGGCGCCGTGTGGGTGTGGATGGGCGACCCGTCGCGCGCAACGGCGGCTGCGCTGCCCGACTTCTCCGCCATCGACGAAAGGCCCGGCTGGACGCGGGTACAGGGCCGCCTGACCGTGCAGGCCAACTACCAACTGGTGATCGACAACCTGCTCGACCTGACGCACGCGCCCTATCTGCACCCGTTCCTGGCCAGCGCTGAGCCGCCGCCGCCGGACTTCCGGCCCGACATCCGCATGGAACAGGAAGGCGACTCCGTCCTGGCCATCAATGAGTTCCACCGCATGCCCACCACGCCGCTGTACCGCATGCTCTGGGAGCGCGGCGAACCGCCGCAACACTCCACTCTGCGCGCCAACATGCGTTGGGACGCGCCATCGGTGCTGCTGCTGGACACCGGCGCATCGCCCTCCGGAGCACCGCGCGAGGACGGCCCATCGGCGCCGAGCGCTCACTGGCTCACCCCTGAATCCGACACCAGCACCCACTACTTCTGGGCCGCTGCGCGCGACCGCTACGTGGGCAACGCCGAAGTCAGCGCGCAGATGGCCGGTGGCATCGACGCGGCATTCCGCCAGGAGGACGAACCCATGATCGAGGCGTGCCAGCGGCGCATGGGCGGCACCGACCTCATTTCGCTGAAGCCGGTGCTGCTGGTCACCGACGGGCCGGCCATGCGCGCTCGCCGCATCCTCTCGCAGCGGATCGAGGCCGAGGGTGTCTGAGCAGCTACATGCCCACGTTCTAGCGCTCGAAGACGAGCGCTGCCG
>JAHECD010000001.1 GCA_024641945.1 Rubrivivax sp. | reverse complement strand
GAGGTCGATGTCGACGCTGTTCCAGATACCCGTGGTCAATGCCTGCGTGAAGGCGTTCTCCTTGCCGGCCGAGATGATGGAGACCTTCACGCTGGTGAGATCCGGCGACCAGAAGTCGAAGTGGACCTTGCCCTTGGTGGTCACGTCGACGGCGCCGAACTCGATGCCCTCGTAGTTCAGCACCGTGTACTTCAGGGACTTGTTGCCCGCGATCGTCGCCTCGCTGTACTGCGTGGCCTGGCCCCAGTTGGGGAACGGGTTGAAGCCGGCTGCCGAAACGGTCTCGCTGTAGATCGTGATCGCGCCCGCCGGCACCGTGGTGGCCGGTGCGCAGGTCGGCTCGGTGGTGCCGCAGGTGCCGGCCCCGCCGCCACCGCCGCCGGCCGCCGCCTTCCAGAAGTAGATGTTGTCGAGGTAGAGCGTGCCGCCGGTGGGCGTGCCTTCGATCTTGAGCTGGATGATCGCGGTCTTGTTGGGCACGGTGTACTGCGCCAGGTCGATGTCGAAGCTGTTCCATGACGACAGCGTCGGCGTCAGCGTGACGGCGTTTTCCTGGCCTGCCGAGATGATCGACACCTTCACGCTCGTGACGTCAGCCGTCCAGAGGTCGAGGTGCAGATTGGTCATCGACGAGACGTCGATCGGGTTGCCCGACCAGTCAGTGCCTTCGTAGTTGAGGTTGGTGTATTTGCGGGTGTTGTTGCCCGCGACCGGCACCTCGCTGACGACCGTGCTCTGGCCCCAGCCGGGGAAGGGGTCGACACCGGCGATCTGCGCGTAGGCGTCGCTGTAGACCGACAGCACGTCGGTGGCCGCGCGGGCCGGTGGCGTGGTGGCCGCCGTGGTGGGCTCGGTCGTCACGGCAACGACCGTGTCGTAGTTCTTGGACGCCGTGACGGCTGCCGTGCTGCGGTTGCCGGCGAGGTCGGAGAACGTGCCTTCCGCGACCGCGAGCGTGATCGCTCCCGCGGTGTTGGCCGTGGGGGTGACCACGACGGTGGCCTGCGTGCCGCTGACGCGGGTGAAGGCACTGGGCGTGCCGCCCGTCACCACCAGGTCCGTGGGCTCGAAACTGATCCCCACGTCTTCGCTGAAGACGAAGGTGAAGGTCACCGGCCCGGTGGCGACATCCGCCGAGACGTCGGAGGCGATGGTCATCGTCGGCGCTGTCGTGTCCGGCACCGGCGCCGTGACGACGCCCCCGCCGTTGTCGCCTGATGGCGGAGGTTCGGCGTCACCGCCGCCGCAACCGGCCACGACGACGCAGGCCAGAGACAGGGCCATCTGGGAGAAGTACTTCCGAAGGTGTTGCATCACAGGGTGTCCTGGCTGGATTCGGGCGGTGGAGCGGAAAACCAAAGCTGCCGTGAAAGCGCTTTCACAAAGAATATACACACGGGCTCTTCAAGGCAAGACGCGGCGGCCTGTGGCTTTCCCTTAGTTCGTGCGGCCAAGCGCGCCCGGCGCGACCGTCATGGTCTTGCCATCGCTGAAGGTCACCGCCAGCGGCGCCTTGCCGGCGTTGTAGGCGACGTAGGTCTTCTTGCCGTCGGCGCGCTTGAACACCTGGAACAGCGGAACGTCGGCGCGCACCGAGAGGTCGGGCGTGCCCATCGAGTCCAGGCTCAACATCCAATGCAGCGTGTGCGTGGGTGTGTCGCCATCCTCCACGCTGCCGCGCGGGTTCCAGGCCGCCAGCGCGGCGGCGGGGTCGGCCATCGCCAGGTACTTGGCAAAGATGTCCTGCCAGACGTCCGCCGGCGGTGGGTTGGGTGGGAACTTGCCGCGTTTGTTGTAGGCCTCGGTGTCGGCCTTCATCGCGTCGAGATTGCGCTTGATGAAGCCCGGGTCGCGTGCCATGTAGGTGCTGAAAGGGGCGATCGGCAGCAGATTGATGCCGTGGATCTGCCGGGGCTCATCGGTCCACCAGGTCAGGTGAAAGTAGCCTCCGCCGAAGACCATGCTCGTTTCCACCGGCTTGTACGTCGGCGGGAAGACGAGGTGGTGGATGTCGAACCAGTAGTGGTTGATCGATTCGACCTCCGAGGTGTAGAGGTAGACACCGAGGTCGCGCAGCGCCGTGTCGCCCGTCACTTCGCCCCACAGGATCAGCCCGGCCCAGGCGTTGACCGCCTCGCTCGACGATTCCTGGTTGTTGCCTGCCTGGCCGTACTCGCCTGCACCGCCGATGCCCACGGCCCAGGAGTGCCCTTCGTAGGCGTCGAAGTTGCGGAGGTAGGGAAATTCGGCGCTGCCGCGTTCGGTGTTGGCGATGTCCTTGACCAGCAGGTCCACCAGGCTGCCCCATTTGTCCTTCGTGGCCCAGGCCGGGTCGCGCATGGCGATTTCGGCCGCGGCCCGGACCCAGTAGCCATAGTGGAAATGGTGGTCGTTCATCTGTTCGACCGAGAAGAACTCGTCCGGATAGGCCGAGACCGTGCCCAGGCGCTTGTCGAACAGGAAGTAGCTGGCCTTGCCCTCGGCGCCGAACCACCATTCCATGCGCTCCTTCGCGATTTCAAGCAACTTGTCGCGCGACTCGGTGTCGCCCTGCTGCTCGGCGACCGCCGCCAGTTGCGTCAGGCGCGTGAGGCCCTTGCCTTGCCAGTAGACGCTGACGCGCCAGTTGTCGGGGTTGGCCTTGCCGGGCACGAGGTCGCGACGCCGGCGGAAGTCGCGTTTGAACTGGTCGTTGAATTCCGACAGGCGCGGGCCCTCGGCGAGCTTGGGCCAGTGCGGCACGAAACCTTGCCAAGCGCGCGTGGTCTTGAATTGCGAGGCGGCCAGCAGGCGCAGTTTGCCGCGCACGGTGTCGTAGGCCGGGCCCAGTTTGTCGGCCACCGAGGCGTTGTCGTGCCAATGGTGCGGGTACAGACCCAGCAGCGGGCCGTTGTCCGGCCCTTCCATCACACGCGTCTTGGCGCTGAAGGTCGACTCCAGGCTGCCGGCGCCGCGGTCGTACTTCCAGGCCACGGTGGTGTCGCCGACGAAGGCGTAGGCATGGCGGCTGAGCAGGGCCAGTGACTCGGGCTTGTCGTCCGGCAGCGCCGCGGCCGAGAAGTAGCCCTTGCCGGCAGGCAGGCGGCCGATCCACTCGGTGGGCGAGGCCTGCTCCCAGCGCACGCCCTCGGGGCCGAAGACCACATAGCTGCGACCCTTCACGCGCAGGCCCAGGTGGCGGGGGTCGCTCACCGTCGCCAGGCGCTCGCCCGGCGCGGGCAGTCGGATGCGCACGTCACCGCGGCTGAGCTGGAAATAGGCGTACGGACTGCCGTGCGCGATGGTCGCGAGCAACTGGTCAGGCCCGCGCGCCATGCTGATGTCGACGGCCCAGTCGGAGATGCGCGCCAACTTGGCCGGCTCGGGCTCGAAGGCCACCGGCGAGAACACCAAGGCATCGGCATGAGGGAAGTAGACAAATGCGTCGGCGCTGAGTGGTGTGTACTTCTCGAACGGCATTCCGGACGGCCCGTCGCGCTTCTGCGGCAGCGACATCTCGAATCCGGCGGCCGTGGTCTTGAAGCTCAGCGGCTGCGCGAAGATCGGCGAGGGCTCGGCGTTGAAGATCAGCGTCGAATACCACTGGCTGGTGGGCGCTGCTTGCTTGAGCATGGCCTCGGTGCGGAAAGGCGCCGGCGGCGGCAGCTTGTCGCTGCCCTTGGGTTGCAGCATCACCTTGCCGACGCCGACCTTCATGCTGTCCTGGGCCGTCGCGACACCGGGGCCGCCGAGCATGAGCACGGCTGCCGTCAGCGTTGCCGCCAGGACCGCCTGAATGCCGTTGTTTCGCCGATGCATGCCGTCACCTCCCGCGGCGGACCCGTCCACCCGACGAGCCGATACTAATGAAAGCGCTTTCAAGCGGCAAATTGGGAGGAACCCTCGGGCCGCCGTTTACTGTCGGACGGGTGTGTGGTGGGCGTGCGGGAAAACACGGGGCGCGCGGCCGTTGACGCCGCGCCGACTCATCGACTAACCTGCTGAAAGCGCTTTCATACCGTGTGTCCACACCTTCCCTGCCGCGCGCCTTCACCGGCGACACGAACATGAACTCATTGCACCCGTCCCGCGCGCACCCCGTGCTTGCCGCTGCCTGCGGGCTGCTGCTGGCCGGTTCGGCGCATGCCTTGGACTACGGCCCGTTCAGCCTGACCGGCTTCGCCAAGGCCGAGCTGACCCCGGTCTGGCCCTATTGCGACAACTGCCAGGTCGCGGTCGGCGAGAACAAACAACGGTTCTGGGCCGACCAGCTCCGCCAGGGAGTCTCGTACGACACCAAGGTGACGCATGTGACGCTGTTCCAGCCCTACCTCGGCGTCAAGTTCGACCTGCCGAAGGGATTCCAGGCGGGCGGCCTGCTGAGTCAGCGCTGGCGCGATGGCAAGCCCGATTTCAAGGGCTTTCTGTACGAGAAGAATGTCTACCTCAGCCACCCCGACTACGGCAGCGTGCGCATCGGCGCGACGACCACGCGCGGCTGGAGCGTGCCCGACTTTCCGTACGCCACCAACATCGGCGTGGGCGATTCGTGGAGCTCGAGCGGCGCGGGCTACGGCATCCTGACGCGGGCCGTGCGCGTGGGAACGCGCACGCTCGACGTGCTGGATGGCGACCTGTTCCTCGAGGCCACCTACGACTTCGGCAAGGCCGGCTGGAAGAAGAACAAACCTCGCTTCCTCGAGCTCTATGCGCAGTACCACAAGGGAGACCTGGTGCTCGACGCCATCTATCAACTCGCGCAGAACGGCACACCCTCGGCCTTCGGGCATGGTGTCTTCACGGGCCTGACGCCGTTCCCGGCCGACGACAGCAAGCTGGGCAGTTCGGACCAGAGCATCGCGATGATCATGGGCCGCTACCAGGTCGACGCGAACCTAGAGGTCTCGGGTGGCCTGCGCGCCAACCGCTGGAGCGGCGCCTATGCGGTCGTGACGACGCCGCCGAACACCAACACCGGCACGGGCCTGATCGAAGACGCGCGCTGGAACAACATGTTCAACGTCGACTGGACGCACGACCTCGGCGGCGGCGTCTTCAAGGGCTATCCGGCCACCTCGCTCGACCTGATGCTGGGCGTGCGTTACCGCGTCGGCCCTCTGACCTACTCGGCCGGCATGGTGCATCTGGGCGCCGCCTCCACCGACAACCCCGACGACCGCGGGCAATCGAATTCCGCGACCGTGAACACCGTGGGCGTGAACTACGACTTCCGCAACGGTTTCCAGGTCTACGGCACGCTGGGCATGGTGAACTACGCCAAGCGGGGCCTGTCGCCGATGTCGATGCCGGGCAACGCAGCGTTCACGAATGTCGACTCGCGCGTGAAGTCGCGCGGCAGCTGGCTCACGGTCGGTGCGGTCTATGTGTTCTGACATGCAAGCGCTCGAGGTCCACGCCATGAACCATTCGCCTGACTCCGCCCCGGCCGCCCGCGTGCGCCGCTGGGCATCCGCCGCGCTGACGGCTGCCTTGTCGGCCACGCTGGCCGTCGTGCTCGTGGCCTGCGGCGGCGGCGGCACCACGCCCAACACGGGCGTGCAGACATCGAACCTGCGCCCGCTGAGCGCCGACTTCACCACGCGCAAGGCGGTGAACTATTCGCCGTTCCGATCCAACAACCGCGACACCGAGGTCATCACCAAGGCGATGATCAAGCAGGACATGGACCTGCTGGTGGCCGGCGGCTTCGGCATGATCCGGCTGTTCGACAGCTCGGACAAGGTGGCCCGGCAAACGCTGGAAGTCATCCGCGACAACAGCCTGGACCTCAAGGTCTACCTGGGTGCCTACCTGTTCGGCTACGAAGACAGCACCAGCAGCCGCAACGACGAAGAGGTCGCGCGCGCCATCGCGCTGGCCAACCAGTTCAGCGCCATCGTCGTGGCGGTGAGTGTCGGCAACGAGATGCTGCTCTTCGACATCGTCAAGATCGACAAACCCGAGACGCTGGCGAAGTACATCACCCGCGTGCGCAACGCCATCAACCAGCCGGTGACGACCGACGAGAACTACGCCTATTGGAAGACCGCGGGGCCCGAAATCGTCGATGTCGTCGACTTCGTGTCCGTGCACACGTATGCCCAACTGGACACCTACTATGCGCCGGGCCTGTGGGACTGGCAGCAGACGGCGGTGGCGGCCGATCAGCGTGCCAAGGCGATGATGGACGAAGCGCTGGCCACCACGCAGGCCCAGTACAACGCCGCGCGCGCCGGGCTCGATTTCATGGGCAAGTCCAACCTGCCCATCGTCATCGGCGAGACCGGCTGGAAGTCCGTGAATACCGGCAACGGCGACGGCAACCTGCCTTTCCGTGCCAGCCCCATCAACCAGAAGATGTTCCACGACCGCCTGCGCACCTGGGAGGCGGCCGCCCGCACGGGCGCCGGCCCGCGCACCATCTTCTACTTCGAGGCCTTTGACGAGCCGTGGAAGGGCGACGACAACTGGTTCGGCCTGTTCACCGTCGAGCGCAAGGCTCGCTGCGCGATCCAGGCGCTGAAGCCCGACAGCACCCCGGCGGGCAGCGCGACCTGGGTCTGGGACACCTCGTCATCCTGCAACGAGGCCGACGCCGCGCACTTCGAGATCCTGGTCGTCCCGGACGCCATCAGTGCCGATCGCTTCACGATCTTCGCCAACGTGCCAGTGGCCGGCGAGGTGGTGCAGGCCGGCGGCGACTGGGCAGCTTTCGGCAAGTCCGGCGGTGTCACGGCCGATCGGCCGGTCGTCGCGGGCATCTACGCGCCGGGCGACGCGACGCAGAGCCTGCAGATCATCCCGACACCGGCCGACTACGGCTGGGGCCTGCTGCGCTACGGGCCGACGAACAACCTGTCGGCCTTCGCCGGCGGCAGCCTCACGGCCTGGATCAATACCACCGCCTACCCGGGCAAGATCGAGATCGGCTTCGGCACGGACACCGAGGACCGCGTGGGCGCCGAGGTCTTCCTGCAGATCGCACCCGGGGACTACGGCTTCTGCACCACGGGGGCCTGGTGCAAGGTGACGATTCCGGTCGCTGACTTCCTGGCCAAGAATCCGAAGCTGGACCTGCGTGCGGTGCTTCGGCCGTTTGTCATCTCCGATCGCTACAGCTTCACCGGCAAGCCGCTGAACACGACCGGCCTGCCCGACCTCTACGTCGACCAGGTCTACTGGTCGAAATGACGGCAGTGCCAGCGGCGTCCGTGCGCTGCTGGCTCAGCGCCCGCGATGGGGGCCAGCGCCTGGCCGAACAGGGCGCGCCGACCCTGGCCGGCGCTGCCGACACGGGGTTGCCGCGCATCACCGTCAATACGCAGCGGTGCTTCCAGTCCGTGCTGGGTTTCGGCGGCGCCTTCACCGAAGCCGCGGCCGTCACCTGGCACGCGCTGCCCGTGTCCGAACGCGAGCGCGTGCTGCGCGATTGTTTCGATCCGACGCGCGGTCATGGCTACACGCTGTGCCGCGTGCACATGAACTCCTGTGACTTCGCTCTCGGCAACTATGCCCATGTCGAGCAGCCTGGCGACTTTGCCCTGGACAGCTTCAGCATCGATCGCGACCGGCGCGCGCTGCTGCCCTTCATCCAGGCCGCGCTGCGTGCGGCGGGTCGCCCGATTCGCCTGCTCGTGTCTCCCTGGAGCCCGCCGGCCTGGATGAAGACGAACGGCGACATGAACCACGGCGGACGGCTGAAGCCCGAATGCCGCGCCGCCTGGGCGCAGTGTTTCGTGCGCTTCATCCAGGCCTACGAGGCCGCGGGCGTGCCGGTGTGGGGTGTCTCGGTGCAGAACGAGCCGTTGGCCGTGCAGCGCTGGGATTCGTGCATCTACAGCGCCGAGGAAGAGCGCGACTTCGTGCGCGACCACCTTGGTCCGGCGCTCGCCCATGCCGGGCTCGACCGCATTTGCATCGTGATCTGGGACCACAACCGCGACCTGATGGTCGAGCGCGCCAGCGTGGTCTATTCGGACGCCGACGCTGCCAGGTACGTCTGGGGGACCGGGTTCCACTGGTATGGCGAGGATCATTTCGATCACGTGCAGCTGGTGCACGATGCCTGGCCCGACAAACAGCTGCTCTTCACCGAAGGTTGCCAGGAGGGCGGCCCTCACCAGGGATCGTGGGATCTCGGAGAGCGCTACGGGCGTTCGATCATCAACGACATGAACCGTTGGACGGTTGGCTGGATCGACTGGAACCTGCTGCTCGACGACAGTGGCGGCCCCAACCACGTGGGCAATCTCTGCAGCGCGCCCCTGTTGGTCGACACCGCACAGGGTCGCGTGACGCACCAGAGCTCGTACTGGTACCTCGGGCACTTCGCGCGTTTCGTCCGGGCGGGCGCGCGGCGTGTGCTGTGCGCCGCCACCCGGCAAGACCTGGAAGCGGCGTCCTTCGTGAATGCGGACGGCTCGGCGGCGGTCGTCGTCATGAACCGCACCGAAGCGCCGGCGCGATTCGTACTTTGCATCGATGCGATGCCGGGTGCGGCCGTCGACCTGCCGCCGCGCTCGATCGTCACCATCGAAACTCGCGCCGCCGCCGCTGCGTGACGGCGGGCCGGCGGGCCGTGGAATGGACGGGGTAAGTACGGAGTTGACGATGCACGGTGACGATTCAGAATGAGTGAAAGCGCTTTCAGCTTGTCGTCATTCTGTCCAGGCCCTGGCGCTTCCCGGCCAGTCAAGAGCCGATCCATTCACGGAGACTCCCGATGCGAATCAACCGTTCACCCCTTGGCTGCCGTGTCTCCCGACGTACCTTTCGTCCGAGTCCGGTATCGGCGGCCTGCGCCCTGCTGCTGATGAGCGCAGGGGCTGCACAGGCCCAGCAGGCCGCCGCGCCGGCCGACACCCCGGTCGAAGCCACCCAGTCGATCGTCGTGAAGGGCATCCGGGCGTCGATCAACACCTCGATCAACCTCAAGCGCGAGTCGCACGGCGTGGTGGACGGCATCGTGGCCGAGGACATCGGCAAGTTTCCGGACACCAACCTGGCCGAGTCGATGCAACGCATCAGCGGCGTCTCGATCGACCGCTCGCTCGGCGAAGGCTCGAAAGTGACCGTGCGGGGCGTCGGCCCGGACTTCAATCAGGTGCTGTTGAACGGCCGGCAGATGCCGGCGTCGAGCATCGGCGAAACCACAGCGTCGAATTCGCGCGCCTTCGATTTCGCCAACTTGGCATCGGAGTCGATCTCGGCGCTGGAGGTCTACAAGACGAGTCGCTCGAGCACGCCGACCGGCGGCATCGGAGCGACCATCAATATCAGGACCGCCCGGCCGCTGGAAACCAAGTCCCGGGTGGCGAGCGCAGGCCTGAAACTGGTGATGGACGATTCGAACGGTCGCCTGCCCGACAGCCTCAAGGGGAGTTCGGTCACGCCGGAGGTGTCGGGTATCTACAGCAATACGTTCGCCGACGGCACGTTTGGCGTGGCGATCAGTGGCAGCTACCAGAAGCGCGACCTGGGCTACAACCAGGCTGCGGTGCCCAACGGCTGGCGCTCGTTCAAGGGCGACGAGAACAACTGGGGCACGATCCCGCAGCCCGGCACGCCGGGCTCCGAGAACATCACCAACCGCCCGGGGCCGAACGACATCTATTCGGTGCCACAGAATCTGCTGTACAGCCTCAACGGGGTCCGGCGCGAGCGCACGAACGGCCAACTCACGCTGCAGTACGCGCCGATGAAGAATCTCACGGCCACGCTCGATTACACCTATTCCGAAAACAAGATCAGCACCAAGCGCAACGAGCTGTCTGCGTGGTTCAACTTCGGTCCTTCGACGAGCACCTGGACCAATGGGCCGGTGGCCGCGCCGTTGTTCTATTCGGAGACCATCAACCCGCCCACAAGCGACATCGCGATGGGCGGCGCACAGTACGGCACCAAGAATCAGAACAATTCCGTCGGCTTCAATCTGGCGTGGAAGGCTTCGGACCGCCTGTCGATGCAGTTCGACGCGCATCATTCCACCGCCGAGTCGGGCGCCAACAGTCCCTACGGGTCGAACGCCGTGCTGGGCACGGCCAGCTTCAATCGCGGCACGACCTCGGTCGATTTCTCGAAGGACTTCCCGGTTCTGGGCATCCAGGGGTCGGCCATCGACGCTTCGCTGATGCAGGTGACCGGCTCGTCGTTTCGCAACAGCTACATGAAAGCGGCGGTCGATCAGGCCCAGGTCATGGGCAAGCTCAAGTTCGAGGACACGTCGAGCCTGGACTTCGGTGTGTCGGCGACCAAGGTCGACAACCGGTCGGCGTTCTCCAATGTCCAGCGTGACACCTGGGGCGGCGCCACCAGCCCGGACGACTATCCGGACAGTGTCTGGCATGCCGACACGCTGGCCAAGTATTTCGGCAGCATCGACGGCAGCCGCAACCCGGCGTTGTTCAACCAGTTCTTTACCTGGGACTTCAAGACGGTGCGCGACCTGGCGGCCAAGGCCGCCGGCGACGAGTCGCTTTACCTCGCTTCGCCCACTTTCACGACCGACCGTCGCACGACCGAGAAATCGCAAAGTGCGTACCTGCAGTACAACCGTTCCTGGGACTGGGTGGTGCCCATGAGCGGCGCGTTCGGCCTGCGCTACGAGAAGACCGACGTCACCTCGCGTGCGTTGGTGCCCACCGCCACCGGCATCACCTGGGTGGCGAACAACGAGTTTTCGGTGCAGTACGGCGCGCCCGACTTCACCGTGCTGACGGGCAGCTACAAGTACCTGCTGCCCAGCATCGACCTGGACGCTGAACTGACGCCGAACACGAAGCTGCGACTGAGCTACGGCGAGACCATCGGCCGTCCGGGCTGGAACTCGATCCAGGGCGGGCAGACACTCAACCAGTTGGCGCGCATCGACGGAGGGACCGGCGACCAGGGCAACCCGGCGCTGAAGCCGCTGAAATCCAAGAATACCGACCTGTCGCTCGAGTTCTACTATGCGAAGGGGAGTTACGTCGCGCTCGGACTGTTCCAGAAGGACATCTCGAACTACCTCGGCACCAGCATCATCACGGCCACGCCGTTCAATCTGCATACGCCGGCGGGCGGCGCATTCTTCAACGAGGCGGTGTCCAAGGGTTGCGTGACGTCCGATCTGACGTGCATCCGCAACTACATCCTGACCACCTACGACGGCAGGAGTGGCGTGGTTGCCGACAAGAA
Organism: Rubrivivax sp.; assembly: GCA_024641945.1. Classification (GTDB taxonomy): domain Bacteria; phylum Pseudomonadota; class Gammaproteobacteria; order Burkholderiales; family Burkholderiaceae_C; genus Rubrivivax. The sequence goes on along the minus strand of JAHECD010000001.1, from coordinate 80,265 downwards.
CCCCGACGGCAGCCTGAAGACGGACACCAGCGGAAACTTCAGCGGCACGATCGCCGGCCAGCCGGGAGACCCGATCGCGAACTTCAGGATCACCGTGCCGGCGAACCAGAAGTCCGACACGCTGAAGGGCGTGGAGCTGAACCTGCAGCATTCGTTCGGAGAGTCCGGTTTCGGCGTCGGCGCCAACTACACCGTGGTGACCTCGGGACTGAAGTACAACGACGCCAGCCTCGGCGAGCAGTTCGCGATCGAGGGTGTCAGCGACTCCGCCAACCTGGTGGGCTTCTACGAGAGGAACGGCTGGCAGATTCGCGGCGCGTACAACTGGCGCGGCAAGTTCCTGACGGCGCGCTTCGATGGCGCGGGCGCGAACCCGGTCTACACGGCGCCCTTCGGCAGTCTCGATGTCAGCATCGGTTACCAGTGGAACGACAACCTGACCATCCAGGCCGACCTTATCAATCTGACCGACAGCATCCAGCGCTTGTACAGCCGCAACCCGAAGCAGGTGGAATACGTGACGCAGACCGGTCGCCGATACCTGATCGGCGCGCGCTACAAGTTCTGAGTACGCTCTGCCTTGCGGCCGCAGGTGGTGCCAGCGTGGCATCGAGGGGCGGCCGCCGATGCGAGGCGTATGCATGAATGAGGCGCGGTGGTGAGCGAGCGGGTCGGACATGTCGTGGTCCTGGGCGGGGGTTCGGCCGGCTGGCTCACCGCGGCGTTGATCGCGGCCGATCATCGGACAGGCGAGCCGGGCGGATTGCAGGTCACGTTGATCGAGTCGCCAGGGACGCCGCCCATCGGGGTGGGTGAGGGCACCTGGCCGACCATGCGCGACACGCTGCGCCGCATCGGGGTCGGCGAGACGGGGCTGGTGCGGGAGTGCGATGCGTCCTTCAAACAGGGCTCGCGCTTCGATGGCTGGGTCGACGGCAGCGCGCGCGACCGGTACCACCATCCCTTTGTGTTGCCACAGGGCTATGGCGAGGTCGACCTTGTCACTGCCTGGCTGCGTGCGCATCCCGAGGTGCCATTCGCCGATCTCGTGAGCTTTCAGCCGCACCTGTGTGTGCAGGGCCGCGCGCCCAAACAACCGGGCACTCCCGAGTTCGCCGCCGTGGCCAACTACGCCTACCACTTCGACGCCGGCAAGTTCGGGCTGTTCCTGCGCGAGCACGCGGTGCGGCGACTGGGCGTGCGCCACGTGACGGACGACGTCGTGGCCGTACAGTCGCACGACAGTGGCGACATTGCGGCCCTGCAGACGCGCGAACATGGGTTGCTGGCGGGTGATCTGTTCGTCGATTGCTCCGGGCTGCCGTCGCTGCTGCTCGGACAGCACTACGGTGTCGCGCTGCGTTCGCAACGGCCGTTCCTGTTCAACGACACGGCGCTCGCCGTTCAGGTACCGCACCCTGACGACGCCGCGCCGATCGCGTCGCAGACCATCGCGACCGCGCACTCCTGCGGCTGGACCTGGGACATCGGGCTGCCTACACGGCGCGGCGTCGGCATCGTCTATTCCAGCGCGCACACCTCGCACGACGAGGCCGAGCGCGTGCTGCGCGCCCACATCGACCACAGCGGCGGGCCGGCCGAGTTGTCGCCGCCGCGCCGCCTGTCTTTCACGCCGGGCTACCGCGAACGTTTCTGGAATCGCAACTGCGTGGCTATCGGCCTGTCCTCGGGCTTCATCGAGCCTCTTGAGGCGTCAGCGCTGGCGATGGTGGAGTTGTCGGCCGCGATGCTCAGCGACGAGCTGCCAGCCACGCGCGGAGCCATGGACATCGTGGCGCGCCGCTTCAACGACAGTTTCGGCTATCGCTGGTCGCGGGTGATCGACTTCCTGAAGCTGCACTATGTGTTGAGCCAGCGCGACGATTCGGACTATTGGCGCGACCATCGCAGCGTCGAGTCTGTGCCCGAGCGGTTGCGCGAGTTGCTGGTTCTCTGGCGCCATCGCGCACCCTATCGCCACGACCTGTTCCGCGTGGAGGAGGTATTTCCCTCGGCCAGCTACCAGTACGTGCTCTACGGCATGGGGTTCCGGCCCGACGCCGCAGGCACCACGCGCCGCAGCGACGCGAGCGGGGCGGCCGATGGATACTTCCGCGAAGCTGCCACGATGACGCGGCGCATGCTGGCGGCGCTGCCGAGCAACCGCGAGCTCATCACCCACATCCGGCAGCATGGCCTGCAACGCATCTGATGGCCCAAGCAACCGCCAACCCCGTGCAATCGCGCGCCACCGGTCCATGACAAACGCCGTCCTGCTGAACAACGTGGCGCATGCCGACCTGCGCATCATCACGACCCGCGGCGCCGCGTGGGGGGACGAGGTCATGTCCACCGTCGTCTTCCCGGTCGAGTTCCGCAGCCTGCAGGCGCACTACCCCATCGTGTTCCAGAAGACGGCCGATGCCACGGGTTTCCAGCCCATCGCGCTGTTCGGGCTCCAGGACGGACAGAACCTGTTCCTCGGCCCAGGTGGCTGGGAGGCGCACTACCTGCCTATCGCGATCGAGCGCCAGCCCTTCATGATCGGCAAGTCCGGGGACGAACTGGTCGTGCATGTCGACCTCGACCATCCGCGTGTGAGCATGAGCGAAGGCGAGCAAGTCTTCCTGTCGCATGGCGGGGCTACCGAATTCCTGGAGCGCGTGAACTCGCTGCTGCTGGCGATCCACGAAGGCCTGCAAGACAGTGCAGCGCTCGTCGAGGCGCTTCTCGAGCTCGGATTGCTTGAGTCCTTCGTGCTCGACGTCGAGCGCGCCGATGGGTCGCAGGGCCGCCTGGCCGGGCTGTACACGATCGACGAGGACCGGCTCGGCGCACTCGACGCGACGGCTTTGGAGCGGCTGCATCGGGCTGGACATCTGCAGTCGATCTACATGGTGCTGGCTTCGGCGTCGAATTTCCGTGACCTGATCGAACGCGAGAACCTGCGCGCCGGCCGCGGGGCCTGAGCGAGGCCCGAGCACGGGACGAACCTCATGCGCGAACTCACCGGCATCGATCCGCAGGCCTTGCCCGAAGACCTGCTGCAATCCACAGAGCCGGTGCTTCTGCGTGGCCTGGTGGCGCACTGGCCCGTCGCGCAGGCGGGTATGAGATCGTCCCGCGAGGCAGCGGCCTACTTGCGCCGCTTCTGGCGCGGAGCTACGGTGGGCATGTTGCTGGGCCCGCCCGAAATCGACGGGCGCTTCTTCTATGACGATGCCTTCACGGGCTTCAATTTTCGGCGCGAGGTCGGTCGGCTCGACGCGGTGCTGGATACCCTCATGCAACTGGAGTCTGTCGCGAGGCCGCCGGCGCTTTATGTCGGCTCGACAACCGTGGACACCTGCCTGCCCGGCTTTCGCACCGACAACGATCTCGGCTTCGGGGGCCGCGATCCGCTGGCCAGCGTATGGCTGGGCAACCGTTCGCGCATCGCGGCCCACTTCGACCTGCCTGACAACATTGCGTGCGTGGTGGCCGGGCGCCGGCGGTTCACCCTGTTCCCGCCCGAAGAGGTCGCCCACCTGTACGTCGGACCGCTGGACTTCACCCCTGCCGGCCAGGCCGTCAGCCTGGTGGATTTCGCGCGGCCCGATCTGGAGCGCTTCCCGAAGTTCGCCACCGCGCAGGAGCGCGCGCAGGTGGTCGAGTTGCGGCCAGGCGATGCGCTGTTCATTCCCAGCATGTGGTGGCACCACATCGAGGCGCTCGAGACGTTCAACGTTCTGGTCAATTACTGGTGGCGCCAGTCGCCCGACCACATGGATTCGCCGATGGCCGCGCTCTTTCTTTCGCTGATGACCCTGCGCGAACTGCCGCCGGCTCAGCGCCGGGCATGGCGGACGCTGTTCGAGCACTACGTGTTCGAAGCGGACGAGCACACCGCCGCGCACCTGCCGCCGCACGCGCGCCGTGCACTGGCCCCGATGGACGCCGACGGCGCACGCCGAATGCGAGCGCAGCTGCTCAAGCGACTGAACCGTTGAGGAGACCAATGAACACGCCCGCAGACCCCGCGACGGACCTGAAGTGCACGCCAGTGCGCCGTATCGTCATCGCCGGCGGCGGCACCGCCGGCTGGATGGTTGCTGCGTGCCTGTCGAAAACGATGGGCCGACTGCTCGACATCCGGTTGGTCGAATCCGACGAGATCGGCACGGTGGGCGTGGGCGAAGCCACCATCCCCACGCTGCTGACCTTCCACAACCTGCTGGGCGTCAACGAGCAGGAGTTCATGGCCGCGACGCAGGCTACCTTCAAGCTGGGCATCCGGTTCGAGAACTGGCGCAATGTGGGCGAGGACTACATCCACTCGTTCGGCCTGACCGGCAAGGACCACTGGACAGCGGGCTTCCAACACTTCTGGCTGAAGGGTCGCGCACGGCACCTGGCGCGCGACTACGGCGACTATTGCCTCGAACTGCGCGCGGCCGAGGAGAGCCGGTTCGCGCACCTGCCGCGCGCGGGCATGAACTACGCGTTCCATCTCGACGCCACGCTGTACGGCGCCTATCTGCGCCGCATGAGTGAAGGCGGCGGCGTGCAGCGCATCGAGGGCAAGATCGCCGAGGTGTCGACCGATGCCGTAAGCGGCGATATCCGCGCGCTGCGGCTGGATTCCGGCGCAGTGATCGAGGGCGACCTGTTCATCGACTGCACGGGCATGCGCTCGCTGCTGCTCGGCCAGACGTTGGGCGTGCCGTATCAAGACTGGTCGCACTGGCTGCCCTGCGACAGCGCGGTGGCGGTGCAGACCGAGTCGGTCGGCCCGGCCATCCCTTACACCCGTTCGATCGCGCACGAATGGGGCTGGCAATGGCGCATCCCGCTGCAGCACCGGGTGGGAAATGGCCTGGTTTTCAGCAGCCGCCATATCGGCGACGACGAAGCGCGCAAGGCACTGCTGTCGCGCGTGCAAGGCGAGTTGCTGACGACACCGCGCGTGATCAAGTTCAAGCCCGGGCAGCGCGACGTGACCTGGCATCGCAACTGCGTGGCCATCGGGTTGTCGAGCGGCTTTCTCGAGCCGCTGGAGTCGACCAGCATCCACCTGATCCAGCGCGGTGTGATACGCCTGATGCAGATGTTTCCATCGGCGGGCATCCGTGCCTGCGACGTCGATGAATACAACCGCCAGACACGCGAAGAGATGGAGCACATCCGCGACTTCATCATCCTGCACTACCACGTCACCAACCGCAGCGATGTGCCGTTTTGGCGCACGTGCCGCGACATGGACGTTCCGGCAAGCCTGGGACACCGCATTACGCTGTTCCGCGAAACGGCGAGGGTCTTCCGATCCCCCAACGAGCTTTTCGCCGAGAACTCGTGGATCCAGGTCATGCTGGGGCAGGGCATCGTGCCCGAGCAGCACCACCCGGTGGCCGACTTGATGGGTGATTCGGAGTTGTCGCAATTCCTCGAAGACATCCGCAACGCGGTGAACCGCACCGTGGCGCAGTTGCCGGCGCATCAGGACTACGTCACACGCTACAGCGGCAAGGTGGGGCCGGCGCCCGGCAGCGCGAAGGCGGCTTGAGCGGCAGCGCGGCTGCCGGGTCGTTCAGGCTGCGCGGCCTGTTGGGTTTCCCCCCGGTGCCTCACCCTTACTTGGAGCGTTCGGTGCATTCAGTCAGGCACAACCTTCGATCAGGCGCACGCCGTTTCCCGTCGCCAAGTGGCGGTCGACCCGGCGTCAGGGTGGCATGGCTCGCGGTCTTCTCTTTGGCCGCGTGTGGGTCACTTGGCCCGTCGGCATCGAACCCTGCCGGCCTCCATGCCCCGCCGGGGTACACCTTGGTATGGGCCGACGAATTCGACGCGGACGGACTTCCCGATGCAGGCCGGTGGGCTTACGACACAGGTCTCAACAAAAATGGCTGGCACAACCACGAGTTGCAGTACTACTCGGCTGCCCGTGCCGACAATGCCTGGGTTCAACAGGGGTACCTCGTCATCACCGCCCGCAAGGAGCAGTTGTCGGCAGCTGCGGACTGGGGCGGCCAACGCTACACGTCGGCACGCCTGATCACGAAAGGCAAGGCCTCGTGGACCTACGGGTTCTTCGAGATCCGGGCGCGGATTCCTTGCGGTCTAGGCACATGGCCGGCGATCTGGATGCTCGACAACGCGGTCGTCTGGCCCGCTGGCGGCGAACTCGACATCCTGGAGCACGTCGGCAGGACGCCGGGGCGTGTTTTCAGCACAGTGCACACCAGCGCGGGCAGCGGCGGCCGTGGCGCCGGGGCGGCGGTGCAGGTTTCGAGCGCCTGTGCGGCGTTTCACGACTACCAGATGCACTGGACGCCACAGGAGGTGAGCTTCGGCGTGGACGGGCATACCCACTTCGTCTATGCCAACGCACGCAAAGGCCCGTACCAGTGGCCGTTCGATGCGCCCCAGTTCCTGATCCTGAACCTGGCCATCGGCGGCGATCTTGGTGGAGACGTCGACGACAGCATATTTCCGGTGCAGATGGAAGTCGATCATGTGCGCGTCTATCAGAGAACCAGCCGTTGATCGGAAAGCGGGCTGCACACACGAGGGCAAATCGGGTGCAGCTTTCGGCCCGGGTGCAGAGCAGGGCGTGCCGGCGCACGCGAACGAGGGCTGGCCTGAAAGGCCGCATCGCCGTTATCATGCGGGTACTGAAAGCGCTTTCAAAATCGGCTGAATGCATGTCGCGCAATCGCAGGACCGAGCGGAGGAGTGATGGATCGCAGCGGGATGGACGGCGCCTTTGTCGCCGAGGGTGCACAGACCTGGTACCGGATCGACGGGTTCGACCACGCGGCGCCGTTTTTCATGGTGCTGGCGGGCGACAGCGACCTCTGGGCCTTCGTATCGTCGGCCGGGTCGCTGGCGGCCGGTCGCCGCGATGCGGAGGGTGCTTTCCTTCCGTACGAAACGGTCGACAAGATCCACCTGCGCTGGGAGCACACCGGGCCCCGGACCTGGATCCTCATCGAAGGCCCCGAGGGTCAGGAACTGTGGGAACCGTTCGCGCCGCGGCTGGGGCGGCGCGCGGGGCGCCGCTCGCTGTGGAAGAACCTCTCGAGCACCCGCATTCGCTTTCGTGAAGAACATCCCTCGGGACGACTGGCGTTCCAGTACGAGTGGTTCACGGCCGCTGGGCTGGGCCTCGTGCGCTCGGCGCGGATCGTGGCCATGGGCGACGTGGCCCGGGTCAAGGTGCTGGATGGCGTGCTGAACCTGCTGCCGCCGCAGGTCGGTGTCCTCATGTCGAATACGACGAGCAGCCTCGTCGACGCCTACAAGTGGAACGAGGCGGCCGCAGGCGGCCGTCTCGGCCTGTTCACGCTGTATGCACAGATCTGGGACCGGGCCGAACCCAAGGAGTCCTTTCAGGCACTGGCGGCTTGGCATGCCGGCGTGCCGCCGGGCACCAAGACGCTGCTCTCGGCGCACCAGGTCGCCGCCTTCTGCGCATCGGGCCAGGTCGACGCGGAGACGGTCACGCGTGGGCGGCGTGGCGCCTTCCTCGTCAACTTCGAGGCCGTCGTCGATGCCGCGGGACTCGAATGGCACCAGGTGATCGATGGCCCATGCTCGCAGGTCGAGGCGTTCGAACTGGGCCGCCGGCTCGATGGTGGCGGCGGTACCCCGGAAGAGATCGTACGGGCGCGCGAGCACAACACGGCCGGGGTGGATGATCTGCTGGCGCGCGCCGATGGATTGCAGGACACCGCCGACCCGATGGCGGCGGCCCATCACCGGGCCAACGTCCTCTTCAACATCATGCGCGGCGGCGTCTTTGTGGACGGCACACGCTTCGAGCGCGATGACCTGCTGACCTTCGTGCGCCATCGCAACCGGGCGCTGGGCGACGACCTTGCAACGGCCGCCGCGGCATGGCCGGCGCAGATCGACCGCAGCTTCGCGCTCGCGCAGGTGCGAGCCGCCGGGTGGGCGCAGGCCGAGCGGCTGGTGCTCGAATATCTACCGTTGACGTTCAGCCGCCGTCATGGCGACCCCAGCCGGCCCTGGAACCGGTTCTCGATCCGGGTGCGCGATGCGGCCGGCCATCGGGTCGTCAACTACCAGGGCAACTGGCGCGACATCTTCCAGAACTGGGAAGCGCTGGTGCCGAGCCAGCCCGAATTCGTCGGTTCGATGATCACGGTATTCCTCGGCGCCATGACGGCAGACGGCTACAACCCCTACCGCATCGGGCGCGACGGCATCGACTGGGAGGTCGAGGATCCTGCCGACCCGTGGAGCCACATCGGTTATTGGGGCGACCACCAGATCATCTATCTCCTGAAGCTGCTCGAGGCCGCGCAGGCGCACGACCCTGCGCTGCTGCCGGCCCTTTGGGACCGTGCACTCTTCGGTTTTGCCGACGTGCCGTATCGCCTGAAGCCGCATGCGCAGCAGATTGCCAGCCCGAAATCGACGATCACCTTCGACGACGCGGCGCATGCCAGGGCGCTCGAGCGCGCGGGCACGCTCGGTGCCGACGGGCTGCTCGTCTGTACCGACGGCGGCGAGCCCGTGCTGGCGACGCTGGCGGAGAAGCTCGCCATCATCCTGCTGGCCAAGGCGGGCAGCCTGGTCCCCGGTGGCGGGCTGTGGCTGCACACGCAGCGGCCGGAATGGAACGATGCCAACAACGCACTCGTCGGCAACGGGCTGTCGGTGGTGACGCTGGCACACCTGCGCCGCTTCCTCGTCTTCCTTTGCGAACTGCCTTGTGCCGACCGGCCGTTCACCTTGGCGGGGAACTCGTTGGAGGCGCTGGTTCGATTTTCCGATCTCGTCCGATCGACGGCGCCCGCGATCGATTCCGATGCCGCAGGGCGGCGCGCCTTTCTCGACCGCGCGGGATCGATCCTCGACGCGTGGCGGTCGCAGGCCTATCGCGGCGCCGCCGGCCGCGCGCCGGCACGCGCACCGGGCGGCCTGCTCATGTCCCTGGCGCGCGAACTGCTGCCACTGGTCGATGCCACATTGCAGGCCAGCCGACGCGAGGACGGCCTGTTCCACAGCTACAACCTCGTCAGCTTCACCCCAGGGCAAGCGGCCGTTTCGCATCTCTACCCGATGCTCGAAGGACAGGTCGCGCTGCTGTCCTGCGGTCTGCTCGGGCCGGCGGATGCCGTGGCACTGCTCGACACGCTGTTTGCAAGCCCGCTCTACGACCCCCGGCGCGCCAGCTTCGTGCTGTACCCGGATCGCCGCCTGCCGGGCTTTTTGGAGCGCAACCGGCTCGACGGCGAAGCGCTGGCGCTGCCGATCGTGCAGTCGTTGCTGGCGCAGGGGCGCACCGATCTGCTGCAGCGTCAGAGCGACGGCGTCGTGCGCTTCGCACCGGCGCTGGCCAACCGTGGCGACCTCGAGGCTGCCGGGGCCGATCTCGGCGATGCGCTCCCGCCTCTGGTCGAGGCCTATGAACGTGTGTTGAAGCACCACGAATTCACGGGACGCTCGGGCACGATGTTCGGCTACGAGGGCCTCGGCTGCATCTACTGGCACATGGTGGCCAAGCTGCTGCTGGCGGTGCAGGAGCAGATCTTCGCAGCGGCGGACCGGGCTGCGCCGGAGCTGGCGGCACTGAAGGCGCACTACCGCCGGGTACGCGACGGTTTGGGTTATCGCAAGACGGCGGCCGAGTTCGGTGCCTTTCCTGCCGATCCTTACAGCCACACGCCGGGCGAGGGTGGCGCGCAGCAGCCCGGCATGACCGGTCAGGTGAAGGAAGAGATCCTCACCCGCTGGGGCGAACTCGGGTTGCGTGTGCAAATGGGCCGCATCCGCTTCGATCCGGTGCTGCTCGACGAACGCGAGGTGCCCGAGGGCGGCGCACTGACCTTCACCTTCGCACGGGTGCCCTACACGCTGCGCAGGGGGCTGCAGACGCGGTTGCGGGTGATGCGCGGCGCGCGCTGGGAGGATTGCGCGGACCTCGCCTTCGACCTCCACGGCGTCGAGGCCGTCGAGGCGCACGTGGCGTTCTAGGTCCCTGCGCCTCCGGTCCGCCGCGGCCCGCTGAAAATGTGCCGTGGGCCCGGCGCGGCCGCCGTGACAGGGCGGATACAGGGGCTCCGACGTTCGTCTTCCCTTCCTCGCCGGCCGATGAACGCGCTTCGATTCGCCGTGGATCAGGCTCGCGCGCCAGACCTTCGGGTCGCGGTGGCGCCTGCAGTGGCGATCCCCTGGCTGACTGCCAGCTTGGGCTGGCGGTCGACCGTATACAAGCCCCAGTGCTTTTCAGGCTCCAGTGGATCGGGTGAGCCTTTCCACGGCTCGTCGAACGCCTCGAAGACAAAACAGGGGATGCCGGCCGCATCGGTCCAGCCCAGCAGCTCACGCAGATAGATGGCCTGAAACGCTTCGACGGCATGCTCGGCGTTCATTCCGCGGCCGTTGCTGCGGGTGCACCAGCCGGCCTCGGTGATGACCACCGGCTTGTCCGGGTACAGGCGCGCCACGCTGTTGTAGTTCTCCTGCGAATAGGCGAGTGCGTCGTGCACGGTCTTGTATTCCCACAGCGGGTAGGTGTGCAGCGAGATGAAGTCGAGTTCGGGCACCAGTTCATGCAGCTTGGCTTGCCACGGCACGTAGTTTTCGCAGAACGTCACCGGCTGCCTGACCGCCTGTTTGACACGCCGCACGTGTTCGACCATGCGATGAACCGGCACCAGGTGGTCGGTCCAGTCGACCGTGGCCTCGTTGCCGACGGCCACCGAGCAGACGATGTCCGGGTTTGCATTGGCGAGCGCGATCAGCCGGCCGACCTCCGCCTCGTTCTCGGCCGTGCTGGCGTCGATCTGCGCATCGGTGAAGGTCGCGCCCCAGGGGCAACCGGGATTGTTCACCTCGGCGCCGAGGTAGGCACCGAGCATGATCTGAAAGTCCAGCCCGTCGCGGCGGATCACTTCGAGCACGCGCTCGGCGTGCGGCGTGCAGTCGTAAAGACGCAGCAGGCGCCAGTGCGGCTGCAGGATCCGCAGATCCTCGCGGATCTCGTCCAGGCTCGGATAGGCATGGCCGGGGCGCTGCCCCTCGCGATAGCCCGAGTAGCAGATCGCGCGGCCCGCAGGGAGTGTCGGCATGGTCGTCGGCGCTCCAGAGGGTCAGGTGAACTTGGGCTGGCCGTTCTTGTCCCACAGGCCCCAGTAGGCGCCCACGTCGCCCTCGGCGCCGACCTTCCAGGCCTCGTCGAAGGCGGCGAACCAGAAGACCTCGATCGCTTCGCCCTGCGCCCAGTGCATGGTGTCGACGAAATACTGCTTGGTGCCTTCGACCGACGGGACCGAGCCGCGGAACGCGCTGCCCTGGTCGGGCCACCCGGTCTCGCTGATGACGATGCGCTTGCCGGGCGCCGCAGCGCGGGTTCGTGCCAGCATCTGCTGCATGTAGGGTAGCGCGTGTTCGCGCGGCACGCCCTCCCAGAAGGGGTAGCAGTTGGTCAGCACCACGTCGCAGGCGGCCGTGACACGGGGGTGCTTCTCGAAAAGGAAATAGGCGTCGACGTAGCCCACCTGCACGCCGGGCAGCGCCTGCTTGACCCGTTCGATGCAGGCGATCAGTGCATCCTCGGGCAGGTCCTCGCGCAGCAGCACTTCGTTGCCGACGGCCACGATGTCGGCATGGCCCGCCTTCGCCACCGCGATCAGGCCGGCGATCTCGCGTTCATTGATCGCGCTGTCGGTGCCCAGCCATGCGCCTACGAGTGTCTTCATGCCGAGTTCGTGTGCGATGCGCGGCGTCTGCTCGTGGCCATCGGTGCAGGAGAAGGTGCGCACCCAGCGTGTGTACGGCCGGACGATCTCCAGCCGCGCGCGGATCTGCGCCTCGCCGATCTGCGCGCCCGGCGACTGGCCCTCGACGTAGGGGCTGAAACACAGACCGTGCACGCCGGCGTCCAGCAACGAGCGGAATTCGTTGTCGAGTGCGGCCCGCGCCTGTGCCGACATCTTTGGCGTGGCGGGTTCGGCCGGTCCGGTCCAGCCGGAACCTCCAGGCGCCGAGGCTGAGGGCGCGCGGGTCGTTTCGGCGCTGCCGGGGGCTTCTGGGGACATGATGAACTCCACGAGTTTGGTGGGAAGAGGCGGCACGAACGGCTGCCGTTGGAGATGTTCGGCCGCCGTCTCGGGCGACGCGCCATCGCCCTCGGCGGCGCGGCGCATTTCGAGTTCGCGCCCCATCGTCTCGACCGTGCCGTCGTCGAGTGTGTAGTAACGCAGCGCGAAGATGGCGACCAGGGCGCCCGCCGCGGGGATCCAGCTCATCATCAGCTTGATGCCATTGACGGTGGCGGGGTCCTGCACCTGGTTGGGCACGTAACCGAAATAGGCCAGCAGCCAGCCGGTGCCGGCGCCGCCCAGCGCCCAGCCGAGCTTCTGCGCAAACGACGCGGCCGAGAAGATCAGGCCCGTGGCGCGCCGGCCCCACTTCCATTCGGAGTAGTCGGCGGTGTCGGCATACATCGCCCAGACCAGTGGCGCGGTCGGCGCGGCGCACAGGCTGATCAGCGCATGCGCGCCCCAGACGAGCGGCACGTTGTCCGTCGGTATGTAGTAGAAGCCGACGGTCAGCAGCGCCGTCAGCGTCATCGCCGCCATGTAGAAGTTGCGCTTGCCGAAACGCTTGGACAGCGGCGCCGTCAGCATCACGCCGGCGATGAAGGCTGCCGCGCCGGTGGTCATGACGGGGCCGAACAGGTCCTTGCCGCCGGGCACCAGGTACTCGAAGTAGTAGATCGCGACCGTATTGCGGATATTCGCGTATGTCAGCGCGGCGATGCCCACGACACACAGCACGACCCAGGGCCGGTTGCGAAACAGGTTCCTGAGGTCGGCGCGCAGCGAGGTCTTCTGCTCCTTGGGCGGCTGCACCCGCTCGGTCGTCATCGCGAAGGTGGCCCAGAACAGCAGCACAGCGACGACCGAGTAGATGATCATCGTCATCTGCCATCCACGCGGCGAGTTGGAGTTGCCGCCGCCGAAATACTCCACCATCGGGATCGCGGTGTTGACGATCACGAACACCGGCAGCAGGGCCATCACGAAACGGTACGAGGACACGCTGGTGCGGTCCTTCGAATCCGGGGTGAGCACGCCCAGCAGCGCCGAGTACGGGATATTGATCGCCGTGTACATGAGCATCATCAGGCTCATCGTCAGATACGCATACACGATCTTGGCGGTGCCTTCGAAGCTGGGCGTCGTGAAGGTCAGGATGGCGCTCAGCGCCAACGGCACCGACATCCACACGAGGTAGGGGCGGAATTTGCCCCAGCGCGTATTCGTGCGGTCGGCGAGGGTGCCCATCAGCGGATCGGTGACGGAATCGAAGAAGCGCGTGACCAGGAACATCGTGCCCATCGCCGCTGCGCCGAGCAGAAAGACGTCGGTGTAGAACTTGGCAATGAAGATCGAGAACATCTGCCAGAACAGGTTCGACGCGAGATCGCCGAAGCCGTAGCCGATCTTCTCGGTCACCGTGAGCTTGGGGGTGGGCGTGGGAGTCGTCATGGGATGCACCGTTGTTCAGCGCTTCTTCTGCCAGGGGAAGCGCCCCTTGCCGCGTGGCTGGGGCTCGCCGTAGCCGCCCACCTTGTCGTAGACACGCACGTAGTCGACGACGAGCTCGGCCGGGAAGGGCGTGGCCGCATCCGGCGCGCCGGGGAAGTTGCCTCCGACGGCCACGTTCATCAGCAGATAGAAGGGCTGGTCGAACGGGGCCGGCCAGGCGTTCAGGTCGGCGGCTTTCGTGGCCTCGAGGCCGCCGCGCTTGCCGAGCCGGCTGCAACTCCACCAGAAGGACTCGGTCGACGTGTGCACATCGTCGACATAGAAGCGGATCTCGCCCGGCTCCCACTCGACGGCATAGACGTGCCAATCGGACACGCTGCTGCCGCCAGGAAGCGGGTGCACATGGGTATGCAGCGTGCGCTTCGGGAAGCTCGAACCGTAGTGCAGGCTGTTGAGCACCTGGTGCGGCTTCTCGCCGACGATCTCCATCACGTCGATCTCGCCGGAGGCGGCCCAGCCGCCATAGCGGTCGTCCTGCGGCAGCAGCCACAGCGCCGGCCAAAGTCCCTTGCCCCAGGGCACCTTGGCGCGAAATTCGAAGCGGCCGTAAAGCTTGGCAAACAGCGCCGTGCCGTCGCGCCGGCGGGTCTTGAGCCGCGCCGAGGTGTAGCCGCAGCCGTGCAGCGACTCCTTCACCGCGCGGATCGTCAGCAGGCTGTCCTTGACCGAGACGTTGACCGGCTCGTGGGTGTAGTACTGCAGTTCCTCGTTGCCCCAGCCCGGAATCCAGGCGTGGTGCTTGTAGTCGTAGAAGCCGTTGCCGATGTCGAAGTCCCACTTCGTGGGGTCGACCGCATCGCCTTCGAACTCGTCGCGCCAGACGAGCTTCCAACCTGGCCGTTTTGCGTTCATTGCAGTGCCCGTCCCGCCGCGTCGAAGATCAGTGCCCATGCGCGGTCGGGCACCAGCCCGACCGGCGTACCCGACCCGATCCCCGCGTGCTCGGGGCCGACCTTGGCATTCAGCATCTCGGCCACCCCGTCCACGCGCAGGTGCAGGATCGATGAATCGCCGAGATGCTCGGCGAGTACCACGGTGGCCTCGATGCCCTGCCCGGCGGGCGCCACCCGCAGGTGCTCCGGACGCAGCCCGGCACGTTGCGCGCTCACCGGCGCGTGGTCGGCGAGGGCCGCCCACAGTGCCGCATGCGGCGCCGCTGCACCGGCGGCCGGCCGGTCGATCAGGTTGATGCGAGGGGCGCCCAGGAACGTGGCGACGAACTCGTTGGCCGGGCGGTTGTACAGGTCCATCGGCGCACCGAGCTGTTCCACGATGCCCTTGTTGAAGACGGCGATCCGGTCGCCCATCGTCATCGCCTCGACCTGGTCGTGGGTGACGTAGATCATCGTCGTGCCGAGGTCCTTGTGCAGCCGGCCGAGCTCGATGCGCATGTTCACGCGCAGCGCCGCGTCGAGGTTGCTCAGCGGCTCGTCGAAGAGAAAGACCTTGGGCTTGCGCACGATCGCCCGCCCGATCGCCACCCGCTGGCGCTGGCCGCCGGAAAGTTCCTTCGGCGTGCGCTCGAGCAGTTCGGTGATGCGCAGGATTTCGGCCGCGCGGTGGACCTGCTCGTCGCGCTGCGCACGCGGCACGCCGGCCATCTTGAGCGCGAAGCCCATGTTCTCGGCCACCGTCATGTGCGGGTACAACGCGTAGCTCTGGAAGACCATCGCGGCGCCCCGGTCGGCCGGGCGCAGGTCGTTGGCTCGCACGCCGTCGATCAGCAGGTCGCCGGCGCTGATGGATTCGAGCCCCGCGATCATGCGCAGCGTGGTCGACTTGCCGCAGCCCGAAGGCCCGACGAAGACGAGGAACTCGCCGTCCCGCACGTCGAGGTCGATGCCCTTGATGACATCGACCGCGCCGTAGCTCTTGCGAATGCCGCGCAATGAAACCTGGCCCATCCTAGGCTCCTGTGATCGAGGGTGTGGGCGCGCCACGCGCGGCGGCGGCACGGAGATGGCGCATCACTTCACCGCCCCGGAGGTCAGGCCGGAGATCAACTGGCGCGACGACAGCACGAACAGCACCAGCAACGGCAGGGTGGCGATCGCCGAGCCGGTCATCAGCGCGCCCCACTCGGTGTTGACGGGGCTCTGGAGGCTGCGCAGCGCCAGCGGCAGCGTGTACATCTCCGGGCTGCGCATCACGATCAGCGGACCGATGAAATTGTTCCAGCTCGCGATGAACGTGATCAGTCCGAGCGTGCCCATCGCGGGCCGCAGCAGCGGCAGCACGATGCGCCAGTAGATGCCGAGCTCGCTGCAGCCGTCCATGCGCGCGGCCTCGACCAGATCCTTCGGGATCGAGGTGATGACGAACTGGCGCATCAGGAAGATGCCGAAGGCGCTGGCCGCGCCGGGGATGTACAGGGCACGCGGCTGGTCGATCCAGCCGATCGCATCCATGATCATGAAGGTCGGAATCATGTTCATGAACGACGGCAGCAGCATCGTGCCCATCACCAGGCCGAACAGCGCATTCTTGAACCTGAAGTCGAACAGGCCGAACGCGTAGCCGCCCATCGAGCAGAACAGCAGCGTCAGCACCGTCGAGCCTATGGCGACATACACGCTCCAGCCGAGGTTGCGCCAGAAAGGCAGGCGTGTCGTGAGGATCTCCAGGTTGTTCATGAAGTCGTTGCCGAAGAACAGCGGTGCCGGCAGGCTGAAGATCTCGGTGCGCGAGTGCGTGGCGAAGACGAACATGAAGTAGAACGGCGCCAGCATGATCAGCGCGCCGATGCCGACCAGCACATACGCGGCCCAGGGAGCGAGGCGTTCGGTGTTCATGCGCTCCGAGCCTTGTGCTTCTTCGGCGCGAAGGCGCGGTTCGTCGCCCAGGTGAGTGCCGCGACGACGAAGAACAGCAGCCACGACATCGCGCTGGCGGCGCCGAAGTCGTTGAAGTCGAACGCCATGCGGTAGAGGTAGATGGCGGTCGTCATGCCCGACTGGTCGGAGCCGCCGCGCCCACCGGTCAGGATGAACGGCTCCTCGAACAGTTGCAGCCCGCCGATCACGCTCAGCGTGACGCCGAAGAAGATCATCGGCTTCAGGCTCGGCAGCGTGATGTACCAGAACTGTTGGAAGCGCCCGGCGCCGTCCATCG
Organism: Rubrivivax sp.; assembly: GCA_024641945.1. GTDB lineage: Bacteria > Pseudomonadota > Gammaproteobacteria > Burkholderiales > Burkholderiaceae_C > Rubrivivax. The sequence goes on along the minus strand of JAHECD010000001.1, from coordinate 63,592 downwards.
TCGCGGCTTCGTACAGGTCCTTCGGGATCGTCTGCAGCGCGGCCAGGTACAGCACCACGTTGAAGCCCACGTAGCGCCAGAAGACGATGATCGCGATGGCCGGCTTGATGTGGTCGGGGTCGTTCAACCAGTCGATCGGCGCAGTGCCGAACAGGCTGCCCAATCCCAGATTGACCAGCCCGTAGTCGGTGGAGAAGAGCGAGCTGAACATGATCGCGATCGCCACCGTGGAGGTGATGTACGGCAGGAAATAGGCGCCGATCACGCCATCGCGCAGCCGCTTGAACGAGGTGTGGATGAACACCGCGAGCGGGATCGCCACCAGGTGCTGCGGCACCCCGGAGGCGACGGCGAGCCAGCCGGTATTCTTGAGCGACTTCCAGAACCATTCGTCTTCGAGCGCAAACGCGAAGTTCTCCAGCCCGACGAACTGCATTGCCGACAGCCCGCTCGTCGGCTCCCAGGTCTGGAAGGCGAGGTAGAGCGAGAACACCAGCGGGAACAACCCGAAGACGAAAAACAGGATCACGAACGGACTGAGCAGCACGTACGGTGTCCAGCGGGGCGACAGGCGCAGGGATGCGGGCAGCGGCATGGTGCGGGGGCTCGGTGCGGTGCGGTGCGTCGTGCGGGGGAATCAGCGGCGGGCGCGCCGCTCGAGCAGGCGCTGCGCGTCGGCCAGGGCCTGGGCAATGTCCTTGCCGCGGTCGAGCACCTTGTCGAGTTCGGTGTCGATGACCTCGCTGGCAAAGGCGTCCTGCTTGTGCACGGCGACCGCGGTCGTGCGACGGGCCACGTCGCGCCACAGCAGCCGGGCCTTCTGGCCGGCGAGAAAGTCGATCGGCTGCTCGAAGAACGGATCGTCGTAGGTGGCCAGCAGCGCGGGGAAGGCGTCTTCCGATTTGAACGCCGCGAGCTGGCGTTCGCGGTCCAGCGTCATCATCTGGATGAACTCCCACGACAACCGCTTGTTGGCCTGCGGCGCGGCCCGCGGGATCGCCAGGAAGCTGCCCCCGTAGGCCACGAAAGTGCCCTCGGGCAGCGGTGCGGCGCGCCACAGGCCGCGTGTATCCGGGGCGAGCCAGTTTTTCAGCTGGCCGGTCAGCCAGGCGCCGGACATTTCGGTGGCGAGCGTGCCGCGCTTGAAGCCTTCGGCCCATTCGTTGGACCACGCGGCCACCTTCGCGTCGAGCTTGTTGCGACGTACCTCGCGCGCGAGTTCGAACGCGCGCACAAAACGTGGCGACGTGACGAGCGCATGCGACTGGCCATCGAAATACAACCCTTCGCCCGGCTGGATGCCGGTGCGGATGACGATGTCCTTCAGGTTGCGCGCATGGGCCAGCAGATAGGCGCCGGTCGTCGCCTTGATCTTCACGCCTGCAGCGACATAGCTGCTCCAAGATGCCGTCAGCTCCGCTTCGGTCACGCCGGCGCGCGCCAGCACATCGGTGCGGAACAGCAGCGTGCCGGGGCCGATGTCGGCTGGCACGGCGACGATGGCGCCGTTGCGGCCGGTGGCCTGCGTGATGGCATAGGGCACGAAGCGGTCGGCGACACTTCGGATGCCATAGGGTTCACGTGTCAGGTCTTCGAGCCCGGCGCCCTGTGCAAAGCGGCCGACGTAGCCGACTTCGAGCGCCATCACGTCGGGCAGGTAGACGGAGGTCGACAGTGCGGTCGTCATGGCGGTGTGGTGGTCGGCGAACTGCCGGCTCACGACCTTGACTTCGACATTCGGATGGCGCTGCTTCCAGGCCGGAATCGCGGCTTCGACGATCTTGTCGATGGCCGGGTAGGCGGCCACCGTCAGCACCTGCTGCGCGTGTGCGGCCATGGCCGCACACAGCAAGGCCGTGCCCAGCAGCGGTTGCCGGAGTCCACGTCGGCGCGTCGAAGTTCCCATCCCGTCCCGCGGTTGAAAGAGCGCCGTCACGAACAGCGTGAAAGCGCTTTCAAAATATAGATGGCGGCTACGGCGCTGTCAATCGAGGGTAACTTCGGGGGGGCCTCAGGGCCGTGGGGACGGTCGCTGCGTCGATTCGCGAACGACCAGCCGCGGCGCCGGCATGGTGGACGTCGGCTTCTCGCCGCGCAGCATCTGCAGGATCGCCTGCGAGGCGATCTGTCCCAGTTCGTACGCTGGCTGGTGCACCGTGGTCAGGGGCGGCAGGGCATGCCGGGAGACGAGCAGGTCGTCGAAGCCGACGACCGAAACGTCGTCCGGTACGCGCAGGGCGCGCCGGTGCAGCGCCAGGCAGGCACCCACCGCCATCTGGTCGTTGGCGGCAAAGAGGGCGGTGAAGCGCTGCCGCGCCTCCAGCAGTTGCTCAGCCGCCGCCAGTCCGCCGTCTTCATGGAAGAGTCCCGGAGCCACAAGAGCACTCGAATAGGCGATGCCGGCCGACTCGAGCGCTTCACGGTAGCCGCGTTCGCGCTCCATGGCGTCCGGGTGGCCGGGGTCGCCCGCGATGAAGGCAATGCGCCGATGGCCGAGCGCCAGCAGGTGCTCGGTCGCCAACCGAGCGCCGGAGAAGTTGTCGAAATTGAGGGCAAACAGGTTGGGCGCCTTCATCATGCGGCCGGTCACCACCGTGGGCAACGCCTTGGCGCAGGCGCGCAGCGCGGCGTCGCTGAGACGGCCACCGAGCACGACGATGCCGTCCACCCGGCGCGCGCGAAGCATCTCGATGCAGCGTGCCTCCTCGACCGCATTCCAGTGGCCGCTGACGAACAGCGGGCTGTATCCGGCCTTGTCCAGTTCGTCCTCGATGCCGCGCAGCGCCACGCCGTAGAACGGGCTGTCGATCGCCTGCGTGACCACGCCGATGCTCAGCGTTCGGCCACCCGCCAGCCCGCGTGCCACCGGGTTCGGCACAAAACCCAGGCGTGCAATGGCGGCGTCGACGGCCTGCCGCTTCTCGTCCGCCACCACCGCCGTGCCGTTGAGGATGCGCGAGACGGTGCTGGGCGACACACCCGCGGCTTCGGCGACCATGCCGAGCGTGACCGCGGTGGACTGGGTGCCGGGTGCTGGTCGCTTTCCCGCTGGCTTGTTTGTACGGGCGTTCATTCGCGGGGCATGTTGAGCCCGCAGTGTATCGGGCACCTCTGCCGCAGCCGCATCCGGTGGCCGCCCGGGATCCCTACTTCGGTTTCGATGCCGCGAGATACCGCGCCTTGTTTTCGGCGTTGGGCGGGTACAGGCCGGGCAACGACGCGCCTTGCTCGACCTCGCTCATGATCCAGGACTCGAGCCGCTCCTGCTCGGGCGCGAGCACGAGCATTTCGTCGAGCAGTTTCGCGGGAATGAGCACCGCGCCGTCGTCGTCGACCACGACCACGTCGCCGGGAAAGACCGCCACACCGCCGCAGCCGATCGGCTGCTGCCAGGCGACGAACGTGAGGCCGGCCACCGAGGGCGGCGCGGCCGCACCGCTGCACCACACCGGCAGCGAGGTGGCTGTGACTCCCTGCACGTCGCGCACGACGCCGTCGGTCACGAGCGCGGCCACCCCGCGCCGGGCCATGCGGGCACACAGGATGTCGCCGAAGATGCCGGCGTCGGTCACGCCCATCGAATCGACGACGGCGATGCAGCCCGCCGGCATGTCCTCGATCGCGGCCCGCGTGGAGATGGGAGAGGCCCAGGATTCCGGGGTGGCCAGGTCTTCGCGCGCGGGCACGAAGCGCAGCGTAAAGGCCCGCCCGACCAGCCGTGGCTGCCCCGGCCGCAGCGGCCGCGTGCCGCGCAACCAGACATTGCGCAGACCCTTCTTGAGCAGGATCGTCGTCAACGTGGCGGTGGTCACCTGCGAGAGGATCTCGATCGCTTTCGGGTCGAGTTGCATCGGCGCGGCATCGGTCATGTCGGGTCCTTCGGTCTGGAGGTGTTGCGTGGCGGCGGTCAGCCGAGTTCGGCCAGCCGCCGCTGCTGGCGCGCCACCAGGCGCGCAATGTCGGTGATATCGGCCGGGCCGAGTTTCGGCCCGGGCTTGCGCACGGCGCTGGACGCGATCACGCCACGCTCGGCCAGCAGGTGCTTGCGCACGGCGAGGCCGATGCCGGGCTGCTGTTCGTAGCGTGCCAGCGGCAGGTAGGCGTCGAAGAGGTCGTGCGCACGTTCGACGTCACCGGCGGCATGTGCACGGCACACGCCGACCATCATCTCGGGGTAGGCAAAGCCCGTCATCGCACCGTCCGCGCCACGCGAGAGCTCTTCCGGCAGGAAGAGGCCGCCGCCATTGCCGGTGAGGATGGACACGCGGCGCACCTCGCCGCGCCCGCTGGCCGCACGCAGCGCCGCCAGCTTGGCCAGGCCGGGGCAGTCCTCGTGCTTGAGCATCACGCAGCCGGGGCTGTTGCGCAGCACGCGCAGGATCGTGCCGGCGGTCATCTGCACGCCAGTGGCGACCGGGTGGTCCTGCAGCACCCACGGCACGCGCGGGCCGAGTGTCTCCTGCACCATCTCGAAGTAGGCCGCGATCTGGTCGTCGGTGCGCAGGGTGGAGGGCGGCGCCACCATCACACCGGCTGCGCCCAGCGCCATCACGTTCTCGGTGAGTTCGCGCATCGGCGCGAAGCCGGGCGCCGACGCGCCCACGACCACCGGCACACGCCCGGCCACGCGAGTGAGCACGCGCTCGACGAAGATGCGCGACTCCTCGGCCGTGAGCTTGGTGGCCTCGCCCATGATGCCGAGCACGGTCAGGCCGGCCACGCCGCTGTCGAGGCAGAAATCGACCATGCGGTCGGTACTCGAAAGGTCGAGTGCGCCGTCGTCGGTGAACGGCGTGACGGTGATCAGGTAGACGCCGGTGGCGGATTCGTCGAGTCGTGTCATGGCGGTCCCATCGTGCCGTGTGCGCAGGGTGTCCGGTGGCGCTCAGGCGGGTGCCAACTCGCGCCGGAAATATTGGCGGGCCAAGACGGCGGCCACCAGTCCGAACCCGACGAGGTCGGCCGTGGCGCTGGGGTAGACCAGCGCGAAGCCGGCGACGATGAACATCCAGCGCTCGAGCGTGGTCGTGCGTTTCAGGGCCCAGCCCTGGAAGCCTGCGGCCAGCGCCGCCACGCCTACGGCGCAGGTGACGGCGACCTCGGCGATCGACCACCAGTTGGCAGTCGCCAGTGCCTTGGTCGAGCCCATCAGCAGCAGCCCCTGTCCGGCGGGGTCGAGTACGAACATGAATGGCACCAGGAACGCCGGCACGGTGTACTTCCAGCACTGCAACGTGGTCTTGTAGGGGTCGCCGCCGGTGATGGCCGCGGCGGCGAAGGGCGACAGCGCCGTCGGCGGCGAGACCTCCGACAGCACGGCGTAGTAGAAGATGAACATGTGCGCCGCGAAGTCGGGCACGCCCAGCTTGATGAGGGCCGGTGCCGCGATCACCGCGCAGATGATGTACGACGCCGTCACCGGCACCGCCAGGCCGACGATCCACACCACCAGCGACGTGTAGATCGCCGTGAGCAGCAGCGAGCCGCCGGCGTAGTCGATGACGATGGTGCTGAACTTGAGGCCCAGCCCGGTGAGCGTGACGACGCCCACGATGATGCCGGCGCCGGCGCAGGTGGCGGCCACGTTGAGCACGCCGATCGAGCCGCCTTCCATGGCCTTGACGAACGGCGACTGGAACACGTTCTTGACGAACGAGCCCCTGCCCTGGAACAGGTCGTACGAGAAGAGGGCGGTGTCGCGCCGCAGGAAGCTCGTGACGAACGACACCACGGTGGCCCAGAACACCGACAACACCGGCGAGTAGCCCCACATCATGAAGACCACGATCGAGACCAGCGACAGGAAGTGGAACCAGTAGTGGCGCGTGAGGTTCCACACCGTGTCGACCTTCTCGAAGACGGTATTGCCCATGCCGTACTTGCGCGCGTCGATCTCCACCATCAGGAAGAGCGCGAGGTAGAACATCAGCGTCGGGATGACGGCCATCAGCAGCACGTCGAGGTACGAAATCTTCAGGAATTCCGCGATCAGGAAGGCGGCCGCGCCGAGCACCGGCGGCGAGATGATGGCGCCCAGGCCGCCGGCGGCCAGCAGACCACCGGCGGCGTTTCTCTCGTAGCCGGCCTTGGCCAGCATCGGGTAGGCCACCGCACCCAGCGTCACCGTGGTCGCCACGCCCGAGCCCGACGGCCCGCCGAGCAGGAACGACGCCAGCACCACCGTGCGGCCGGCGCCGGTGGGCTTGCCGCCCATCGCAGAGAACGAGAAGTCGATGTAGAACTTGCCCGCGCCCGAATACTGCAGAAAGGCGCCGAAGATCGTGAACAGGATGATGAGCGACGACGACACATCGACCGCCACGCCGTAGATGCCTTCGAGCGTCATGTACATGACACCCACCAGGCGCCCGATCTCGTAGCCCTTGTGGGTCCAGGGCGCGGGCAGCCAGGGCCCGAACAGGGCGTAGGCGATGAAGGCCGACGTGATGACCGGCATGATCCAGCCGTTCGTGCGTCGCATCGCTTCGAGCACCATCGCGATGAGGGCCAGGCCGAAGGCGATGTCCCAGGGGTTGGGCGAGGTGTTGCGGTCGGTGAAGTCGTCGCCACCCTGGACCAGGTAGACGACGATCGCGATCGAGAGCGCCGCGGCCAGCCAGTCCCACCACATGATGCGGTGGCGGAAGCGCGGTGCGACCGGGAACACCAGGAAACACAGGAACAGCACGAAGCCGACGTGGATCGGGCGCAGCGTCTGGGTCGGCACGATGCCGTAGGCGGTGTACAGATGGAACGCCGACATCACGAACGCGACGGCCACGACGAAGACGTTGAGCCAGCCCTTGAGCTTGTTCGCCGCGCCTTCCTCGGCCTCGATGAACTCCTCGGCCTTGTGCAGCGCGTCTTCGCTGACGACGACGTCAGGCGGGGGCGTTCGGGAGGTTTCGGTCATGGTATCGGGCCGCGCTTGACCGGGGCCGGGTCAGGGTGCGAAAGAAGCGGGCCCCCGAGCGGGGCGGCGGGGGCCCGTACGTGGCGCTGCGGCGTGCCGGCTCAGTCGAGCTTGACGCCCTTTTCGGCAAAGTACTTCGCCGCGCCCGGGTGGAACGGGATCGGCGTGGCCGCGCTCTTCTGGTTCTCGAGCTTGAAGTTGGCGGCTTCCTTGTGCACGGCGATCAGGTCGTCGCGGCGCTCGAAGATCGTCTTGACGATGTCGTGCGCCGTCTTGTCGTCCATGCTTTCGTGCGCAACGAGGATGTTCATCACCGTGGCCTGCTTGTTGTCGCTGTCCATGCCGCGGTAGGTGCTCTTCGGGATCGAATCCTCCACGTAGAGGTTGCCGTACTTCTTGTTCATCGCGGCCACCGCGTCGGCGTGGTCGATCATCTTGAGCTTGGTGCCCGGGGTGTTGGCGAGGTCGGTGACACCGGCGGTGGGCAGCCCGCCGACCCAGAAGAACGCATCGATCTTGCCGTCCTTCATCGCGTTGACGGACTCGGCCACGCCGAGGCGCTCGCGCTTGAGGTCCTTGTCCTTGTCGAGGCCCACCGCCTCGATCAGCCGGAACGCCATGACCTCCGTCGCGCTGCCCGGCGAGCCGGTGGAGACGCGCTTGCCCTTCAGGTCGGCCATCGTGTTGACGCCACGGCCTTCGACGCTGACGACGTGCATGCGGTTCGGGTACAGGATCATCAGCGTCTTCAGCGCGACCTTGTTGCCGTTGAACTTGCCCACGCCCTGATAGGCGTCCTGGCCGGCATCCGTCATCGAGAAGCCGACATAGGGCTTGCCGCTGCCGACGAGCTTGAGGTTGTCGACCGAGCCGCCAGTCACCTCGGCGGTCGCCTGCATGCCGGGCATGTGCTTGGACAGCACCGCGGCGATGCCGCCGCCCATCGGGTAGTACACACCACCGGTGCCACCGGTGGCGATGGAGATGTTCTGTGCTTGTGCGCTCAAAGACAGCACCACGCCGCCGAGCAACAAACCGAATGCAGACCTGAGGTTCTTCATGGGAGCTCCGTTGAAGAGTGAGGTGCGCCGCTCCGAGCGAGAGACCGCTCGGTTCATTCTTCCATCCAGGGGCCCGCCGTGCGCTACAGACTTTCCATCACGCCGCGCGACATCCTGTCGGGGTTGCACCTGATACGCTGTGCCGCAGCCACGACGCCAACGGACCGCCCATGAGTGACCAGCCTGCCGACAGAGACGAAGCGCCTTCGGGCATGCACAAGGGGCTCACGAGCTACGGCGATGCCGGTTTTTCGCTCTTCCTGCGCAAGGCCTTCATCAAGGGTGCGGGCTTCTCCGACAACGCGCTCGATCGCCCGGTCATCGGCATCACCAGCACCGGCAGCGCCTACAACCCGTGCCACGGCAATGCGCCGCAGCTGATCGAGGCGGTCAAGCGCGGCGTGATGCTGGCGGGCGGGCTGCCGATGGACTTCCCGACGATCTCGCTGCACGAGAGTTTCTCTGCGCCGACGAGCATGTACCTGCGCAACCTCATGTCGATGGACACCGAGGAGCTGATCCGCGCGCAGCCGATGGACGCGGTGGTGCTGATCGGCGGCTGCGACAAGACCGTGCCGGCGCAGCTGATGGGCGCGGCATCGGCGGGCATCCCGGCGATCCAGCTCATCACGGGCTCGATGCTCACCGGCTCGCACCGCGGCGAACGTGTCGGCGCCTGCACCGATTGCCGGCGCTACTGGGCGCGCTATCGCGCGCAGGACATCGGCGCCGACGAGATCGCGGCCGTCAACGACCAGCTCGTCGCGAGCGTGGGCACCTGTTCCGTGATGGGCACGGCCAGCACGATGGCCTGCATCGCCGAGGCGCTGGGCATGACGGTGCCGGGCGGCGCCAGCCCGCCGGCCGTGACGGCCGACCGCATGCGCATCGCCGAGCGCACCGGCGGGCAGGCGGTGCGCATCGCGCGCGAGCGCCTCACGATCGACCGGGTGCTCACGGCCAAGGCGTTCGAGAACGCAATGCGGGTGCTGCTCGCGATCGGCGGCTCGACGAATGCCGTGGTGCACCTCACCGCGATCGCCGGCCGGCTCGGTTTCGAGATGGACCTGCCGGCACTCGACCGCATGGGGCGCGAGACGCCGGTGCTGCTCGACCTCAAGCCGAGCGGCGACCACTACATGGAGGACTTCCACCACGCCGGCGGCATGGCGACGCTGCTGCGCGCGCTGCGCCCGCTGCTGCACCTGGACGCCCTCACGGTCACCGGCCGCACGCTCGGCGAGGAGCTCGACGCCGCCGGCCCCGCGTTTGCGCAGACCGTCGTGCGGCCACTGTCCAACCCGATCTATCCGCAAGGCGGCATCGCCGTGCTGCAGGGCAACCTGGCCCCCGGCGGGGCGATCATCAAGCAGTCGGCAGCGAGCCCGGCGCTGATGGAACACGAGGGCCGCGCGGTGGTCTTCGAGGACGCCGCCGACCTCGCCTCGCGCATCGACGACCCCGCCCTCGACGTGACGGCCGACGACGTGCTGGTGCTCAAGCGCATCGGCCCGAAAGGCGCGCCCGGCATGCCCGAGGCGGGCTACTTGCCAATCCCGCTGAAGCTCGCCCGGGCCGGCGTGAAGGACATGGTGCGCATCAGCGACGGCCGCATGAGCGGCACCGCCTTCGGCACGATCGTCCTGCACGTGACGCCCGAGGCGGCGGTGGGCGGCCCGCTGGCGCATGTGCGTGATGGCGATCGCATCCGCCTGAGCGTCGCGCAGCGCGAAATCGCCCTGCTGGTGAGCGCGGAGGAACTGGCCTCGCGCGCCGCAGCAAGGCCGGTGGTGGAGCCGACGGCCGAACGCGGTTACCGCCGGCTGTTCCTGCAGACGGTGACGCAGGCGGACCAGGGTGTCGACTTCGACTTCCTGATGCCGGCGGATCGCTCGAAGCGCATTCCCGGCGCCCCCTAACCCGCTGATCGAACAGGATGCGGGTGCGCGGTCGCGCTGCCGCTGCGGGCACTTGCGCTATCGTCGCCCGATGGCCGATTTCAGCTTCCTCTGGCACGACTACGAGACGTTCGGGCGTGTGCCGCGGCGCGACCGGCCGGCGCAGTTCGCAGGTCTGCGCACCGACGCCGAGCTGAACGAGATCGACGCGCCGGTGATGCTGCATTGCCAGCCACCCACCGACCAGTTGCCGGATCCCGAAAGCTGCCTGCTCACCGGCATCGTGCCGCAGCATTGTCTCGAAGTCGGCGTGCCCGAACACGCCTTCGCGGCCGAAATCGAACGCCAGCTTGCGCAGCCCGGCACCGTGGGCGTGGGCTACAACAGCATCCGCTTCGACGACGAGGTCACGCGCTTCCTGTTCTGGCGCAACCTGATCGACCCGTATGCCCGCGAGTGGCAGAACGAGTGCGGCCGCTGGGACCTGCTCGACACCGTGCGCTGCGCGTATGCCCTGCGGCCCGACGGCATCGTCTGGCCGAAGCACGACGACGGTCGGCAGAGCTTCAAGCTCGAGCACCTGACCGCCGCCAACGACGTGGGCCACGAGTCCGCGCACGATGCGTTGTCCGACGTGCGTGCGACGGTCTCGCTGGCGCGCCTCGTCAAGACCGCGCAGCCCAAGCTGTGGGAGTTCTGCCTCAAGCTGCGCAGCAAGGCCGCGGTGCAGGGCGAGCTGGTGCTCGGCAAGCCCGTGCTGCATGTCTCCGGCATGTACCCGGCCGAGCGCGGCTGCCTCGCGGTCGTCTGGCCTTTTGCACCTCACCCGACGAACAAGAACGAGGTCATCGTGTGGGACCTCGCCCACGACCCGGCGGAACTGATGGCGCTGAACGCCGCCGAGATCCGTGACCGGATGTTCCGGCGCAGCGAGGAACTCGCCGAGGAGGGCAAGACCCGGCTGCCGATCAAGACGATCCACATCAACAAGTCGCCCGTCGTGATCGCAAACCTGAAGACCCTCGCACCCGGAATGGCCGAGCGCTGGGGCGTCGATCTGGCGCTGGCGCACAAGCACGCGGAGGCGGCGTCGCGCATGGTCGGCGCGATGGCCGGTGTGTGGGACGGTGTGTTCGCGCGCGATCGCGACACTGCAACGCCCGATGTGGACGAAGACCTTTACGGTGGCTTCGTCGGCAACGACGACCGGCGCAAGCTGCAGCGCCTGCGCGAACTCGCACCCGAGGCGCTGGCGCGCGAGCGGCCGACCTTGCACGACGCGCGCCTGGACGAATTGCTCTTTCGCTACCGCGCGCGCAATTTCCCGGCCACGCTGTCGGCCGACGAGACGCGGCGCTGGGAGGAGCACCGTCGTGCCCGGCTGATCGATGGCGAGGCCGGCGCGCAGACGCTGCAGGCCTTCTTCGACCGCATCGACCTGCTCAACGAAGGTGCCGACGAACGTGCGCAGGGCATCCTGTCCGCGCTCTACGACTGGGCCGAACAGATCGCGCCCGAAGCATGAAACTCCTCGTCATCGGCGGGGGGCGGTTCGTCGGCCGGCACCTGGTGGAAGCCGCGCTCGCGCGCGGGCACGAGGTCACGGTGTTCAACCGCGGGCTCAGTGCCCCGCCGCCGCCCGGCGTGACCGCACTCGCCGGCGACCGGCGCCAGGATCTGTCGGCCCTGCGCGGCGGCCGCTGGGATGCCGCGGTCGACACGTGCGGCTACCTGCCGCGCGAGGTGGCCGCGATGGCCGCGGCGCTCGACGCGGCGGTGGGTCGCTACCTCTTCGTCTCCAGCGTGTCGGTCTATGCGTCGTTCGCGTCGCCGAACGACGAATCTTCGGCGACGGGCACGATCGAGGATCCCGATACCGAAGTCGTCGACGGACGCACCTACGGACCGCTGAAGGCGCTGTGCGAACAGGCGCTGCTGTCGCGCCTCGGTGCCGCGCGCAGCACGATCGTGCGCCCGGGTCTGGTGGTCGGGCCGCTCGACCCGACGCAGCGCTTCACCTACTGGCCGGCCCGCATCGCCCGCGCCACCGGGGGCGAGCCGGTGCTGATGCCGGGCGACCCGGGCGACGCGGTGCAGTTCATCGATGCGCGCGACCTGGCGGCCTTCATGCTCGGTCTGCTGGAGGCCGGACGCGGCGGCATCTTCAATGCAGCGTCGCCGCCAGGACAGTGGTGCTTCGGCGATGTGGTCGAGGCGTGCACGGCCGTGTCAGGGCGACGGCTGCGGCGCGTGTGGGCCGACGCGCCCACGATCGAGCGTCTCGGACTGAAGGCCTGGGTCGATCTGCCGCTGTGGCTGCCGCCGCAGGGCGCGTACGCGGCCTTCATGCGCAGCGACGTGTCCGCCGCGCTGTCGGCAGGCCTGCAGATCCGGCCACTCGGGGGCACGGTCGCCGACACACTGGCATGGCACCGTGCGCTGCCGCCGGCCGAGCAGGCGTTCACGCTGGCCGGTCTGACGCCGGAGCGTGAAAGTGACGCACTGCAGGCCCTGCGATGAGCCAGGGGCCTGCTGCCGACAGCCGCTACGCGTGGACGCGCCTGGTCGTCACCCTGGCCCTGATGACGATCGGCAGCAATGCGATGTACGTGGTGTCGGTGGTGCTGCCCGCGGTGCAGGCCGAGTTCGGCGTCACCCGGTCCGACGCGGCGCTGCCGTACACGCTGCTGATGCTCGGGTTTGGCATCGGGGGCATCGTGATGGGGCGGCTGGCTGACCGCTTCGGCGTCATGCTGCCGCTGATGATCGGCGCCGCGGGGCTCGGCCTGGGGTTCAGCCTGGCGTCGATGGCGCCCAACATCTGGATCTTCGCGCTCGTGCACGGGCTGCTGCTGGGACTGGCCGGCAGTTCGGCCACGTTTGCGCCGCTGGTGGCCGACACGTCGCTGTGGTTCGTGCGCCGGCGCGGCATCGCCGTGGCCATCTGCGCCAGTGGCAATTACGTCGCCGGCGCGGTCTGGCCGCCGATCGTGCAGCACTTCGTCGAGACCGCGGGCTGGCGCCAGGCTTACCTGGGGCTGGGCATCTTCTGCGCGCTGACATTGCCGCTGCTGGCGCTGCTGATGCGGCCACGCCCGCCGCTGGCCGTTGCCGCGACCGCGCGGCGGTCCGGGTCGGCGACGCCGTCGCAGCGGCCGTTCGGCCTGTCGATGGGGCATGCGCAGGCGTTGCTGTGTGTGGCCGGCGTGGCCTGCTGTGTCGCGATGTCGATGCCGCAGGTGCACATCGTGGCGTACTGCACCGACCTCGGTTTCGGTGCCGCGCGCGGCGCGCAGATGCTGTCGCTGATGCTGGCCGCGGGCATTGCGAGCCGGCTCATCTCGGGCGCCATCTGCGACCGCATCGGCGGCCTGCGCACGCTGCTGATGGGCTCGGTGCTGCAGGGCGTGGCGCTGCTGCTGTTCATCCCGTTCGACTCGTTGCTGTCGCTGTACGTGATCTCGGCGCTGTTCGGCCTGTTCCAGGGAGGCATCGTGCCGAGCTACGCGATCATCGTGCGCGAGCATTTCCCACCTGCCGAGGCCGGGGCGCGGGTCGGCACGGTGCTGATGGCCACGCTGTTCGGCATGGCGCTGGGTGGCTGGATGTCGGGCAAGGTGTTCGACCTGACCGGTTCCTACGACGCCGCGTTCTTGAACGGCGTGGCGTGGAACCTGCTTAATCTGTCGATCGCCGGCTACCTGCTGTATCGCAGCCGCCCGCCGCAAACGCCCGCCGCGCAGACGGCGCCGGCCTGATGGCGGGGCAGAATCGAACGATCCCACCCGAACCTGAACCCGAACCTGAAACGGCCACCATGGAAGTCCCTACGCTCGAGAACCAGACCTTGTCCCACATCCACCTCGTCGGGGGCGAGAAGGGCGGTGTCGGAAAGTCGATGTTGTCGCGCCTGATCGCGCAGTACATGATCGACCACCAGATCCCGTTCCTCGGCTTCGATACCGACCGCTCCCACGGTTCGCTGTTGCGCTTTTATGCCGACTACGCGTCGCCCGTGCTGGTGGACCGCTACGAGGCGCTCGACAAGATCGTCGAGGCGGCGGTCGAGCAACCGGGCCGACGCGTGCTCGTGGACCTGGCGGCGCAGACGCATGACCCGCTGGTGCTCTGGATGGACGAATCCGGCGTGCTCGACATGGCCGACGTTTCCGGCATTGCCGTGCACTACTGGCACGTGATGGACTCGGGCCGCGATTCGGTCGACCTGCTCAAGCGCTTGCTCGACCGGTTCGGCCAGCGCCTGCGTTATGTGATCGTGCGCAACCACCTGCGTGGCGACGACTTCGGCATGCTCGAGCGTTCGGGTGAACTCGAGCGTGCGGTGGAACTGGGCGCCCGGGTCGTCGACATCAAGCGCCTGCACGACACCGTGGTGCAGAAGATCGACGCCCGCAATGCGAGCTTCTGGTCGGCCAAGAACAATGCCGACGGCGCCGCGCTCGGCTTGATGGAACGCCAGCGCCTGCGCCTGTGGCTGAACAACGCCTACGCCGGGATTGCATCCACCGGCGTGTGAAAGCCGCTGTGGCGAGGTGACTGTTGCGCCAGCGCCTGGCGCACCGCAGCATGCAGCACGGGCATGTCCAGCGGCTTGGTCAGGTAGGCATCGAAACCGGCGGCCAGGCCGGCCGCGAGGTCGGATTCCATCGCGTTCGCACTCACGGCGATCACCGGGATCTCGCGCGTGGAGGCGTCGGCGCGCAGCCGGCGCAGCACCTCGAAACCGTCCATGCCCGGCAACTGGATGTCGAGCAGCACGAGTGCGGGCAGCTCGCGCCGTGCGACGTCCAGGCCTTCCTGCGGCAGGTTGGCGGTGACCAGATTCACGCCACCCAGGCGCGCCAGCATCGCTTCCATCAGGACGATGTTGACGGCGTTGTCCTCGATATAGAGCACGGTCTGGTGGCTACCCGTTTCGAGCAGGTCGAGCGCGCCCGACATCGTGGTGACATGCGGCGACGACTGTCGCGTCGTGGCCAGCGGCAGGCGCACCCAGAAGGTGCTGCCTTCGCCAGGCGTGCTGTCGACGCCGATCTCTCCACGCATCATTTCGGTGAGGCGTCGGCTCAATGCGAGGCCGATGCCGGTACCCTCGATGCCCTTGCGGTCGGCGTCCAGCCGTTCGAACGGCTGGAACAGGCGCCGGCGTTGTTCGAGGCTGAGCCCCCGCCCCTCGTCGGAGACCTCGATGCGCAGCATGCCGTCGTCCACCCGGCTGGTCATCGTGACACGCCCGCCGTCGCGGTTGTACTTGATGGCATTGGTCAGCAGATTGATCAGCACCTGCTTCAGGCGCGTGCGGTCGGCCAGCACGTCGTGGTCGAACACGCTGAAGTCCGGTGGCACGAGCACGATGCCGCGCTGCACCGCCAGCGGATGCACGAGGTTGAGGCTCGACTCGACGAGCGGGCACATCGCCACCGGCACGCGGTCGATCTGCATCTTGCCGGCCTCGATGCGGCCGAGGTCCAGGACCTCGTTGATCAGGTTGAGAAGGTAGCGCGCCCCGCGCAACAGCTCCTGCACATAGCGGTTCTGACCGTCGGACAGTGGATGTTCCGGGTCCGATTCGAGCAGCTGGCCGAAGCCGATGATCGCGTTCATCGGCGTTCGCAGTTCGTGCGACATCTGCGAAAGGAACTGCGTCTTGGCGTGGCTCGCGCGCTCGGCCTCGTCGCGCGCCGCGATCAGCGCCTCCTTGGCCCGCTTGCGCTCCGTGATGTCCTGCCCGAAGACGAAGGTGATCTGCTGGCCATCGGGTTGCTTCGGGCCGATGACGTGAGTGACCTCCAGGTCCAGGCGTGGCCGGGACCCGGTGGCTGGATAGGTGCGCTCCGAGACCACTTTCCCGGTCGCTCGCGCGCGGTGCGTCTCGTCCTCGATCATCTGGAACCGGTCGTCGCCGATGACGTCGCGCACATGCCGGCCCACCGTCTGCTCGGCGGGCGCACCCAGCACCACCGCCAGCCGGTCGTTGACGTAGGTGTAGGTGTAGTCCTGGTCGATGGCGGCGATGTAGCCAGGGAAGGCGTCCAGCAGGCGGCGCACCTCGGACTCGCTGTCGCGCAGCGTCTGTGCCGCGCGCTCCTGCGCGGTGATGTCTCGAAAGCTCCAGACACGCGCCGTGCGCCCCTGGATCTGCGCCGGGATGCAGCGGCGCAGCAGGACCCGTCCGTCCCGCAGGTGGACATGCGACTCGTGGGGTTCGTCGCACGCAATGATCTCGGCCACGCGCCGCGCCTCGGCCTCGGCGTCGACGAACAGCGGCATGGCGTACGCCATGATGTCGCCCGGTGTCAGCGATCCGGCCTTCCCGGCCGGGATGCCCCACATCCCGAGCATCTGCTCGTTCACGAAGCGCAGGGGCTCGTTCGGCGTCTGGGAATCGGACGCGAAGATCGCGTCGCCGGTGGCATTGAGCGTGCCGCGAAGGTATTCCGCGCCGGCGGCCAGTGCTGAGCGCGATTGTTCCTGCTCGGTGACGTCGCGCGTCACCATGACGACACATCGCACGCCGGCCACGTCCTCGCCGTATGGGTAGTAGGTGGTATCCGTGGTCCGTCCCAGCAGCCCGGGCAGGGGTGAGATGCTGCGCACGGTGCGCGGCGCGTTCGATTCCAGGCATTCGATGAGCGCCAGTCGCTGGGGCACCGTGGCATCGGCGGGCAGCACGTCGCGGGTCGGCCGCCCCAGCGCCTGCGCCCGGTCGACACCGGTGGCCCGGCACCAGGCATCGTTGACCATGCGGTAGATGTCGTCTTCGCCGGTCACGCTCACCGGGTCGGTCATCGAGTTGGCGACGACTTCGTAGGTGCGCAGCACGGTCTCGGCCTCGCGGCGTGCCGTCAGGTCGGTCCACAGGCCGATCGATCCGATCTGCCGTCCGTGGGTGTCGCTGATCGGCGTGGCGTTGTTCATGCAGTGCACGCGTGTACCGTCGGGGCGCACGATGCCGATCTCGTAGGCGCCGTTCAGTCCACGGGCGCGCAGGGCCCGCTGTGCCTGCAGCACCGCCAGGTCGTCGCCGCCGAAGAATTCCCCGACCTCGTGCCCCACGACGGCCTCGCGCGGGCGCCCGAGCAGGATGCACATGGCCGGGTTGACCTCGGTCGTGATGCCGTCGTTGTCGATGAACCAGAAACCCTGGCTCGTCGACTGCAGCAACTGGCTCAGCAGGTGGTGCTGCTCGGCCAGTTCGCCGTGTGCCTGTTCGGCGTGCGCGGCATGGGCTCTCGCCTCGTCTGCGCGCTCGGCCGCGGCGACGCGCAGCCGCACGGCCTCGCGCACCGTGCGTTGCGCGCGCAGCGCGCCAACGACGGTGATCAGCAGGAACAGCGCCAGGATGGCGCCCATCGCCCCCGAGACCTTGCCTTGCCCGTCCATGGCATTGAGCACGACCGGTGCAAATGCCGGGATTCCGAAGACCGCGGCGGCGACCACATCGAAGGACGTGATGATCAGAGAACCGGTCGTGATCGCGGTGAGGCCGAAGAGAAGCAACCCGTATTGGTCTTGTGCAAGGCCGGGCATCAGGATGGTGCCTGCCAGGGCCCACGCCAGCCCGTGGGCCGAAAAGCACAACCGGTAGGCCGTCAGCCACCGCCCGTTGTCGCGGACCCTGCCGGCACGCCGATGCGACCAGGCCACGGCGAGCCGCAAGGCGAGCGCGGCGCCCAGCGACAGGGCCCACACGCGGAAAGCGCCGGTCGCCACCACGTTGGACAGGGCGGCCGAGAGCGCCAGCGCGGCGAGCAGGCTGGCGCCGACCGAACTGGCCGCGATCTGCCCGTGAAGTCGCACACGCTCGGCCTGCAATGCCCGCTGCGACGCGCTGTTGTCGATCGTCAACGACGACTCCCACTCAAAGCCGCCGGTGGCGACACTCTTTCTCCCTCGGTGGATATCGGTCGGGGCGGGGGCTTCTTGATATTCGGGGCCCCATGCTGGTGCGCGGCGCCGCCTAGATGCCGTATGCCGGGCCGAAACGGCAACGGCCCGCCGAAGCGGGCCGTTGGGCCGCGGCCCCGCCTAAGCGGGCCGCCATGCGGGGGTGCGGTGCGTTCAGCCCGTCAGACTGTGACTTCCTTCGCGACGTCGGCGTATTCGTCGATCTGGTCGAAGTTCATGTAGCGGTAGACCTTGTCGCCGTCCTTGTTGATGACACCCATGTCGGCGTGGTACTCGGCCACGGTCGGCAGGTGCCCCAACTTGGAGGCGATGGCCGCCAGCTCGGCCGAGGCGAGGAACACGTTGGTGTTCTTGCCCAGGCGGTTCGGGAAGTTGCGCGTGGAGGTGGACACGACCGTCGCGCCTTCGCGCACCTGCGCCTGATTGCCCATGCACAGGCTGCAGCCCGGCATCTCGGTGCGCGCACCGGCACTGCCGAAGTTGGCGTAGTGACCTTCCTTGACGAGTTCGTCCTGGTCCATCTTGGTCGGCGGCGCGACCCACAGCTTGACCGGGATGTCGCGCTTGCCGGCGAGCAGCGTGCTGGCAGCACGGAAGTGGCCGATATTGGTCATGCACGAGCCGATGAAAGCCTCGTCGATCTTGGTGCCGGCGACTTCGGACAGGAACTTGGCGTCGTCCGGGTCGTTCGGGCAGCACAGGATCGGCTCCTTGATCTCGTTCATGTCGATCTCGAGCACGTGCGCGTATTCGGCATTCTTGTCCGCCTCGAGCAGCGTCGGCGCGGCGAGCCATTCCTGCATCTTCTGGATGCGGCGCTCGAGGCTGCGCTTGTCTGCATAGCCCTGCGCGATCATGTTCTTCAACAGCACGACGTTGCTGTTGAGGTACTCGATCACCGGGGCCTTGTCGAGCTTGATCGTGCAGCCGGCGGCCGAGCGCTCGGCGCTGGCGTCGCTGAGTTCGAAGGCCTGTTCGACCTTGAGGTCCGGCAGGCCCTCGATCTCGAGGATGCGGCCCGAGAACTCGTTGATCTTGCCGGCCTTGGCGACCGTCAGCAGGCCCTTCTTGATGCCGTAGAGCGGGATCGCATGCACCAGGTCGCGCAGCGTGATGCCGGGCTGCATCTTGCCGGTGAAGCGCACCAGCACGCTCTCGGGCATGTCCAGCGGCATCACGCCAGTGGCGGCGCCGAAGGCGACGAGGCCCGAGCCGGCCGGGAAGCTGATGCCGATCGGGAACCGGGTATGCGAGTCACCGCCGGTGCCCACGGTGTCGGGCAGCAGCATGCGGTTGAGCCACGAATGGATGACACCGTCGCCCGGCTTGAGCGCGATGCCGCCGCGGTTGCTGATGAAGGCGGGCAACTCGCGGTGGGTCTTGACGTCGACCGGCTTGGGGTAGGCCGCGGTGTGGCAGAAGCTCTGCATCACGAGGTCGGCGCTGAAGCCCAGGCAGGCCAGGTCCTTCAGCTCGTCGCGTGTCATCGGGCCGGTCGTGTCCTGGCTGCCGACGCTGGTCATGCGCGGCTCGCAGTAGGTGCCCGGGCGCACGCCCTGGCCCTCGGGCAGGCCGACGGCGCGGCCGACCATCTTCTGCGCCAGCGTAAATCCGGCCTTCGTGGCAGCCGGGTTCTGCGGCAGGCGGAAGGCCGAGCTCGCGGGCAGGCCCAGGTATTCGCGCGCCTTGGCAGTGAGCGAGCGGCCGATGATCAGGTTGATGCGACCGCCGGCACGGACCTCGTCGAACAGCACGTCGCTGCGCAGCTGGAACTCGGCCACCGTGGCGCCGCCCTTGGTGATCTTGCCGTCGTAGGGATGGATATCGATGACATCGCCCATGTCGAGCTGGCTCACGTCGACCTCGATCGGCAACGCGCCCGCATCTTCCTGCGTGTTGAAGTAGATCGGGGCGATCTTGCCGCCGAGCGTGACGCCGCCGAAGCGCTTGTTCGGCACGAACGGAATGTCCTGCCCGGTGGCCCAGATGGTGGAGTTGGTCGCGCTCTTGCGGCTGGAGCCGGTGCCGACCACGTCGCCCACGTAGGCGACGAGGTGACCCTTCTTCTTCAGGTCCTCGATCAACTGCATCGGGCCCCGCTTGCCGTCTTCCTCGGGCTTGAAGGGCGCACCGGCACGCGTGTTCTTCAGCATCGCCAGATAGTGCAGCGGAATGTCCGGGCGGCTCCAGGCATCGGGTGCAGGGGACAGGTCGTCCGTATTGGTCTCGCCGGGCACCTTGAAGACGGTGACAGTGATCTTCTTCTCGACCTCGGGGCGTGAAGTGAACCACTCGGCGTCGGCCCACGACTTCATCACTTCCTTCGCCTTGGCGTTGCCGGCCTTGGCCTTCTCGGCGACGTCGTTGAAGAAGTCGAACATCAGCAACGTCTTCTTCAGCGCCGCGGCGGCGACGTCCGCCACTTCGGTGTCGTCGAGCAGTTCGATCAGCGGATGCACGTTGTAGCCGCCGACCATGGTGCCCAGCAGCTCGGTCGCCTTGGCCTTGGAAATCAGGGCCGTCTTGAGTTCGCCGTGTGCGACGGCGGCCAGGAAACTCGCCTTGACCTTGGCGGCGTCGTCGACGCCCGGGGGCACGCGGTGGGTCAGCAGGTCCAGCAGGAAGGCCTCTTCGCCGGCCGGGGGGGCCTTGATCAACTCGATCAGCGCCGCCGTCTGCTTGGCGTCGAGGGGCAGGGGCGGAATACCGAGCGCGGCACGTTCGGCGGCATGTTGGCGGTAGGCAGCAAGCATCGGGAAGGCTCCTGTTGGGGTTCTCCCGCATTCTAGGTCTTATATAAGACTTGCCAAGGGGTTGCCGCGCTGCCGGCAGGGCCGGAACGAAAAAAAGCCCGCGTGTGCGGGCTCTTCGTGCCGGCGCTCACCGCCTCCAGCGGGCGGGTCAGCGCTTGGCGGTCTCGATGCCGATGGCGCCGTCCGTGACTGCCACGGCATTGCGCTGCTCGGAATGCTGGCAGCTGTCGATCATGCGCTGGCCGATCTTGGCGTTCATCAGCATCGACTTGGCAGGAATCTGAAGCCACACGACGCCCGCCTTGCGGTCTTCCAGGCGCACGGCGCCGGTGGTCGTTTCCATCGGAACGAGGTCGTATTTCGCCTTCTTGTAGGCCAGATTGAAATGCCCGGGGTGGCCGTCGACGGGCGTCACGTTGACGGTCTGATCGAATTCGCAGGCCACCTCACCCACAAAGACCCGGGTGGCGATGTCGAGCTGCGCCTGTGTCAGTGGCTCGTCCACAACGGCCGGTGCCGGGGTCGCGGCATGCGCCGACGGCTTGGCCTTGACGAGCCTGAACTGCTTGGTCGTCGCCTTCTTCGGCGCCTCGGCTGCGAAGACGGGCAAGGCCAGCACGGCCGCGGCGGCGAGCAAGACGGTGGTTCGCATCATGCGGAAACTCCAGCGTGAATCGGATCCGCGAATTGTTGTTTCCGGCGGCCCGGTTGGGGGTAGGGGATTGCAACCAGACGAAAGCGCGCCCGTTGCAGCGTGTGGACTATGACGCAAAGAACGCAAGGCGCACCTCCTCGGGCAGTTGAAGCCCGCCCGAAAAGGACGTTCGGTGCGCCCGCTCAAGCACATGCCAGTAGTAGCGGTAGCTCGCACGGTCGTGCAGCGTCTCGTGATGCTGGATCGGTGCCCAGTGCGCCGCTTGTGCCGCCAGGATGATCTCGATCGCCCGGTCGACCTCGGCCACGGTGGGCGCGAAGGCGTCCACGATCGGGCGGATCTGCGCGGGATGGATGCTCCACATGCGGGTATAGCCGAGCAGCCGCCCGGCCTTTTCCGCGGCGGCCTGGATCGCGCCGGCGTGCCGGAATTCCGTCACCACACAATGCGACGGCGTCTTGCCGTGGGCGTGACACGCGGCGGAGATCTCGACCTTGGCGCGCAGCACCAACGGGTGCTCGAACTGGCCCTGCACGCCCATCGCCGACTGCGGGATCGCACCGCGGTGTGCCGACACGAAGTCCATCAGGCCGAACGACAGCGACTCGATGCGCGGATGCGCGGCCAGCGCGTCGACCTCGCGCAGCGCGCCGTGGGTCTCTACCAGCGCGTGCAGTGGGATCTTGCGTGCAACGCCGTGTCGCCGTGCGGCGTCGTCCACCGCCTCGGCGGCGCGCTGCACGTCGGCCACGCCGCGTGGCTTGGGCACCATGATGTACGCAAGGCGTGCGCCGGCTTGTCCGGCGACGACATCGACGACCTCCTCGAATCGGGCGTGGTCCACCGGCTGCACGCGTGCACCCACGCGGCCGAAGCGGTTGGCGGCACCATTCACGAGCTCGGCGATCAGGTGCGCGTGCTCGACTTCGCCGCCCACCGGGGCGCCGTCCTCGCCGTCGAGCGTGACGTCGAATACCGGCCCCATTTCGGCCTGCAGCTCGAGGCTCTTGCGCATGCGCGCCTCGACCCCCGAATAGTGGTCGCAAACAGGGAGTGGCACGGCCACGGGCTCGCCGGGATCGAACAGGGCCTGGTGTGGGTGAACGAAGGGCGTGGTGGACATGCGGCGGCGGCGGCTTGGGTTTGTCCGCATTGTCCACGTACGGTGCCAATGCGAGATTCCGGGCCTCATTCATATCGTATGACGATTAGGAGCTGCCCCCATGAATGCCGTCGATCGACTGTTCCGCATGCCCCGCCTGGCCCGACGCGCCGTCATCGGCCTGGCGCTGACCGTGGCGTCCGTGGGCGCCTTTGCGCAGCAGTATCCCGACCGGCCGATCACGCTGATCGTTCCCTGGGGCGCCGGCGGCGGCACCGACGCCGTGGCACGCATGATCGCCAGCCTGATGGAGAAGGACCTCGGCCAACCGGTGAACGTGGTCAACCGCACCGGTGGCTCCGGCGTCGTGGGCCATTCGGCCATCGCATCGGCGGCGCCCGACGGGTTCACGATCGGGATGATCACGGTGGAGATCACCATGATGCATCACCAGAAACTCACCGAGCTCGATGGCACGAGCTACACGCCGATCGCCCTCGTCAATCTCGACCCGGCCGGCTTCCAGGTGCGCGCCGATTCGCCGTACAAGTCAATGAACGACGTGTTGGCAGCGGTCAAGGCGAACCCCGGCAAGTTCAAGGCGTCGGGCACCGGCCAGGGCGGCATCTGGCACCTCGCGCTCGCGGGTTGGCTGCGCGACGCCAAGGTGGACCCGGCCAGTGTGCCGTGGGTGCCGTCGAACGGCGCCGCGCCGGGCTTGCAGGATCTGGTCGCCGGTGGCGTGGAGTTCGCACCTTGTTCGCTGCCCGAGGCGCGCTCGCTCATCGATGCCGGCAAGGTGCGCTCGCTGGCCGTGATGGCGTCCTCGCGCTCGGCGCTGTTCCCGAACGTGCCCACGCTCAAGGAGTCGACGGGCTCCGACTGGGCGACCGGCGCGTGGCGCGGCATTGCCGCGCCGAAGGGCCTGCCGCCGGCGATCGCGACGCGCCTCGAAGCCTCGGTGAAGAAGGCGTACGAGAGCAAGGAATACAAAGACTTCATGGCCCAGCGCGGCTTCGGCATGCTGTGGGGCAACTCGGGGGAGTTCGCCGGTTTCATGGCCAAGGCCGATGCCGACATGAAGGCGGTGATGACCGCCGTGGGCATCGCCAAGTAGGCGGGCCGAATCCGAGCGCAGGTCCCTTTCGTGCAACGAGTCGATCGCTGGCTGGGCGTGGCGCTGGCCGTGCTGGCCGCTGCCGTTCTGTGGTCGGCCAGGGCGTTCCCGGACGTGCCGGGGCAGAAGGTCGGAGCGGGCTTCCTGCCGATGATCGTGGGCGCGGGGCTGCTGGTGTGCGGCGTCGTGCTCGTGCTGCGCAGCTGGCGGGCGGCCTACACGGACGGTGACGCGGTGCGCGAGGCCGAGCACTTCGGGGCGCCGATGGTGGTGGTCGCTGCCGTCGCGGCGTACATCCTGCTGGCAGACCGGCTGGGTTTCCTGATCGTCGCGCCGTTGTGCCTGGTGGCCGTGTTCCGCGCCATGCGCGTGGGCTGGCGGCCGTCGGTGCTGTGGGCCATCGGCGGCACGCTGGTCGTGCACCTGGCGTTCTACAAGTTGCTGCGCGTGCCCCTGCCCTGGGGCGTGATCCGCCCGTTGTTCTGAGTCCAGGGTCGCGGCATGGATCCCGTCATCACGGCCTTCGGCCTCGTCTTCCAGCCCTATGTGCTGATGGTCATCGTGTTGTCGGCGATGTACGGCCTGTTCGTCGGGGCGATTCCGGGGCTCACGGCAACGATGGCCACGGCGCTGCTCGTGCCGGTGACGTTCTTCATGGCGCCGGTGCCGGCCGTGGCGGCCATCGTCACCG
Source organism: Rubrivivax sp. (assembly GCA_024641945.1). Classification (GTDB taxonomy): domain Bacteria; phylum Pseudomonadota; class Gammaproteobacteria; order Burkholderiales; family Burkholderiaceae_C; genus Rubrivivax. Next base: position 39,473 of record JAHECD010000001.1, on the reverse strand, counting down.
CGACGGCGATGGCCATTTTCTCGGGCGACATCCCGAGTGCGCTGCTGCGCATGCCTGGCACGCCAGCGAGCGCCGCGTACACCGACGAGGCCTATCTGCTGACCAAGCGGGGCCAGGCCGAACTGGCGCTGGGCGCAGGCCTCGTGTTCTCGGTGCTCGGTGGCATCTTCGGCGTGATCGTGCTGATCGTGGCGGCGCCAGCGCTTGCCGAAATCGCACTCAAGTTCAGCTCGTTCGAGTACTTCTGGCTCGTGATGCTCGGCTTCACCTGCGCGATCTTCATCGCCGGCAACGACCCGCTGAAAGGCGTGGTCTCGCTGCTGCTCGGCTTGTTGATCTCGTGCGTGGGCCTGGAGAACCCGGCCGCCGCACCGCGGTACACACTCGGCAATGCCGAGCTGATGGGCGGCATCCCGCTGATCCCTTTGATGATCGGCATGTTCGCGGTGTCCGAGGTCCTGCGATTCGCGAGTGTGGTGATCCGCCCCGAAATGGCGATCGACCGGCCCTTCGGCAACGTGTTCGGGGGCATGTGGGCGCTGCTGCGCAAGTACCCGTTGCAGTTGCTGCGCGGGTCGGTGCTCGGCACCGTGGTGGGGGCGCTGCCCGGCGCCGGCGCCGACATCGCGGCATGGATGTCCTACGCGATGTCCAAGCGGTTCTCCAAGGAGCCGGAAAAGTTCGGCACCGGGCACGTCGAAGGCATCGTGGAATCCGGCGCGGCCAACAACTCGGCACTCGGCGGCGCGTGGATACCCGCACTCGTCTTCGGGATCCCTGGCGACTCGATCACCGCGATCGCGATCGGCGTGCTGTACATGAAGAACATGAATCCGGGGCCGACGCTGTTCGTCGACCATCCGCAGAACATCTATGCAGTCTTCATCGTCTTCATCCTGGCGCAGTTGCTGATGCTGCCGCTGGGCTGGATGGCGATCAAGGTCGCCAAGCAGATCCTGCGCATCCCGGCAGGCGTGCTGATGCCGATGATCCTGCTGTTCTGCGTGGTGGGCAGCTTTGCCATCAACAACAGCATGTTCGGCGTGATCGTGATGCTCGTTGCGGGCATCGCAGCCTTCTTCATGGAGCGCTGGGGCTTCCCGGTCGCGCCGACGATCCTGGGCGTGGTGCTGGGTACGATGCTCGAGGAGCACTTCTTCAGCAGCCTGGTCAAGGCGGACGGCAATTTCGTCGTCTTCTTCGAGCGGCCCATCGCGGCGGCGCTCGGCGGGCTCACGCTGATGATCTGGCTCTGGCCGGCCGGGCGCAGCGTCCTGCGCCGCCTGGCCCCTCGATGAGACAAGGGACACCATGAAGACATTGAGCGATATCGGCCTCGTCGGCCTGGCCGTGATGGGGCAGAACCTGGTGCTCAATATCGAGAGCCGGGGATTCCAGGTCAGCGTCTACAACCGCACCCAGGCGACGACGGAGGAGTTCGTCGCGCGCCATCCGGGCAAGCAGCTCGTGGCCGCGCCGACGCTGGCGTCGTTCGTGGCCAGCCTGGCGGTGCCGCGACGCGTCATGCTCATGGTGCAGGCGGGCGCCGCGGTGGATGCGGTGATCGAGCAGTTGATCCCGCTGCTGGCGCCTGGCGACATCGTCATCGACGGCGGGAACAGCCTGTACACCGATACCGAGCGGCGCGATGCATGGCTCGCCGAAAAGAACCTGCGCTTCGTCGGCGCCGGGGTGTCGGGCGGCGAGGAGGGCGCGCGCAAGGGCCCGGCGATCATGCCCGGTGGGCCGGCCTCGACGTGGCAGGAATTGCGCCCGATCTTCGAGAGCATCGCGGCGCGTGCCGAGGGCGAGCCGTGTGTCGTCCACATCGGGCCGGGTGGTGCGGGCCACTTCGTGAAGATGGTGCACAACGGCATCGAGTATGGCGACATGCAGTTGATCTGCGAGGCGTACCAACTGTTCAAGTCCGCTGGCATGGCCACGGCCGAGATTGCGCAGATCTTCAACCGCTGGAACGACGGGCCGCTGCAGAGCTACCTGATCCAGATCACTGGCCGCGCGCTCGAGCAGATCGACCCGGACACCGGGACGCCGATCGTCGAGCTGATCCTCGACAAGGCCGGGCAGAAGGGCACCGGCCGCTGGACGCTGATCAACGCCGCCGAGAACGCCGTCGTCATCAGCACCATCAACGCGGCCGTCGAGGCGCGGGTGCTGTCGTCGCAGAAGGCCCTTCGGGTCGAGGCGAGCGCTCAACTGCAAGGCCCGAGCGGCACGATCAGCATCGACAAGGCAGCGCTCATCGACAAGGTGCACGATGCGCTCTACGCCTCCAAGGTCGTGAGTTACACGCAGGGTCTCGACCTGATGCGCACGATGAGCGAGAAGAAGGGGTGGGACCTCGACCTGGGTGCCATCGCGGCCATCTGGCGCGGCGGCTGCATCATCCGCGCTCGATTCCTCAACCGCATCACCGAGGCCTATCGCGCCGACCCATCCTTGCGCAACCTGATGCTGGCGCCATTCTTCAACGAACTGATGAACCGCAGCCAGCAGCCGTGGCGTGACGTGGTGGCGCTGGCGGTCGGCGCGGGCATTCCCGTGCCGGCCTTCAGCGCCTCGCTGTCTTACTTCGACAGCCTGCGCACCGCGCGGCTGCCGGCCAACCTGCTGCAGGCGCAACGCGACTTCTTTGGCGCGCATACCTACGAGCGCGTGGACCGACCTGCGGGGCAATCCTTCCACACGCTCTGGCCGGAAATCATCGAATAGTCGGCAATGTCTTGCGGGCGGCCGCAGCTTTACGTTTGTTTGCGTGCCGGGGGTTCAACGCCAGGCGTGCCTGGTGCGTTGGGGGTTCAGCGGCGTTGCGCATGCCGTCCACCAGGAGCCCGACCATGTCGATGTACACCGCCAAAGCCGCCGCCTTCGCCGCCTTGCTGAGCAGTGCCGCCACCGGCGCCTGGGCCGTCGAATACGGCACCGTGGTGTCCAGCACGCCCGTCGTGTCGAACGTGCCGGTCGCGCAGCGCCAATGCCAGGACGAGGTGATCAGCGCACCGCAGCGCAGCACTGGCGGCGGCGCGCTCGTCGGGGCACTGATCGGTGCCGCGGTCGGCAATGCGTTCGGCGGGGGCTCTGGCCGCGCCGTCGCCACCGGCATCGGCATGATTGCCGGGGCGGCCATCGGCGACCACGCCGAGGCCGATGCATCGCCCCAAGGTTCGACCACCACACAGCGTTGCCGCAACGTGACCCATTACGAGCAGCGAACCGTGGCCTACGATGTCGTGTACGACTACCAGGGTGTGCGCCGCAGCGTACGTCTGGCCCAGGATCCGGGCGACCGTATCGCACTCGACGTTCAGGTGGTGCCGGCCGGCGCGCCGGCGCCGGTCCGTGGTGCTTCGCCGCCGGCGGCCCGGGCGCCGGTCTATCGCTCGCCCGTGGACTCGCCTTACGTCGACGGCGCCCCGCCTCTTGAGGACTACGCCCCGACGCCGGCCTATCCGCCGGCGCAGGTCGTGTACGCCAATCCGTGGCCCTACGTGCTCATCGGCGGCGCATTGATCGGTGCCACGCAGGTCCGCGGCTGGCGAGGCCACGGCTACCGCCACCACCGCTGAAAAACGGACGGGGCCGGCTCCGCGCGGTCGCCGGCCCCGTGGATGGAGCGTTTGGACAGTGGTGCCGTCGCGTTACAGCAGGTGCTTCACGCCGTCCTGCTCGCCCTTGAGTTCGGCCAGGGTCTTGTCGATGCACTCCTGCGAGAACGCGTCGATGGCCAGGCCCTCCACGATCTTGTATTTCCCGCCGTCGGTGGTGACCGGAAAGCCGAACATGGTGTCCTTCGGGATGCCGTATTCGCCGTTGCTGGGTACCCCCATCGTGACCCAGGCGCCGTTCGTGCCCAGCGCCCAGTCGCGCATGTGATCGATCGCGGCGTTGGCCGCCGAAGCTGCTGACGACAGGCCGCGGGCCTCGATGATGGCCGCACCGCGCTTGCCTACCGTGGGGAGGAACGTGTCCTTGTTCCACACCTGGTCGTTGATCATGTCCTTGACCGACGCGCCGTCGATCGTGGCGAAGCGGTAGTCGGCATACATCGTGGGCGAGTGATTGCCCCAGACGGCCAGATTCTTGATCGCAGCGACCGGCTTGCCGGTCTTGGCGGCGATCTGGCTCAGCGCGCGGTTGTGGTCCAGGCGAAGCATCGCGGTGAAGTTCTCGCGCGGCAGATCGGGCGCGCTCTTCATGGCGATGTAGGCGTTGGTATTGGCCGGATTGCCGACCACCAGCACCTTGACATTGCGCGAGGCCACGGCATTGAGGGCCTGGCCCTGGCCGATGAAGATCTTGCCGTTGATCGACAGCAGTTCGGCACGTTCCATTCCGGCCTTGCGCGGCATGGAGCCGACGAGCAGGGCGTAGTCAGCGTCCTTGAAGGCGGTCATCGGGTCGCCGTGGGCCTCCATGCCGGCCAGGAGCGGGAATGCGCAGTCTTCCAACTCCATCATCACCCCCTTCAGCGCCTTCTGCGGGCCTTCGACCGGCACTTCGAGCAGTTGCAGGATGACGGGCTGGTCCTTGCCCAGCATTTCTCCGCTGGCGATGCGGAACAGCAGTGCGTAACCGATCTGGCCGGCGGCGCCGGTGACGGCAACTCGAACGGGCTTCTTGCTCATGGCAGGCTCCTGAAAGGGACGAGGAAATGCTTGAAAGCGCTCGAATGCGAGTGTACGGCGGGCCACCCTGCGCCGGACTGACAAAAGCTGGTCAACTCTTATGTCTTCTACAAGACCTCTTGCCGCGCAGGGGGCCCTTGTGCTGCAATCCAGCCATGCCGGCCCTGTCTGCCTCCTCGGTTTTTCCGCCCTCCGGCAGTGCCGATTCCGCCGCCGCGCCGGGCGAAGCGGGCCCTGCATTCAGCCCGTTGTATCGCCAGATCAAGGACCTCCTCACCCGCAGCTTGCAGGGCGGCGAGTGGAAACCCGGCGAGGCGATCCCCAGCGAGATGGAGCTGGCCGCGCGGTACAAGGTGAGCCAGGGCACGGTGCGCAAGGCGGTGGACGAGCTCGCGACCGAAAACTTGTTGGTACGCAGGCAGGGCAAGGGCACTTTTGTCGCCACCCATGCGGAGGAGCAGACGCAATACCGCTTTCTGCGACTGACACCCGACGAAGGTGCCTCCGGCGGGATGCAGCGTCGCCTGCTCGATTGCCGCCGGATGCGCGCAGCGGCCGACGTGGCGCGGGCCCTCGGCCTGAAAAGTGGCGACCCCGTCATCTTCGTTCGGCGGCTTCTGCTGGGGGATGGCCAGCCCGTGGTGCTGGACGACATCTTCCTGCCCGGCGCCCTTTTCAAGGGCCTTACCGCCGAGCGCATGGGCGGCTACCGCGGGCCGATGTATCGCCTGTTCGAGTCGGAGTTCGGGGTTCGCATGATTCGCGCCGAGGAAAAGATTCGCGCGCTCGCCGCCGACGAGGTGCAGGCGGCTGCGCTGCAGGTGGCGCCCGGCGCGCCGCTGCTGTCGGTGGAGCGGTTGTCGCTCACCTACGGCGACCGTCCGGTGGAACTTCGCCGCGGCCTTTACCGCACCGACCGCCACCATTACCGCAACGAACTGATGTAGGTCGTGTAGCCGTCACGTCAGCTTGCTGCGATGCAATAAACTCTGTTGGTTACACCCAGGACACCGATATACCGTGCGGCCGGCACGCCGCGAATGCCCCAAGAAATGCCCCAAGGATTCCAGATGGCCGAACCCACCATGCCGCGCCCGGTATACCGAAACATCCACATCAGCCAGATCCGGGCGTACCGCCTGCCGCCGGCGGGCATCGTGTCGATCCTGCACCGCGTGAGCGGCGCCATGATGTTCCTGTTGTTGCCGTTCGTGATCTGGCTGTTCGACACCAGCGTCACGTCCGAGATGTCGTACGAGCGTTTCAGCAGCGCCTTCGTGGCCGGCATCGGGTTCTTGCCGGGTTGGTTCGTCAAGCTCGTCGTGCTGGCCCTGATCTGGGGCTATCTGCACCACCTGATCGCCGGCGTGAGGCATCTCTGGATGGACGCCACGCACAGCGTCACCAAGGAACAGGGGCACAGTTCCGCGCTCGTGACCCTTGTGCTGAGCGTCTTGCTGACGCTGGCGCTCGGCGCCAAGCTTTTCGGCCTGTACTGAGCCCGGGACACACGATGGAAAAGAACTACGGATCCAAGCGCATCGTCGTCGGCGCCCACTATGGCCTGCGCGACTGGCTGGCGCAGCGCATCACCGCCGTGCTGATGGCACTCTTCACTCTCGTGGTGCTCGCGCAGTTGCTGATGCCCGGCAAGCTCGACTACTACCGGTGGTCGGCGATCTTCTCGGCCCAGTGGATGAAGGTGCTGACTTTCGTCGTCGTCGTCTCGCTGGCCTGGCACGTCTGGGTGGGCATGCGCGACATCTGGATGGACTACATCAAGCCGGTCGGTGTACGCCTGGCGCTGCAGGTATTCACCCTCGTCTGGCTGGTCGGCTGTGCCGGCTGGGCCGTCCAAGTGCTCTGGAGACTCTGATCCCATGTCCCACGCGAATCTCCCCAAGCGCAAGTTCGACGTCGTCATCGTCGGTGCCGGCGGCTCCGGCATGCAGGCGTCGCTGCGCCTCGCGCAGGCCGGCCTCAACGTGGCGGTGCTCTCCAAGGTCTTTCCGACCCGTTCGCATACCGTGGCCGCGCAGGGCGGCATCGGCGCCTCGCTCGGCAACATGAGCGAGGACAACTGGCACTACCACTTCTACGACACGATCAAGGGCTCCGACTGGCTCGGCGACCAGGACGCCATCGAATTCATGTGCCGCGAGGCGCCCAAGGTCGTGTACGAACTCGAGCACTTCGGGATGCCGTTCGACCGCAACCCCGACGGCACGATCTACCAGCGACCGTTCGGCGGACACACGGCCAACTATGGCGAGAAGCCGGTGCAGCGGGCCTGCGCCGCAGCCGACCGAACCGGCCATGCGATGCTGCATACGCTGTACCAGCAGAACGTCAAGGCGCGAACCAATTTCTTCGTCGAGTGGATGGCACTGGACCTCATCCGCGACGCAGACGGCGACGTGCTCGGCGTCACTGCGCTCGAGATGGAGACGGGGGACGTCCACATCCTCGAGGGCAAGGTCACTTTGTTCGCCACCGGCGGTGCCGGACGGATCTATGCTGCCAGCACCAACGCATTCATCAATACCGGCGACGGCCTGGGCATGGCTGCGCGCGCTGGCATCCCTCTCGAGGACATGGAGTTCTGGCAATTCCACCCGACGGGCGTGCACAACGCCGGGGTATTGCTGACCGAAGGCTGCCGCGGCGAGGGCGCGATCCTGCGCAACAGCAACGGCGAGCGGTTCATGGAGCGCTATGCGCCGACGCTCAAGGACCTGGCTCCGCGCGACTTTGTTTCGCGTTGCATGGACCAGGAAATCAAGGAAGGGCGCGGCTGCGGTCCGAACAAGGACTACATCCAGCTGGACATGACCCACCTGGGCGCCGAGACGATCATGAAGCGCCTGCCCAGCGTGTTCGAGATCGGTCACAACTTCGCCAACGTCGACATCACCAAGGAGCCGATCCCCGTGGTGCCGACCATCCACTACCAGATGGGCGGCATCCCGACCAACATCCACGGGCAGGTCGTGGCGCCGAAGAACGGCGACCCGAACAGCGTCGTCAACGGCTTCTACGCGGTCGGCGAGTGCTCCTGTGTCAGCGTGCACGGTGCCAACCGGCTGGGCACGAATTCATTGCTCGATCTGCTGGTCTTCGGCCGCGCGGCCGGTCTGCACATCGTCGACCACGTGAAGGGCGCCAAGAACCACAAGCCGCTGCCGGACGATGCGGCCGACGCGTCTCTCGCCCGCCTGGCGCGGCTCGATTCGTCTGCCAACGGCGAATACGCCCAGGACGTGGCCAACGACATCCGCGCCACGATGCAGCAACATGCCGGTGTCTTCCGTCAGCAGGACGTGATGGACGAGGGTGTGCGCAAGATCGAAGCGCTGGCCGAGCGCGTCAAGGCCATCGGCCTGAAGGACAAGAGCAAGATCTTCAATACGGCGCGTATCGAGGCACTCGAGGTCGAGAACCTGATCGAGGCGGCACGCGCGACCATGACGTCCGCGGCGGCCCGTCGCGAGAGCCGCGGTGCCCACACGGTCGATGACTACGCCGACTGCCCCGAATTCCCGCTCGGCCGCAACGACGCCGAATGGATGAAGCACACTTTGTGGTATTCGGACGGTGGTCGCCTCGACTACAAGCCCGTGAAGCTGAAGCCGCTGACCGTGGACAGCGTGCCGCCCAAGGTGCGGACGTTCTGAAAGAGACCCTCCTATGACGATGCGCACCTTCCAGATCTATCGCTACGACCCCGACACCGACGCCAAGCCGCGCATGCAGACGATCGAGGTCGATCTCGACGGCTCCGAGCGCATGCTGCTCGACGCACTGATGAAGCTCAAGGCCGTGGATCCCACGCTGAGCTTCCGTCGGAGCTGCCGCGAGGGCGTGTGCGGCTCGGACGCGATGAACATCAATGGCAAGAACGGACTCGCGTGCCTGACCAACATGCGCACGTTGCCGGGTACGGTCGTGCTCAAGCCTTTGCCGGGGTTGCCGGTGATCCGCGACCTGATCGTGGACATGACGCAGTTCTTCAAGCAGTACCACTCGATCAAGCCGTACCTGGTGAACGACGAGCGGCCGCCCGAGAAAGAGCGGCTCCAGTCGCCCGAGGAGCGCGACGAGCTGAACGGCCTCTACGAGTGCATCCTGTGTGCGAGTTGCTCGACCAGTTGCCCGAGCTTCTGGTGGAACCCGGACAAGTTCGTCGGCCCGGCCGGTCTGCTGCAGGCTTACCGCTTCATTGCCGACAGCCGCGACCACGACACGGCGGATCGCCTCGACAACCTCGAGGATCCTTACCGGCTGTTCCGCTGCCACACGATCATGAACTGCGTCGATGTCTGCCCAAAGGGACTTAACCCCACCAAGGCGATCGGCAAGATCAAGGAATTGATGGTGCGCCGCGCGGTCTGACCGCGGGATGCAGTGTCATTGAAGCCGAGCCATGGAGACTCGCCTCGACGATCGGAGCTTGAGCAAGCTGCGCTGGCGTTGCCGGCGCGGGTTGCTCGAGAACGACCTGTTCATCGAGAGATTTTTTCGCCGCCACGAGGAGACGATCACGACACGGCAGGCCGATGGGCTGACGGCCCTGATGGACCTGCCGGACAACGACCTGCTGGACCTGCTGCTCGCACGCCGCGAGCCGCAGGGCGAGCAGGACCGGCCAGAGATCCACGAGGTGCTTGCGCTCCTGCGCGCCGGCGCCTCGCCGAGCGACCACTGAGAAAGGCACTCCCATGAACCCCTCCGACGTGAAAGCCACCCTGTCGTTCTCCGACGGCAGCCCCAGCATGGACTTGCCGCTCTACAAGGGCTCCGTGGGGCCGGATGTGATCGACATCCGCAAGCTCTACGCGCAAACCGGAAAGTTCACCTACGACCCCGGCTTCCTGTCGACTGCGGCGTGCCAGTCGGCCATCACGTACATCGACGGCGACAAGGGTGAGTTGCTGTATCGCGGCTACCCGATCGAGCAGCTCGCCTCGCAGTGCGACTTTCTTGACACGTGTTATCTGCTGTTGAAGGGCGACCTGCCCAACGCACAGCAACAGATCGATTTCCACAAGCTCGTGACCAACCACACCATGGTCAACGAGCAGATGCAGTTCTTCCTGCGCGGGTTCCGACGCGATGCGCACCCGATGGCGGTGATGACCGGCCTCGTGGGCGGCATGTCGGCCTTCTATCACGACAGCACCGACATCAACAATCCACGCCACCGCGAGATCTCGGCGATCCGCCTGATCGCCAAGATGCCGACGCTGGTGTCGATGGCTTACAAATACGGCATCGGCCAGCCCTACATCTACCCGAAGAATTCGCTGTCCTACACCGCGAACTTCATGCGCATGATGTTCGGCACGCCTTGTGAAGAGTACGAACCCAACGACGTGCTCGTGCGCGCCATGGACCGCATCTTCATCCTGCATGCCGACCACGAGCAGAACGCCTCCACCTCGACGGTGCGCCTGTGCGGTTCGTCGGGCACCAATCCGTTCGCCGCCATTGCGGCCGGCGTCGCTTGCCTCTGGGGCCCCGCACACGGGGGCGCCAACGAGGCCGCACTCAACATGCTCGAGGAGATCCAGCGCAATGGCGGGGTCGAGAAGATCGGCGAGTTCATCAAGCAGGTGAAGGACAAGAACTCCAGCGTCAAGCTGATGGGCTTCGGGCATCGTGTCTACAAGAACTACGACCCGCGGGCCAAGCTGATGCGCGAAACCTGCCACGAAGTGCTCACCGCGCTGGGTCTGCACGACGACCCGTTGTTCAAGCTCGCGATGGCGCTCGAGAAGATCGCCCTCGAGGACGACTACTTCGTGTCGCGCAAGCTGTATCCGAACGTCGATTTCTATTCCGGCATCGTGCAGCGCGCGATCGGCATTCCCGTGAGTTTGTTCACGGCCATCTTCGCGCTCGCGCGCACGGTGGGCTGGATCGCTCAACTCAACGAGATGATCGGGGATCCCGAGTACAAGATCGGCCGGCCGCGGCAGCTTTATTCGGGCGCCGTGCGCCGCGACGTGAAGCCGGTGACGCAACGCTGACCCAGGCGTCCCAGGGACACCAGGGCCGCCTGCGAGCGGCTCTTCTTTTTTTGCCCAGGGGTCCTTGCCGCCACGCCAGCGCAGCGAATCCCGGTTCCTGTGACACTGTGACCCCGATGCACATGCCTGCATGCCGACCCACACCGCACCGCCGTGCTCTCATGGCGGGAGCGGCTCTGTTGCTGGTGATCGGCGCGGCGCTTTGGCTGCTGATGCCCCACCTGCCGTCGGCGGACAGCCTGTCGTCGCTGCTTCGCTCCGGCCACGAGGACGCGCGCGCCTGGCACCGCCGTGATCCGCTGGCGGCAGTCTGTGCGTTCTGCCTGGCCTTCGGATTGATGTCCGCACTCGCCATGCCGGGGTGTTCAGTACTTGCCCTTGGCGCCGGAGCGGTTTTCGGCGCCTGGTGGGGAACACTGCTCGTGGCGGTGATGTCGGCCGCGGGCGCCACGTTGTCGTTCGGATTGGCGCGCCACGTGCTCCGCGACCGGGTGCGCACGCGCCTCGGTGCGCGCCTGGCGGCGGTCGATGCGGGCCTGAAGCAAGACGGCCATCTGTACCTGTTCTCGCTCCGACTGGCGCCGGTGATCCCCTACGCGCTGGTCAATCCATTGATGGGCCTTTCGTCCATGTCGGCCTGGTCGTTCTTCTGGGTCAGCGCACTCGGGATGCTGGCGGGCAGCGCGCTCTACGCCACCGCGGGCGCCGGTCTCGCCGACTGGTCTCTTGGCTCGGCGTCCGGCGTGCCCGCTTGGCAGGTTGCGGCCGGCCTGACGGCGCTGGCACTGTTGCCATGGGTCGGCCGCTGGTGCATCCGGTCCTGGCGTCGGCGCGGGTCGAGGTCGCCATGACCGCTGCTCCCCGTGTGGGGCTGTTGTTCGACTACGACTGGGACGCGCTCGCGCATGCGCGGCTGCAGCGCCGGTACGGGCATGACCGTGCCGGGTTCGATCTCTTCACCTTTCCGAGCAATGCGCGCCTGATCGGTTTCGACCTCGATCGATTCGCCAGCCGGCAAGCCGCGCGCGCACGACGCCGTCGATGGGCGGGGGTGTTGTCGCACCACGAACAGTTCGGGGCTCTTGCGGCAGCCCTCACGGCACGGTCCGCCGGGCTGCCCGGCACCGCGCCCGAGGCCGTGGTCGCCTGCCAGCACAAGCTCCATGCGCGCCACGTCCTTCAACAGGTCTGCCCAGAGGCGAACATTCGCTTTGCCGCGCTCGACGCGGAATATGGCGGGCCGATTCCCGAAGTCATCGAGTACCCGAGCTTTGTCAAGCCGGTGAAGGCGGCCTTCTCGGTACTGGCGCGCTGCGTGGACGACCATGCCGACCTGACCGCGCACACCCGCTTCGGACGACGTGAATTGTGGGTCATCCGGCGTCTCGTCGAACCCTTCGAAAGGGTTTCTCGCCGACTCTTGCCTGAGGCCGGTACCGCCCATCGGCTGATGCTCGAGGAGCCCGTGAAGGCGGCCCAGTACAACCTCGACGGTTGGGTCCGCAAGGGCCGGGTGCACGTGCTGGGCGTGGTGGATGCGCACATGTTTCCCGGCACCCAGGCTTTCATGCGTTTCGAATTGCCGGGGCGTTTGCCCAAGCCCGTGGTGGACCAGGCGGCCGCGGTCGCGCAGCGTTTCCTGGCGGCGATCGGATTCGACCATGGCTTCTTCAACATGGAGTTCTTCCACGACGCCCGCAGCGGCAAGCTGTCGGTGATCGAATTCAATCCGCGTCTGGCCTCCCAGTTCGGCGATCTTTACCGCCGCGTGCAGGGCCTTGACCCGCACGCCATGGCGCTCGAACTCGCCACGGGCGGCGACCCGGCGGCCTTGACGCGCGGTGCCCCAACTGCCGGTGCGGCGGCCAGCTTCGTGTACCGCGCCTTCGGGCCGCACGAGGTGCCCGCCATGCCGACGTCGGCGCAGCAACGCGCCCTGTACGACGCCTTTCCCGACGCGTTGCTGTTCGTGATGCCGAAGGCCGGCCACGCGCTCGAGCGCGACTTCAAGTGGCTCGGCAGCTACCGCTACGGCATCCTGCACCTGGGCGGTCGCGACCGCGACGATCTGCGCCGCCGGTTCGAGCAGGCGAGCGCACTGCTCGGATGGCCATCGCCGTTTACGGACGAGCCTGTTTCGCCGGCCAACCTCACGCCGCACAATCACTTGTCAGAAGGAGTACCCGCATGACCCCGACTTCGACAGCCCTGGTTCGCCTGGCCCGCGCCACGTGTTTGGCGGCCGTGGCGGCGTTGGCCCTTTCGGGTTGCAGTGCGATGATGGCGCAGAACCCCTCGACGGCGCTCAAGCCCGTCAATGCCATCGCCATGGGCGGCGACGACCGCGTGATGCTGGCTGGCCACGACGTCGTGGCGTACTGGACACTCGGCCACCACGCGGTCGGGTTGCCGCAATTCAGCAGCGTCTACGAAGGCGTGACCTTCCGCTTTGCGAGTGCGGAGCACAAGGCGATGTTCGACCGCGACCCCAAGAAGTACCTCCCACAGTACGGGGGCTTTTGCGCCGATGGCATCGTCTACGGCATTCCCTGGGGCGGTGATGCCGATACCTGGCGCATCGATGGCGGCCGACTGTTCATCTTCGGCGGCGCCGGGTCGAAGGCGGCGTTTGAACTCGACGTCAAGGGCAACACGGTACTGGCCGACCGCTACTGGGCCGACGAGGTGGCCGGCAGCAACAGCTTTGTTCAGCGCACGAAGCGTCTGATCTTTCGTGTGCCGCACTACAAGAGCGGCGAGGAACTGGCGCGCGCGGTCGCCGCGGCCAAGGCCAAGGCACCCTGAGTCGCAAATGGGCGGACTACGGTGGATAGCCCATCGCAGGTTGCCCGAATCCTTCAGCGGCTCGCCAGCCAGGCGGCTTCAAGAAAAGGTTGGTCAACATGCCGCCAGTGTCGTAGGCGGGCCATGGCCGGCCAGGATATTGGCGTTCGTATTCCGCTCGAATCTGCGCGCCGGTCAGGTAGTGCGGCACCTTGTCGACATAGCGCGTGAGCGTCTGCAGACGCCAGCCGCGTTCGCGGGCTTCGGGCCAAAGGCGGTCGGCGTGGGCGATGTTCCAGGCAGGGTCGAGTTGCCATGCGGTCTTTCCGAGGACGTCTCCAAAGATGAACAGGCGCCCGTTCTCGATTTGCCACGCACTCGGGTCGCTCCCCAACTTGAGTGCGAAGGCCGCGCCGCTCGCGCAGAACCCTCCGTATTGCGGCTCGTATTTCAGCGGGTCGGCCAGGAATTTGGTGCGGTGCTCGGCTGATTCGAAGTAATAGACCCGATCGGGCAGAACGGCCTTGAATTCGGGCTTTCCGCGCACCGGTTCACCGCGCGTGAAGTAGGCTACGGGGTCTCTGCCGAGCAACATGACCGGTTCTCCGGTGGCATTGGTCACGGTCGCATACGGCGTTCCGCACGCACTCAGCAGTGCGGCCAGGCCGCCCAGACAGCACCAGACAATCCAGCGTCGCATGGAAACTCTCCTTCGATCCGCATCCATTCAAACACGGACCGGTGTCTCCCGCCGAAACGTGCTGTCACTGTGCGCCGCGCCGTTGTTCGGCGCCTGTACGCTGAACGCGGATGTCGACCATCGCGGTGCGGGTGCGCCCGACTTTCGTCCCTTTGGCCGCACGTTTGGCACGGCCTGGGTCTTCAGTTCCGGCGGGCCGCGCGGCTTCGTGCATGTTGGTGTCGTCAAGGCGCTCGACGAACTGGGCCTGGTGCCCGATCTGATCGTCGGTGCGTCTGTTGGCGCGATGGTGGGCGTGTTGCGCGCCGCCGGCCTGCGCGGGCCGCAGCTCGAGCAACTGTCGATGGATCTGCAGCCCTGGCGGCTGGCCAGCGTGGCGATTGGGTCTGAAGTCAGGCTGGACGGCAGCGGCCTGGCGCAGTGGGTACGTGAGTTGACCGGCGATCGCACGCTGCAGGCCCTGCCCACCGCCGTGGCCTGTGTGGCGCAAAGGAAATCAAGCAACGAGGTGGCGGCATTCAATTTCGGCGACGCCGGCCTTGCGGTCCAGGCCTCGAGTGCCATCGAGGGCGAATTTGCGCCGGTGCGTATCCGAGGTGACCAATACGTGGATGCCGATCTGCAGATGCCCCTGCCCGTGCGACTGGCGCGTTCGATGGGCGCCCTGCGCGTGCTGGCGGTCGACGCCTCAGCGTACGAAGACAAGGCGCCGGCGGGCACCGAAGCGTGGCGCGCCAACGACCTGCGCAAACGTGCATTGACGGCGCCTGACGCCAGCGCGGCCGATCTTTTGCTGCACCCTGATACCGGCTACTACGCCGGCATGTCCGCGCAATACCGGCAGCGGTCGATCGAGATCGGTTATCTCGCGGCGATGGACGCGGCCGATCGACTGCGTGCGCTGCACGCGGGTTGACGACCACGCGTTCAGCGTGTCATCCAGCGCCGGCTGGCGTAGCTCGCGATATCGACGATGGCCACGAGAAACACCATGGCGCCCAGGACCGTGCAGGTCTTGCCCATGTGGAAGAGACCCATGTGAAAGGCGAGCAGCTGCCCCAGGCCGCCAGCGCCCACCACGCCCAGCACAGCGGCGGCCCGGATGTTGTTTTCCCAGCGGTAGAGCGTGTAGCTCATCAGCTGCGGCAGCACCTGCGGCAGGGTGGCGTACAGCAGCACGCGGCCGCTCGGTACCCCTTGTGTACGCAGCGCGAAGCCGGGGCCCGGTGGTGCGTTTTCGATGGCTTCCGCAAAGAGGCGACCCAGAACCCCCGTCGTGTGTAGAGCCAGCGCCAGCGTGCCCGCAAAAGGGCCGAGACCGGCGGAGATGAGCAGGAGCGCGGCCCAGACGAGTTCGGGCACCGCGCGCAGGGCGTTGAGCAGCAGGCGGGTCGGTGCCCGCGCGGTGGCCCGGTCACCGTCGTGCGTGCGCGCGGCCGGCACCGCAAGCAGCAGCCCGCCGGCCGCAGCCAGCAGCGTGCCCAGGGCCGACATCGCAAGCGTTTCCCACATGGCGGTGCGCACCTTGGCCAGAAACGGCGCCGAGAGGTCGGGCGGAAAGAATTCACCGAGGAAGCGACCCATGCTGCGCGCAGCGTCGCCGGAGAAGAAGGCACTCCATTGAAGGTCGAGACTCCAGAAGCTGGCGACCACGAGCGCCCCGATGCCGGCAGTGAACCAGCAGGCCTTGCAGCGCGCATCGAACAGCGGCGGGGGCAGGCGGTAGGGTGCGTTGGCGGCAGGGCGCATCGTCAACCGAGTCCGCGTCTCAACCAGGCGCTCACGTGGTCGGCCAATGCCACGAGCGCCATGAAGACCAGCAGCATGGTCGCGACCTCGCCGCCGTTGAACATCTTCATCGAGTTGTCCATCTGCTGCCCTAGACCCCCGGCGCCAACGAAGCCGAGCACCACGGACGACCGGATCGCGCACTCCCAACGGTAGACGGTGTAGCTCGTCAGCTCGGCAGCATTGCCGGGAAGCACGCCATAGAAGAACGCCTGCAGGCGGCCGCTGCCGTGGCGCAACAGCGTCGCCGAGGCATGGTCGTCACCCGACTCGAGGATCTCGCCATAGACCTTGCCCAGCATGCCTCCGTAGGTGAGTGCGATGGCGAGAACGCCTGCCGTCGGCCCGAGGCCGACCACACGCACGAAGACCAGCGCCCACACGAGTTCGGGGATCGAGCGCAACACGATCAGCATCCAGCGCAGCAACTGCCGCAACGCAAACGGGCCACGTGCCATGCGTCCCGACAGGGCGGATATCGACAACACGCGTGTCGACAGCAATGTGAGCGGCACCGCAATGAACAGGGCCAGCGTGATGCCGGCGGTGGCGATGGCCACGGTGCGCCAGGTCTCGCGTGCGACCAGCGCCAAGAATTCCGTGCCGGTGGCTGGCGGCAGAAAGCTGCCTAGAAAGCGCCGGGTGGATTGCAGCGAACTGTCGTCGAACAGAACCCAGGGCCTGAACTCGGTGGCCACGAGGGCAGGCCACAACAGCACCAATCCCGCGCCGAGCCAGAAGACCCTCGGCATCCAGGCGGGGTCGCGTGAGGGCGCTGCGGTGGCGCTCATCGTCTCAGCGGCAATGCATGACCGCAGGCCGTGGTGCAGCGGCGTCGGGTGTGTCGGCGGCAGGTCGTGCGTGGCCGCCTTCAAGCTCGTCTTCATGCTGCGCGTAGAGCTGGCGCAGCGTCTCGCGTGTCACTTGCGCGGTCGGCAGGTCGAAGGCCAGCGCACCGTCGCGCAGACCGACGATGCGGGGGAAGTTGGCCAGTGCGGCGTCCACCTGGTGCAGCGTGGCGACCAGCGTGGCGCTGCGGGCATGGGCCTCGTCGGTGAGCGCCGCCAGCGCCTGCGCGGCGCGTGTCGGATCGAGTGCCGACAGCGGTTCGTCGATCAGCCACAGCGTGGCTGGCGAGACCAGGGCCCGCGCCAATCCGACGCGCTGGCGCTCGCCGCCGGAAAGACGGTCGACGCGGTCGAAGAGCTTGTCGCCGAGCCCGAAGTGCTCCAGCGCGTCGAATGCCGCCGGGATGTCGTCGGGGTAGAAGAGTGACCGCAGGCTGGCCCACAGCGGCTGGGTCGGGAGCCGCCCGGCCAGCACCGAGGTGACCACGCGCTGGCGTGGCGGGAGCGGCGGCACCTGTGGCGCGAGGAACAGGCGCGCGCGCAAAGCCTTCAGCGCCGAGGCAGCCGCGTCCCAGGGCACCTGGCCGTCGAGCGCCACGTGGCCGCCGTCGGGCGGCAACGCCGCTGCGGCCACGTGCAGCAGCGTCGTCTTGCCTGCACCCGACGGTCCGATGACCGCCACCTGCTCGCCGCGCTCGACCGTGAACGAGACGCCACGCAGCGCAGGCGGCGCGCCCGCGCGCGCAGCGGGATGCCGCGCGCTGGCGTTGCGGAACTCGAGCTTCAACGGGGCGCGCTCAGAGCAGCCCGGCGCTCTTGGCAGCGGCCTCGATGCCCTTGTAGTTCTCGGCCTTGGTCGGCACGAAGCGCGTGGCACGCTGGAGGTCGAGGATCTCCTTGCCTTCCGGGGTGTCCTTGCTGAGAGCCAGGAACGCCTGGGTCAGCTTCTCGCGAACGGCCGCCGGCATGTCGGCATGCACCGACCAGTTGTAATCGTAGTAAGGCGGTGTCGTGTAGAAAACCGTCACCTTGTCGGTGTCGACCTTCTTGTCGGCGACGAACTTGTTCCACACCGAAATGTTCAACGCGCCGGCCTGCACCTTGCCTGAGGCCACGGCGGCGATCGTCGCGTCGTGCGCGCCGCTGAAAGCGACGCGCTTGAAGTCCTTGTCGGGGTCGACGCCGGCTTGCAGCAGGAAGCTGCGCGGCATCAGGTGGCCGGAGGTGCTGCTTTGCGATCCGAAGCTCACGTCCTTGCCCTTGAGGTCGGCGAGCGTCTTGATCGCGGGGTCCGAGGTGATGAACACCGACTTGAACTTCTCGTCTTCTTCACGCTGCACGATCGGGATCACCTTGCCGCCCGAGCGAGCATTGGCCTGCACAAACGTGAATCCGCCGAACCATGCCATGTCGATCTTCTTGTTCACCAGCGCCTCGACCGAGGCGGCGTAGTCGGTGACGGGTGTGTATTCCACCTTCATCCCGAGCTTGGCTTCGAGGTACTTCATCAACGGCGCGGCCTTGCGAGCCAGTTCGGTGGGCGATTCGTCGGGAATGGCGGAGATGCGGAAAACCTGCTGGGCGTGTGCCATCGCACCAAAGGCGACGAGCGCGCAGGTCATCAGGGCCTTGAGGGTGCGCGAGGGGGACAGGTCGGTCATCGATGTTTCTCCAATGTGGCAATCATGGTGATCCGGGATTAAAACGCATCCCGCGCGGCCGTGTCGGGCCGCTGATAAAGTCATTTCGATGAACCTGTCCGCAGTGCGCAGCCCTGGCTTTGTCCAGCTTCATCACGAGGACAGGGCTGCGTTGCGCGAAGAACTCGCCGCAGGCCTGCTCGACGATCGTGCGTCGGTGTCGCCCAAATTTTTCTACGATCCACTCGGCTCGCGCCTGTTCGACGCGATCACCGAGCTGCGGGAGTACTACCCCACGCGCACGGAGGCCGCGATCCTGGCTGCGCATGCGCCGGAGATGGCGCGCACGCTCGGTACCGGCCGCACGCTCGTCGACCTGGGCGCGGGCAATTGCGCCAAGGCCGGCCGCTTGTTCGCGGCGCTGCAACCGCGCCGTTACGTCGCCGTGGACATTTCGGTCGAGTTCCTGCGCCAGGCGCTTGATGCGCTGCAGCGCGAACATCCGACCATCGACATGGTGGGTGTCGGGCTCGACTTCTCGTCGCACCTGAACCTGCCCGCCCAGGCGGGCGACGGCCCGCACACGGTTTTTTACCCGGGCTCGAGCATCGGCAACTTCATGCCGGACAAGGCGGTCGATTTCCTGATTCAGGTGCGGCGCGAGTCCCAGGGCGGGAACCTTCTCATCGGCGTCGACCTGGCCAAACCGGCCGACGTGCTGGTGCCCGCGTACGACGATTCGCTCGGCGTCACCGCAGCATTCAATCTGAACCTGCTGAACCACGTGAACGATCTGCTCGGGTCGGATTTCCAGGTCCGACAGTGGCAACACGTGGCGCTCTTCAATGCCGAGGCGTCGCGCGTGGAGATGCACTTGCAGGCGCGGGTCGACACGACCGTGCGTTGGCCCGGCGGCGAGCGGCGATTCGGCGCAGGCGAGCGCATGCACACCGAGAATTCCTACAAGTACCGGCGGGCCGATTTCGAAGCGATGTTGCGCGACGCCGGCTACGGCACGGTTCAATGCTGGACCGATGCCGAAAGCCGGTTCGCCGTTTTTGCCGCCACGTGAGGCGGCTCCAAGGCCCATGCCGTGGAGCCGCACGCCAACCGCCGAATCAGCGGGCGCGGCGAGTGCGGCGCGCGCGGCCCGCCATGCCGACGGTCAGCAAGCCGGCCAGCATCAGCGCGTAGGTCGCGGGCTCGGGCACCGGGGCGATCGTCAGGCCCGTCAACTTGCCGTCGTAGGTGCCCAGCAGCGCGGTTGCGCCGGTCGCGATGTCGACACCATAGATGCCGGTCGTGGACGAGCCCGCCATCCCGAAGGCGCCATAGCCCATGCCACCGGCCGACAGGTCGAACCCGCCGATGTCCGCGACGTCCAGGCCCAGCGGTCCGACGTCGTTGATGACCGGGGCGTTGAACGCGGCCGTGGCCACGCGCAGCACGTCGCGTGTGCTGTCCACGTAGTACAGCTGCGTCGATGTCGGTGCGGCCATCGGGTTGGGTTTCGAGTTGCTGTAGGCCACGCTGGTGATGCCCGTGCCAATGTTGCTGGCCGCATTGCCCACCACGCCGGTGACCGAATTGATCGCAAAGTTGCTGCCCGCCGAACTGACGAGCCGCAGCGAGCTGCCGCCGGCGAAGTCGGCCGACGGATTGAAGTCCACGCCGTAGCTCAGATCCGCGTTGACCACGGGAACGTCGAGTGCCGCCACCATGGTCGCGGCGCCCGTGGCCTTGTCGAGCGTGTAGATGCGGTTGGACAGGCTGACACCGTAGATCGTATTGTTGGCCGGGCGCACGTCGATCCCCACCAGCGAATCGCCGGCCATCAGGCCAGTGATCGACACCGTGGCGGCCGACGACGGCGTGGCACTGTCGAACGCGGCAATGCGTCCATCCGCGGTCAACCCGACGAGCGTCACGGCGCTGGCGGGCAGGGCCAGCACGGCGGCTGCCAGCGCGGTTGCCGAAACGAGGTGGCGTGGGTGCAAGTTCATGAAGGCTCCTTCGTGTGTCGTGGTCCTCGGTTCGCCCGGATGGCGGATCGAGTCCTCATCTACTAGCCACGAGGGGCCGCGCCGGATGCACCGCAGATCGACGCGGCGAAAAAAAGTCTTCAGCAGGCGCAGCTGCGAAAGCCCGCGAAGATGTCCGTGCGATCGGCGGTGAAATAGTTGCGGTACCGCGGATGTTTCATCTCGGGCGCGGTGGCGAACGATGCGCCACGCAGGACTGGGCGGCCATCGAACCAGGGCTGCGAGTAGTCGCGGTACGGGTGCGCCACGAAACCGGGATAGGGCGAGAACGGGCTGGCCGTCCATTCCCACACCTGGCCCCACTCGAAGGCGCCGCCCTGTTGTATCGCCGCGAATTCCCATTCGGTTTCGGTCGGAAGTCGTCGCCCTGCCCAGCGGCACCAGGCCTGGGCCTCGTGCAGGCTGAGGTTGACCGCGGGCCGCGTCGGGTCGATCGGTTCCCAGCGCCCGAAGCAGGCACGCTGCCAGAGGCCGTCGTCCTGGATCAGGTAGCGCGGCCGACCCGTGCTCGATCGTTTGCGCCACGCCCAGCCTTCGCTTGACCACAGCGACTCGTCACCGTAGCCACCGGACTCCACGAACGGCAGGTAGCGTGCCCAGGTCACCGGGGCGTTGTCGACCGTGAAGGGGTCGACCTCGACCAGGTGCTCGCCCCCTTCGTTGTCGAAGGCGAAACCCGAATCCGCCTGGCCCATCACGTGCGACCCGCCCTCGAACGTTTGCTCGCCGTCCCGGGTTGTCGGTGGCGGTTGGACCACGTCGATCGCCGATGCGATGTCGAGCGCCAGGTGCTGCGCCATGTAGGTCCATGCTTCGAGGTGCATGAGTTCGTGCACCAGCGCCAGACGGTGGAAGTACAGCGCGCTGTCGTCCGCGGGCGTCTGCGCCAGCAGCGTGTCGGACCGGTCGCGCACCTGCTGCAGATAGCGGCGCGTGCGTGTCGCGTCGGGCAGCGGAAGGTGCCAGCGTGTTGTGTGCGCCACCTTGGACGAGTGGTAGAGCGCGTCGGCGCCGCGCAGTGCACTGTCCGCGCGGGCGACGTCGGGGTCGGCAGCGGTGCCGCCCAGGCGCTGCGGATTGCGTGCGAGCCAGAATTCCTCGAACCACCCGATGTGACCCAGTTCCCAAAGCGGGGGATTCAATTCCGGCGCGTACGGCACCGGCAGCCCGTGCGGCAATGCCTGCTCGTAGCCCTCGAACAACCGCAGCAGCCTTGCGCGGGCCGTGCGGCGGGCGCGGCTGATCGCCGCAGGGTCGGCGTGTCGCAAGGCGGTCGCAGGGTGAACCATCGAAGTCGACATTGGCGCTATAAACCCGTCCGATGAAGCCCAGCTTGTGCCTTGTGACGCCTGCATTCGCCAGCGCCAACAACGGCAACTGGCAGACAGCGTCGCGCTGGGCGCGCATGTTGGCGGCCGATTATCGGGTGCGCCTGGTGGCACGGTGGGACGGCCAGCCCGATGACGCCATGATCGCGCTGCACGCGCGCCGCTCCGCCGAATCCATCGCGCAATGGTCGCGACAGATCGTTCGCCGCCCGCTCGTCGTCGCCCTCACCGGCACCGACCTGTACCGCGACATCCTCGGCGACGCCGCCGCCCAGCGCTCGCTCGAACTCGCCGACCGTCTGGTCGTGCTGCACGAGGGGGCACCGCAGGACGTGCCTGCAGCCTACCGAGCCAAAACCGTCGTGTGCTTTCAGTCGTGCACGGCGTGGCAGACGCTGGAAAAGACATCGCGCCGGTTGCGCGCCCTGATGGTGGGCCATCTGCGCGAAGAGAAAGACCCGCAGACGTTCTTCGCTGCGGCCCGCGCACTCGCGGGGCGCGCCGACATCGTGCTGGACCACATCGGCGCGGCGCTCGACGAATCCCTCGGCGCCCAGGCGATCGCCCTCGCACGCTCACAGCGCACCTACCGCTGGGTTGGCTCCCGGTCGCACCGCGACACCCGTGCCGGCATCCAGCGCGCCCATGTGCTCGTGCATTGCAGCCGCATGGAGGGCGGCGCCCACGTGGTGATGGAAGCGGTACGCAGCGGCACGCCGGTCATCGCCTCGCGCATCCCGGGCAATGTGGGCATGCTCGGGCACGGCTATCGCGGCTACTTCGAGCCCGGTGACGCGGCAGGCCTTGCGTCGCTGCTCATGCGCGCCCGAGACGATGCGGCTATGCTGCGAGGACTGGCCGCGCAATGTGCGCGTCGAGCGCCGCTTTTCGAGCCGGCGCACGAACGATCGACGCTGCGCCAACTGATGCGCAACCTGCTGACCGGCCCGATGCCCCGCCCAACGGAGACGCCCCGATGAATGCCCCAGACAAGCCCCTGACCGAACCCCGCCTCACGTCGCTTTCGCATGGGGGCGGTTGCGGCTGCAAGATTGCGCCGGGCGTCCTCAGCGAGATCCTGAAGGGCACGACCAACATGCCCATCCCGCCCCAATTGCTGGTGGGCATCGAGACCGCGGACGATGCGGCGGTCTACCAGCTCAATGACGAGCAGGCGCTGATCGCGACGACGGATTTTTTCATGCCGATCGTCGACGACCCGTACGAGTTCGGCCGCATTGCGGCGACCAATGCGATCAGCGACGTGTATGCGATGGGCGGCACGCCGATCATGGCGCTGGCGCTCGTGGGCATGCCGATCAACGTGCTGTCCACGGCCACTATCGGGCGTGTGCTCGAAGGTGGCAATGCCGTCTGCCGCGCCGCCGGCATCCCGATCGCCGGTGGACACACGATCGACTCCGTCGAGGCCATCTACGGCCTCGTGGCACTGGGGCTGGTGCATCCCAAGCGTGTCAAGCGCAATGCGGATGCGCGGGTGGGCGACCGCCTCGTCCTGGGCAAGCCGCTCGGCGTGGGCGTGCTGTCCGCCGCGCTGAAGAAGGAGCAACTGAGCGCCGCCGGTTATGCGCAGATGATCGCCAGCACGACCCGGCTGAACACGCCCGGCCCCGAACTGGCGGCGCTGCCCGGTGTGCACGCGCTGACCGACGTCACTGGCTTCGGATTGGCCGGGCACGCGCTCGAAGTCGCGCGCGGGGCACGGGCCACGGTGGTGATCGACTGGGCCCGCGTGCCATTGCTCGCCGGCGTGCGTGAGCTCGCGTCGCAGGGCATGGTCACTGGCGCGTCAGGCCGCAACTGGGCGGGATATGGCGCCGATATCGGGCTGCCGGCCGGATTTGCGCCCGAGGACCAAGCCCTGCTCACCGACCCCCAGACCAGCGGCGGGTTGCTCGTCTCTTGCGATGCAGGCAGCGTCGACGCCGTCATCGCCGTCTTCCGCCGTCACGGGTTCGACGCGGTGGCCGATATCGGCGAGATCTCGGCATCGGCACCCGGCGCAAAGCGCCTGCAGGTGCGCTGAGCGGGACGGCCGCCACCCCGTCGAGCGGCTGGCCGCGCTCCGGTCCACCACCACTGCGGGCCAGCGGCGCGCTGCACACCCACCCTGCCGGCAATCGCGCCGCCTGGCGCCGATGACGACGCCGGTTCGGTGGACGGGATTCTGATTTGCGTTCATCGCAGTCTCCGGCCGGTCTTGCAGTATTCCGAGGTGGCTTGCCGGAGGGCACCCGCGCCACGAGCATCGGCACCGATGGTCGAGGCTGAGCGGACGTCCGAGGCGCGAGCGGCAGGGCGGGATTACCGCCCCCCAACGGTTAGGGGGGCGCTCGTCGGTTCGAGCGCGGCGCTGTCCTCGGCACGGGAGGAACTCGCGCGACCAGACCCTCATCCAGGGGGGTTGTAGGCGGGCTCCGCCCGGCGCAATGTCTGCCGCGTCTACACATATGGCAGCCCCGGTCGGGGCCGGCTGGGCGACAGGACGGTCCGCGTGACACCTCTCGACCTGATCAGCACGCGGCACTGGAGTACGCGCATGGTGGCAACCACGGGACTTGCATCGATCGCGAGGGCCGGCCTGGGTCTCGCAAGCCTGCTCTCGCTCAGCGCGGGCGCGCTGGCGGCCGGGCCTTTCATTTCCGGGCCGGGCGACCCCGACTACACGACGACGTTCCAAGGCGCCAGCGCCAAGACGTTTGCAGACACTTTTGGGTTCACCGTAGGCACCGGGCCAGGCGAACTGCACGTCAGCACGGGTACCTACTCCGATCCTGCGGGGCTGATCTTCGGCACGGCGCTCGGCACGGGCAATCTCTCCGCATCCGGCCACACCACCAACAAGATGACTTACGGGTATGCCATCGACGCCACCAGCACGGCGTCGGTGAACGCGCGCGACTACGCCTGGGGCCAGAACTACGGCACCAATACCACCACGAATCCGGCGCTCGACACACCGTGGCGCGGCACCATCTTCGATCTCGGGGGCGCAGCCAATCAAGCGGTCGTATTCCCTGTCGTCGACCATGGCCCGCTGCCCAACGAGGCGCTCGAATACACCGTCTACCTGACCGACAAGCCGGGCTCCACGACGTTGTCCGACTGGCACCTGGCCAAGCTTTCTGAGGTCTACCTCCAGGGTTGGGAGCCCGACGCCGTCTCGATCGCCGATGGCTATACGACCGTATGGACGCTGGCGTCCGCATCGGACACCTTCCGCTACGTGTCGGTACAGGGCGTGGGATCGCAGGCATTGCGCCCGCTCTCGGATATCGAGGACGAGATCGATGCGGTGGCAGGCCTCACGGCCGCGGGTACGGGCGTCGGCGAGGGCGGTGGCGGGGTGATCCCCGGCGTTCCCGAGCCAAGCACCTACGCGCTCATGCTGGCGGGTCTCGCAGGCATCGGTGCCCTGGTCCGGCGCCGCGGTCGCTGACCCACCCGCCAGAGCGGCGCCCGCCAGCATTGGCGCTGCGCCAGCGGGCGCGGTGCTTAGGCCGCGGCTTCGAGGCCGCTGTCGAAGTGGGCGCGCATCAAGGCGCGCGCCCTCTCGGCGTCCTTGGCGTCGATGGCGCGCATCACCTCGCGGTGTTCCGCCAGCGAGTCCGCGAGCCGACCCTGCTTGAACAGGGAGTGGTGACGGTTGAGTTTCATCACCTTGCGCAGGTCGGCCACCATCTGCGCCGCCCAACGGTTGCCCGCGATGTCGAGCAAGGCCATGTGGAACTGTTCGTTGGCGGCAAAGAAGGCGTCTCGCTGGCGCACCTGCTTCTCCAGCCTGTCGTGCAGGCGCTGGAGTTCGGCACGTTGTACGTCGGTGGCATGAGCCGCTACCTGGGCTGCGGCGTCGCTTTCAAGCAGCCCGAGCACGTGGTAGACCTGTGACACATCATCCTTCGACACCTCGGTAACGTAGGCGCCTCGCCGCACTTTCATCGTCACCAGGCCCTCGGCGGCCAGGACCTTGAGCGCCTCGCGCAGCGGGGTTCGGCTGATGCCGTACTCGGCGGCCAGCCGCATTTCATCGATCCAACTGCCGGGTTCGAGGTCGCGGCTGAATATCTGCTGGCGCAGGCGTTCTGCGACGTCCTGGTAAAGGGCGCGCGGGCTCAGCGGGCGTGACGCAGATTCGGCAATGGCCATGGAGGTGGGCAAACGCAGGACGACGTCAGGTCGGTGTTGGTTTTGAATTCATAATTATGCATAATCGAGAGCAGCCCGCAAGGCCCACGGAGCATCGTCATGAGCAAACAACCCGAGTTCGCCGCCACCAGCCTGGAACAATGGGTCCGGGCCGCGGCCAAGTCCGCGCCTGGGGGCGACGTCGATGCGCTCAATTGGGTCACGCCCGAGGGCATCACCGTCAAGCCGCTGTATACCGCCGCCGACACGGCGTTGCTGGCAGATCCGTCCCTTGCGAACACGTTACCGGGCTTCGAGCCCTACCTTCGTGGACCGCAGGCCACGATGTACGCCGTGCGGCCGTGGACGATCCGCCAGTACGCCGGCTTCTCCACCGCCGAGGAGTCCAACGCGTTCTATCGCAAGGCTCTGGCCGCCGGCGGGCAGGGCGTGAGTGTCGCGTTCGATCTCGCGACGCACCGTGGCTACGACAGCGACCACCCCCGCGTGACCGGTGATGTCGGAAAGGCGGGGGTGGCGATCGATTCGGTCGAGGACATGAAGATCCTGTTCGACCGCATCCCGCTCGACAAGGTGAGCGTGAGCATGACGATGAATGGCGCGGTGCTGCCGGTGCTGGCGGGCTACGTCGTCGCGGCGGAGGAGCAGGGTGTGTCGCAGGACAAGCTCAGCGGGACCATCCAGAACGACATCCTCAAGGAGTTCATGGTCCGCAACACGTATATCTATCCGCCCGAACCGAGCATGCGGATCATTGGCGACATCATCGAGTACACGGCAAAACACATGCCGAAGTTCAATTCGATCTCGATCAGCGGTTATCACATGCAGGAGGCCGGCGCCAACCAGGCGCTGGAACTCGCCTTTACGCTGGCCGACGGCAAGGAATACGTGAAGACCGCGCTCGCCAAGGGCCTGGACGTGGACGACTTTGCCGGCCGGCTGAGTTTCTTCTGGGCGATCGGGATGAACTTCTATCTCGAGATCGCCAAGATGCGCGCGGCCAGGTTGCTGTGGACACGCATCATGAAGAGCTTCGGCGCGAAGAATCCGAAGAGCCTGATGCTGCGCACGCACTGCCAGACGTCGGGCTGGAGCCTGACCGAGCAGGACCCGTACAACAACGTCGTGCGCACGGCGATCGAGGCCATGGCGGCGGTCTTCGGCGGCACGCAGTCGCTGCACACCAACTCGTTCGACGAGGCGATCGCATTGCCCACCGAATTCAGCGCCCGCATCGCCCGCAATACGCAGCTCATCATCCAGGAAGAGACGCACATCACGAACGTGGTCGACCCCTGGGCAGGCAGCTACATGATGGAGAGCCTGACGCAGGAAATGGCGCAGAAGGCCTGGGCCATCATCGAGGAGGTCGACGCGCTGGGCGGCATGACCAAGGCCGTCGACAGCGGCTGGGCCAAGCTCAAGATCGAGGCGAGCGCAGCCGAAAAGCAGGCGCGCATCGATTCGGGCAAGGACGTGATCGTCGGCGTCAACAAATACAAGCTGACGCAGCACGACCCGATCGACATTCTCGAAGTGGACAACGTCAAGGTGCGCGATGGACAGATCGCACGCCTGGCGAAGATCAGGCAGGAGAGAGACAACGCGGCTGTGAAGCGTGCGCTCGATGCGCTCACCGCGGCGGCAGAATCGAAGCAGGGCAACCTGCTGGCGCTGAGCATCGAAGCGGTCCGCCTGCGGGCCACGGTCGGCGAGGTGAGCGATTCGCTCGAAGTGGTCTACGGGCGCCACCGCGCCGATATCCAGAAGGTGACCGGTGTGTATGCAGCCGCCTACGACAGCGCAGAAGGATGGGACAAGCTCAAGGCCGAGATCGCCGCCTTCGGCGACGAGCATGGAAGGCGCCCGCGAGTGATGATCGCCAAGCTCGGGCAGGATGGGCATGACCGGGGTGCCAAGGTCGTCGCCACGGCCTTTGCGGACCTCGGATTCGACGTCGACATGGGGCCGCTGTTCCAGACACCCGAGGAATGCGCCCGCCAGGCCATCGAAAACGACGTGCATGCCGTGGGCATCAGCACCCTCGCGGCCGGGCACAAGACACTGGTGCCGGCGATCATCGCGGAGCTGAAGAAGCAGGGAGCGGACGACATCATTGTCTTCGTCGGGGGCGTGGTGCCGAAGCAGGACTACGCATTCCTCCATGAGGCGGGCGTCAGGGGCATCTACGGCCCCGGCACGCCGATCCCGGCGAGCGCGAAGGACGTGCTCGAGAACATTCGCAAGGCGCTCGCGTGATCGTCAGTCCGCCCGCCGGCTTCGCGCTCGAACGTGCGGCCGCCGGCGACTTCGAGGATTTGCTCGCATTGCGCCTGCGGGCGATGCGCGCCAGCCTGGAGCGGCTCGGGCGCTATGACGAAAAGCGGGCACGGGAGCGGCTGGCCCATGGATTCGACCCGGCGCGCACCCAGCACATCGTCGTCGAAGGCCGGCGCGTCGGCTTCATCGTGCTGAAGACGCTGTCGCACACGATGCGGCTGGACCACTTCTACGTGGACCCCCCCTTCCAGGGGTGCGGCACGGGGCGCGGCGTGCTGGCCTGGATCTGCGAGCAGGCGGATCGTGCCCAGTTGCCGGTGGAACTGGTCGCGCTGAAGGGCAGCGAATCGAATCGGTTCTACCTTCGACATGGTTTCGTACCGACCGGCGAAGGCGAGTGGGACATCGACTATGTCCGCACGCCGCTGTGGCCCAGCGTGCGCGCGGTGCGGTCGATGTGGGCGGCCTTCCAGGCGCGCGACTGGAAGGCCGCGCGCGCACTATTGAAGGACGACCTGCAAGTGGTGTGGTGGACCAGCGGCGAGCGGTTCGACAGCGCCGATGCCTTTATCGCCGTGCAGCAGAAGTACCCCGAAGGCTGGACGATCCTGCTGATCGAATGCGAGCGGCTCGAAGACGGCCGCGTCATGTCGCTGGTGCGCGTGGACCATCCGCCCGCGGTGTTCTATGCCACGTCCTGCTTCCGGGTCGACGATGGGCGGATCGTGGGCATCGACGAATATTGGGCGACCGCCGAAGTACCGGCCGCTTGGCGCTCCGACGGCGCGGTCCCGGGCCTGGCACGTTTCGATCCGATGGACAACCCGCGCGCGGTGGCACCGTGAGTGACGCCGCGCGTGCCCACACGAACGTCGACCACACGAGCGCCGACGACATGGTCCAACGCATCGTCGCCGGCACCGGCGCCTCGCAGCGGCGTGCGGTGGCGAAGGCGATCACGCTGCTGGAATCGACGCGTGCCGACCACCGCGCGCTTGCCGACGATCTGCTCAATGCACTGTTGCCGCACACGGGTCGATCGTTCCGCCTGGGCATCAGCGGTGTGCCCGGCGTGGGCAAGAGCACCTTCATCGAAGGGCTCGGACTGCATCTGTTGGCGCAAGGGCACCGGGTGGCGGTTCTGGCCGTCGACCCGTCGTCCACCGTGTCTGGCGGATCGATCCTCGGCGACAAGACACGCATGGAGCGTCTGAGCGTGCAAGAGCGTGCCTTCATTCGCCCGAGTCCGGCGAGTGGCACGCTCGGTGGCGTGGCCGAGAAGACCCGCGAGTCGATGCTGGTGTGCGAGGCCGCGGGCCACGACATCGTGATCGTCGAAACCGTGGGCGTGGGCCAGAGCGAGACGGCGGTGGCCGGCATGACCGACATGTTCGTGCTGCTGCAGTTGCCGAACGCCGGCGACGACCTCCAGGCGATCAAGAAAGGCGTGATGGAACTCGCGGACCTGGTCGTCATCAACAAGGCCGACCTTGACGAGTCCGCGGCCACTCGCGCCCGGGCACAGATCACGAGCGCCTTGCGGTTGTTGGGTCTGCATGGCCGGCCCGACCATGCACATCACGACGAGAGCATCTGGCACCCGCGCGTGCTTCAGCTGAGTGCGCTCAAGGCGACGGGGCTGGTCGACTTCTGGCAGGCCGTGAGCCACTTCAAGCGTCTGCAGTCCGCCAACGGCCGCCTCATGGCGCGCCGGCACGCGCAGGACCAGGCGTGGATGTGGGAGCGCATCGAGGCCGGTCTGCGCCAACGGTTCAAGAACCACCCGGCCGTGCGGGACGCACTGCCCCGAATCACCGACGACGTGCACGCGGGGCGCCTGGCCGCCTCCGTGGCTGCGCGCCGCCTGCTGGATCTGATGGCCTGACATCGAACGAGGAACAAGGAGAGATCTCCATGCACGACATCATCGAACAACTCGAACGCAAGCGCGCCGCGGCGCGGCTGGGCGGCGGCCAGAAGCGCGTCGATGCGCAGCATGCCAAGGGCAAGCTGAGTGCGCGTGAACGGCTCGAGTTGCTGCTCGACCAAGGCACGTTCGAGGAATGGGACATGTTCGTCGAGCACCGCTGTGCCGACTTTGGGATGCAGGACAACAAGATCCCGGGCGACGGCGTCGTCACCGGCTACGGCATGATCAACGGCCGCCTCGTCTTCGTGTTCAGCCAGGACTTCACCGTCTTCGGCGGCGCGCTGAGCGAGGCGCATGCCGAGAAGATCTGCAAGGTCATGGACCAGGCGATGAAGGTCGGCGCGCCGGTGATCGGGCTGAACGACTCGGGCGGCGCACGCATTCAGGAAGGCGTGGCTTCGCTCGGCGGGTATGCCGATGTCTTCCAGCGCAACGTGATGGCGAGTGGGGTGATCCCGCAGATCAGCATGATCATGGGGCCGTGTGCCGGCGGCGCCGTGTATTCGCCGGCGATGACCGACTTCATCTTCATGGTGAAGGATTCGAGCTACATGTTCGTCACCGGCCCCGAGGTCGTGAAGACCGTGACACACGAGTCCGTGACGGCCGAGGACCTGGGCGGCGCCACGACACACACGACGAAGAGCGGCGTGGCCGACCTCTCGTTCGAGAACGACGTCGAGGCGATCCTGATGCTTCGCCGGTTCTTCAACTACCTGCCGCTGAACAACCGCGAGAAGCCGCCGCTGCGGCCGAGCGGCGACCGCGCCGACCGCATCGACATGTCGCTCGATACGCTGGTGCCCGACAACCCAAACAAGCCGTACGACATGAAGGAGTTGATCGGCAAGGTCGTCGACGACGGCGACTTCTTCGAACTGCAGCCGGACTATGCCAAGAACATCGTCATCGGCTTCGCGCGCATGGAAGGCCAGAGCGTGGGCATCGTCGCCAACAACCCGATGGTGCTGGCGGGTTGCCTGGACATCCGAAGCAGCATCAAGGCTGCGCGATTCGTGCGCTTCTGCGACGCCTTCAACATCCCGGTCGTCACGTTCGTCGACGTGCCGGGTTTCATGCCCGGCACGAGCCAGGAGTTCGGCGGCATCATCAAGCACGGCGCGAAGCTGCTCTACGCCTACGCCGAGTGCACGGTGCCCAAGGTCACGGTGATCACCCGCAAGGCCTATGGCGGCGCCTACGACGTGATGAGCTCCAAGCACCTGCGTGGCGACGTCAATTTCGCCTGGCCGAACGCAGAGATCGCGGTGATGGGCGCCAAGGGTGCGGTCGAGATCATCTTCCGCGAGGACAAGGGCGACCCCGCCAAGCTCGCCGCGAAAGAAGCCGAGTACAAGGACCGCTTCGCGAATCCGTTCGTGGCTGGCGCGCGGGGCTACATCGATGACGTGATCCAGCCGCACGAGACACGAAAGCGCATCTGCCGTTCGCTCGTGATGCTGAAGGACAAACAACTCGAGAACCCGTGGCGCAAGCACGGCAACATTCCGCTGTGACCGGGCCGAGGAGCTGACCCATGTTCAAGAAGATCCTCATTGCCAACCGCGGGGAAATCGCCTGCCGCGTGATCAAGACGGCCAGGAAGATGGGCATCGCCACCGTGGCCGTCTATTCGGAAGCCGACCGCGATGCGCGCCACGTCGAGCTGGCCGACGAAGCCGTCTTCATCGGCCCGGCGCCCAGCCGCGAAAGTTACCTCGTCGCCGACAAGATCATCGACGCCTGCAAGCAGACCGGCGCGCAGGCGGTGCACCCCGGCTACGGCTTCCTGTCGGAAAACGAGGCCTTCGCGCGCCGCGTCGAGGAGGCAGGCATCACCTTCATCGGCCCGAAGCACTATTCGATCTCGGCGATGGGCGACAAGATCGCCTCGAAGAAGCTCGCCAACGACGCTCGGGTCAACACGATTCCGGGATGGAACGAAGCCATCGAGTCGCCCGAGCAGGCCGTGAGGATCGCGCAGGACATCGGCTACCCCGTGATGATCAAGGCCAGCGCCGGCGGCGGCGGCAAGGGTCTGCGTGTGGCCTTCAACGCCAAGGAGGCTTTCGAGGGCTTCAGCTCGTGCCGCAACGAGGCGAAGAACAGTTTCGGCGACGACCGCGTCTTCATCGAGAAGTTCGTCGAGAGCCCGCGCCACATCGAGATCCAGGTGCTGGGCGACTCGCAGGGCCATGTGGTCTACCTGCACGAGCGCGAATGCTCGATCCAGCGGCGGCACCAGAAGGTGATCGAGGAGGCGCCGTCGCCTTTCATCAGCGAGGCCACGCGCCAGGCGATGGGCGAGCAGGCGGTGCAGCTTGCCAAGGCCGTGCGGTACCAGAGCGCCGGCACGGTGGAGTTCGTGGTCGGCAAGGACCAGAGCTTCTATTTCCTGGAAATGAATACGCGACTGCAGGTCGAGCACCCGGTCACCGAGTGCATCACCGGCATCGACCTGGTCGAGCAGATGATCCGCGTCGCGGCCGGTGAAGCCTTGCCATTCACGCAGGACCAGATCCCGCGCCGCGGCTGGGCGATCGAATGCCGCATCAATGCGGAGGACCCGTTCCGCGGCTTCCTGCCGTCCACCGGACGCCTCGTGCGCTACCAGCCGCCGGCCACGACGATGGAGGCCGCGATGCCGGTGCCCGAGGGCGGCGGCGTGCGGGTCGATACGGGTGTCTACGAGGGCGGCGACATTCCGATGTTCTACGACTCGATGATCGCCAAGCTCATCGTGCACGGGGTCGACCGCGACGACGCCATCGCCCGGATGCGCGAGGCGCTCAACGGCTTCGTGATCCGCGGCGTGTCGAGCAACATCCCGTTCCAGGCCGCGCTGCTGGCGCACCCGCAGTTCGTCTCCGGCGATTTCAGCACCGGATTCATCGCCGAACATTTCAGCAAGGGATTTCGTGCACAGGACGTGCCGCACGATGACCCGCAGTTCCTGGTGGCGCTCGCCGCCTTCGTCCGACGCAAGGCCCGCGAGCGTGCGGCCGGCATCAGTGGCCAGCTGCCGGGCCATGGCGTCAAGCACGGGCCCGATCTGGTGGTGCTCGTGCTCGGCGACGCCGGGCAGCGCGACTACCACGATGTGCGGGTGACGCACTTCGACCAGGCCACGGGCCAGGCCGTGGTGCTCGTCGGCGGGCGCACCTACGCCATCCAGAGCCACACGCCGCTCGGGGAGACGCTCATGGCCGGCAGTTGCAACGGCCGCCCCTTCAATGCACAGGTCGAGCACAGCCCGGTCGGCAGCCCGCTGGCAATGCGGGTCTCTCACAATGGCACCCGCATCGATGCGCTGGTGCTGCTGCCGCGTGCGGCCGAGCTGTATCGGCTGATGCCCTACAAGGCGCCGCCGGACCTGAGCAAATTCCTGCTCTCGCCGATGCCGGGTCTGCTGGTCGACGTGGCCGTGGTGCCAGGGCAGGCGGTGCAAGCCGGCGAGCGGCTGGCCGTGATCGAGGCGATGAAGATGGAGAACATCCTCGTCGCCACGCAGGACGGCGTCGTCAAGGAACTGTTGGCGAACAAGGGCGAAAGCCTCGCCGTGGACCAAGCCATCCTGAGCTTCCAATGAGCAGCAAACCCTTCCGCATACTCGGCATCCAGCAGATCGCCATCGGGGGCGCCGACAAACAGCGGCTGAAGTCACTCTGGGTCGACATGCTTGGCCTGACCGTCAAGAGCACGTTCGTCAGCGAGCGCGAGAACGTCGACGAGGACATCTGCGCCCTTGGCAGCGGACCGACCGCGGTCGAAGTGGATCTGATGCAACCGCTCGACCCGGCGAAGAAGCCCGCGGTGCACACGACGCCGCTGAACCACGTGGGGCTTTGGGTCGACGACCTTCCCAAGGCAGTCGACTGGATGACCGCACAGGGCGTGCGTTTTGCACCGGGCGGTATCCGCAAGGGTGCGGCCGGCCATGACATCTGCTTCATTCACCCGAAAGGCAATGACGATTTCCCGCTCGGGGGCGAGGGCGTGTTGATCGAACTCGTGCAGGCCCCACCGGACGTGGTCGTTGCACTGGGCTGACCGTGGCCCAACCGCATCCAGCCGTGGCAGGCAGCGCACCGGGCCCGGCCTCACTGGCGCCAACCGCGTTGATCGACAGCGATCACCCGTCGGTGGTGGCCTTCGCGACCAAGCACGCACGGGGCCCAGACGATCGGGCGCGCGCCGTCGCGCTGTACTTGGCCGTGCGCGACGGATTCCGCTACGACCCCTACCGCATCGACCTGTCGCCGGCCGGCATGCGCGCGAGCCGGGTCATCGAGTCGGGCATCGGCTGGTGCGTGCCGAAGGCGGCGCTGCTTGCGGCGGCCGCACGTGCCGCCGGCATACCGGCGCGCGTCGGCTACGCGGACGTGCGCAACCACCTGAGCACCGAGCGCATGCGCCAGACGATGCAGACCGACCTCTTCATCTGGCACGGCTATACCGACCTGTGGATCGACGGGGCCTGGGTCAAGGCCACGCCGGCCTTCAACCTGTCGTTGTGCGAGCGTTTCGGGCTGCTACCGCTGGAATTCGACGGGCATGCCGATTCGCTGTACCACCCGTTCGACCGCGCCGGCCAGCGGCACATGGAATACGTGCGCCAGCGCGGCGCCTACGACGACGTGCCGCTGCAGCACATCGTGGACGACTTCGGCAAGGCCTATCCCGGTTGGCTCACGGGCGCTTCGGCTCTTCAGGCGGCGGACTTCCTTTCCGAGGTCGAGCGCGAGGCGCCCGGCCGTTGGCCTGGCCGTTAGCCCGGCCGGCAGTCCGGCCAGTCAGTAGGTCGCGCGCCCTCCGGAAATGTCGAACACGCTTCCGGTGGTGAACGCGCAGTCGTCCGACGACAGCCAGGCCACCATCGCCGCGGCCTCGTCGACCGCCAGAAAACGCCCCATCGGGATCTTCGACAGCATGTAGTCGATATGTTCCTGTTTCATCTGGTCGAACATCTCGGTGCGCGCGGCTGCCGGGGTGATGGCGTTGACGAGCACGCCACGCGTCGCAAGTTCCTTGCCGAGCGACTTGGTCAGCGCGATCAGCCCCGCCTTGCTGGCGCTGTAGTGCGACGCGTTGGGGTTGCCTTCCTTGCCGGCGATCGAAGCGATGTTGACGATGCGGCCCCAGCCGTTCTTCAACAGGTACGGCACTACGGCGCGGCACGTGAGATACGGTGCGACGAGGTTGATGTCGATGACTTGCCGCCACACGTCGGGCTCGAGTTCCCAGGTCGGACCGTTGCCGCCCGTGATGCCCGCGTTGTTGACCAGAATGTCCAGGCGTCCCATCTGTGAAACGACCGCCGCTGCCGCGGCGCCGACCTTGTCCGCATCGGTGAGATCGAGCGTGGCAGTCTCGATGCGGCGCGCCGGGAATGCGTCCGCCAAGGCCGAACGGGCGGCCACCAGGCGATCGCCGTCCATGTCCCAGAGCGATACGTCGGCGCCCGACTGCAGGAAGCGCTGTGCGATGGCGTAGCCGATGCCACGTGCGCCGCCGGTGATGATGGCCACACGGCCGGAAAGATCGATCTGGTTCATGGCGCTGCGATGAGAGGGAATGAAGGCCCCGATGCTACCGGTGTGCGCACGGGCCGCCCTGGCGGCTCGACCGCAGTGCCGAAGGGCCCGCCAAGGCCGCAGGGCCATCGCAAAGCCGGCCCGTGCACCTCGTGCGGGGCTGCCCGGTCCAGGCAGGCGGCGCCTTCAACCCGGGTCGACGACGACGCGGTTGGTGATGCGGATCCCGTGTCGCGAGAGCAAGCGCAGCCGCGCGGCGAGGAGGTCGCTGGCCGCAACGCTCGGCGCGATTCCGTCGACCTGGAGATGGGCGTCGTCGAGCGTGACCGTGGCGCGTGACAGGCCGCGCAGATCCGGCAGCAGCGCGGCGTCGAGCCACGCCGGGTTGGCAACGACGCCGACACGCAGCCGGTCGGTCACCTTCGCACGGCCGTAGATGGAAACCGCGCGCCGCATCAGCGCGTCGTGCTCGAGCCGGTCGGGAACGACCCCGGACAACTCGACGGCGTCGGCCGCGAACACGACACGTACCGACGGCATCGACAGTTGCACCGGAGAAGTCGGCGTGCTAGTGGCAGAGGGGGTGCGCGGAAGTGCGCTCACCAGCGCGGCCAGCAACAGGAAGGGGATGATGGCGGCGATGGCGATGATCCTGGTCCACATGGGGCGTCTCCTGTCGGAGGGACGATAGGCAGCCGGTCGGGCGCGCGCGCCGCCCATCCGGATGGCATCGACCCCTCCTTTGGTCGGGGGCGCCGTGGCGGTATTCGGCCTCCCTCCGATCCGGCAACGCCAATCTGCGGGAAAATGCCGGGCTCACGGCCTCGCGCCGGTCTTGCCGGCACGCCTCCTCATGACTGCACGTACGCTCTACGACAAACTCTGGGACGACCACGTCGTCCATACCGAAGACGACGGCACTGCCGTGCTTTACATCGACCGCCACCTGGTGCACGAGGTCACCAGCCCGCAAGCGTTCGAGGGTCTGCGCCTGTCCGGCCGCAAGATCTGGCGCACGAGCTCCATCGTCGCCACGGCCGACCACAACACGCCGACGACGGGGTGGCAGGACGGCTACGACGGGATCAAGGATCCGATCAGCAAGCTGCAGGTCACCACGCTGGATTCGAATATCAAATCGTTCGGGGCGGCGGCGTATTTCCCGTTTCTAGACAAGCGACAGGGCATCGTGCACGTGATCGGGCCGGAACAGGGGGCCACGCTGCCGGGCATGACCGTCGTGTGCGGCGACTCGCATACCTCGACGCACGGCGCCTTTGGTGCGCTTGCACACGGCATCGGCACGAGCGAGGTCGAGCACGTGATGGCCACGCAGACGCTGCTGGCCAAGAAGGCGAAGAACATGCTGGTCAAGGTGGACGGGCAGCTCCAGCGCGGTGTCACGGCCAAGGACATCGTGCTCGCGATCATCGGTCGCATCGGCACGGCCGGAGGTACCGGCTACACGATCGAGTTCGGCGGGTCGGCGATCCGTGCGCTCAGCATGGAAGGCCGCATGACCGTGTGCAACATGGCCATCGAGGCCGGCGCACGTGCCGGACTGGTCGCCGTGGACGACAAGACCATCGAGTACGTCAAGGGCCGCCCGTTTGCGCCCAGCGGCGTGGAGTGGGAGCACGCGGTGGCGATGTGGCGCACGTTGCACTCCGACCCCGGCGCGACATTCGACGCCGTGGTCGACATCGACGCGGCCCAACTCAAGCCGCAGGTCACGTGGGGCACGTCGCCGGAGATGGTGCTGTCGATCGAGGACCGGGTGCCCGACCCCGACAAGGAGAAGGACGCCGTCAAGCGCGGCGCCATCGAACGTGCACTGACGTACATGGGCCTGACGCCGAACAAGCCGCTGGCCGACATCACGATCGACAAGGTCTTCATCGGCTCTTGCACCAACAGCCGCATCGAGGACCTGCGTGAGGCCGCAGCCGTCGTGCGCAAGGTGGGTGGCAAGGTCGCTGGCAACGTCAAGGTCGCGATGGTCGTGCCCGGTTCCGGCCTCGTGAAGGTGCAAGCCGAGCGCGAAGGCCTGGACAAGGTCTTCGTCGCCGCCGGCTTCGAGTGGCGAGAACCCGGTTGCAGCATGTGTCTGGCGATGAATGCCGACCGCCTGGAGCCCGGCGAGCGCTGCGCCTCGACCAGCAATCGCAATTTCGAGGGCCGCCAGGGTGCTGGCGGCCGTACCCACCTGGTCAGCCCGGCGATGGCCGCGGCCGCCGCGCTGAACGGGCATTTTGTTGATGTTCGCCGCCTATCCTGAAGGAGTCTGTTTATGAATAAGCTGTTCATCGTTCTTGCCACCGTCGCCGCCGTGCTGGGCCTTCAGGCCTGCAACACGATGGAAGGCGTGGGCAAGGATATTTCCAAGGCCGGCGACAAGATCGAAGACGCGGCCAAGAAGAAGTGACGATGCCCGCCCCGGGTGGCTGTACCGCGGTGCAGCCCTCCGGGGTTCGAGAGCCAGGAGCCCCACCCATGCAAGCCTTCACCATCCATACGGGCCTCGTGGCACCCATGGACCGCGAAAACGTCGACACCGACGCGATCATTCCGAAGCAGTTCCTCAAGTCGATCCAGCGTTCAGGCTTCGGCCCCAACCTGTTCGACGAATGGCGCTACCTCGACAAGGGTGAGCCCGGCCAGGATCCGTCTTCGCGCAAACCGAACCCCGACTTCGTGCTCAACCAGGCGCGCTACAAGGGGGCATCGGTACTGATCGCGCGTCGCAATTTTGGCTGCGGCTCTAGTCGCGAACATGCGCCGTGGGCGCTCGACCAGTACGGCTTTCGCGCCGTCATCGCGCCGAGTTATGCCGACATCTTCTTCAACAACTGCTTCAAGAACGGGCTGCTGCCCATCGTGCTGCCCGAGGAGCAGGTGGCCAGGCTGTTCGACGAGGTGGCGGCTTTCCCGGGTTACTCGCTGACGGTGGACCTGCCGCGCCAGGTCGTCGTCAAGCCCGACGGTAGCGAGTGGCCGTTCGACGTGCAGCCGTTCCGCAAGTACTGCCTCGTCAACGGTTTCGACGATATCGGCCTGACGCTGCGCCATGCCGACAAGATCCGCGCTTTCGAGGCCGAGCGGCTTGCGCGCATGCCCTGGCTGGCGCACCGCAGCCTCTGACACGAGGCCATGCGTGGCTGGTTCCAGCGGGTAGTGCTGCGTCGGCCGGGGCTCGTCTTCGTGCTGCTCGTGGCGAGTTTCCTTGCCTTCGGCTGCGGCACGCTCAACCTGTTCTTTCTGCTTCAGGCCAACATCGAACTGATCGTCAACCATGGGTGGCAGGCCGTCATGGAAGGTGCCTTGACGCAGCTCGCCGAAATCATCTTCACCGGGTCGGCCAGCATGGCCGCCTATGTCCTCTTCAAGGCCTGCGAAAACCGCCTGGTCCACTGGCTGATCCACAAGGAACCCCCACCATCATGAAGATCGCAATCCTTCCGGGCGACGGCATCGGCACCGAAATCATGGCCGAGGCCGTGAAGGTGCTCGACGTGCTCGACCTGACATTCGACACCGAGACGGCGCTGGTCGGGGGTGCCGCGTTCGACGCCCATGGGCACCCCTTGCCGGATTCGACCTTGAATCTGGCGCGGTCGGCCGACGCCGTGCTGTTCGGCGCTGTGGGCGACTGGAAGTACGACAAGCTCGAACGACAGTTCCGCCCCGAGCAGGCGATCCTCGGGCTGCGCAAACACCTGGGACTGTTCGCCAATTTCCGCCCGGCGATCTGCTA
>JAHECD010000067.1 GCA_024641945.1 Rubrivivax sp. | reverse complement strand
CGCGCGCTCGACGTTCTGCTCGACCAGCAGGATCGTCGTGCCCTGCTGCTTCATGCGCTGGAAGAGCTCGAACATCTCGTGCACCAGCAGCGGCATGATGCCCTCCGACGGCTCGTCCAGCAGGATCATGCGCGGACGCGCCATCATCGCGCGTGCGATCGCGAGCATCTGCTGCTCGCCGCCGGAAAGCGACGTGCCCTCCTGCTCCATGCGCTCGGCCAGGCGCGGAAAGGTCTGCGCGATTTCGTCGATGCGCTCGCGCTCGGTGTGCCGCTCCTTGCCGGCGATCAGGCCCAGGCGCAGGTTCTCGCGCACGCTCAGGCCCGGCACGATGCGCCGGTCCTCGGGCACATAGGCCAGGCCGAGGTGGTAACGCGCATGCGCAGGCTGCGCGGCGATGTCCTGGCCGTCGAACTGCACCCGCCCACCACGCTTGGGCAACAGGCCCATCAGCGCCTTGAGCGTGCTGGTCTTGCCGGCGCCGTTGCGCCCCATCAGCGTGACGATCTCGCCCGTGCGCACCTCGAAGTCGAGCCCCTGCACGACATGGCTCGTGTCGTACCAGGCGTCCAGACCCTGTACACGCAGCATCAGCCGTGCCCCAGGTAGACGCGACGCACGTCGTCGTTGGCGCGGATCTCGGCCGGCGTGCCTTCGGCGAGGAATTCGCCGTGGTGCAGCACCAGCAGGCGCTCGCAGATCCCCATCACCAGCTTCATCTTGTGCTCCACGAGGATGACCGAGCGCTCTGCCGAGAGCGCGACGATGAGGTCCATCATGACCTTCGTTTCCTCGGGCGACATGCCGGCCGTGGGCTCGTCCATCAACAGCAGCTCGGGCTCGGCCGCCAGCGCCATCGCCACCTCGAGCGCACGCTGCTGGCCGTGCGCCAGGTCGGCGGCCGGGCGGTCGCGCAGGCCGGCCAGGCCCACCCGCTCGAGCAGCCCGTCGGCACGCTCTGCCAACTCGGCCATGGCGGCGCGTGGCTTGAAGAGCTCGTAGCGCGAATGGCGCATCTGCACCGCCACCCGCACGTTCTCGTGGGCGCTCAACTGCTTGAACACGTTGGTGATCTGGAAGCTCTTGGCAATGCCGATGCGCGCGAACTCGTGCTGCGCCAGGCCGGTGATGTCGCGCCCGTTGAAGCGCAGGCTTCCCTCGCTCGGTGGGAACGCCCCGCTGACGACGTTGAAGAAGGTGCTCTTGCCGGCGCCGTTGGGGCCGATGATGGCGCTCAGCCGGCGTGCCTCGAACTTGGCCGAGACCTTGTTCAGCGCCACGAAACGGCCGAAGCGCTTGCTGACGCCGCGCACTTCGAGGATCGGCTGGCCCGTGCTCACCGCGCACGCTCCAGCCGTTTGATGAATGTGCCCCAGAGGCCCGCCGGAAAGAACAGCACGAAGAACATGAAGACCGCGCCGACCACCGCCATCCAATGCTTGGTCATGGTGGTGACCACGTCTTCCAGCGTGAGGAAGACACCCGCGCCGACAAACGGGCCGAAGAAGGTGCCCATGCCGCCGAGCAGGCACATCATCACCGCCTGACCCGACAACAGGTAGTGCAGGCTGTCGATGGGGACCACGCTCAGGTGCAGCGCGCGCAACGCGCCGGCCAGACCGCACAGCGCGGCGGAGATCACGAAGACCAGCAGCTTGGTGCGGTCGACGTCGTAGCCGCAGGCGGCGGCGCGTTTCTCGTTCTCGCGCACGGCCTCGATCACGGCGCCGAACGGCGACGCGAGCAGCCGCGACACGAACCACAGCGCCGCCGCGACGAAGGCGAGGACGACGTAGTACTTGGTCGTCGGGTCGATGAAATCGAGTCTGAGGCCCAGCACCTCCATCGACGGCACCTGGATGCCGCGCAGGCCGTTCTCGCC
Organism: Rubrivivax sp.; assembly: GCA_024641945.1. Taxonomy (GTDB): domain Bacteria; phylum Pseudomonadota; class Gammaproteobacteria; order Burkholderiales; family Burkholderiaceae_C; genus Rubrivivax. Next base: position 25,764 of record JAHECD010000067.1, on the reverse strand, counting down.
GCCGGTCCAGCGCTCGGCCTTGTAGAACGCGTAGTAGACGATCTGCGCCAGCGCCAGCGTCACCATCGAGAAGTAGATGCCGCGTGTGCGGATGGCCAAATAGCCCATCACCACGCCGACGAGCGACGCCGATGCCACGCCCAGCAGCAGCGCCACCCCCCATGGCAGACCCATGTGGACCATGCCGATGCCGGTGAGGTAACTGCCCACGCCGAGAAACGCTGCGTGGCCGAAGCTCAGCAGCCCGGTATAGCCGAACAGCAGGTTGAAGCCCACCGCGAAGAGCCCGAAGATCAGGATGTTGATCGCCAGCGCCTGGTAGGGCATCAGGAGCGGAAAGACGAGCAGGAACGCCAGCACGGCGGCCACGCGGTGGCGCCGCACGGCCGGCACGAGGCCGGCCAGGGCCGACGGCGACGGGCTCATCGCCTCATCCCATCATCCCGGCCTTGCCGAAGAAACCCTGCGGCCGCACGAGCAGCACCAGCGCCATCAGCACGAAGATCGACAGCTCGGCCAGGTCGGGCGCAAAGAGCGACGTCATCGAGAACACCACGCCCACCAGCAGCCCGGCCACCACCGCGCCGGGCAGCGAGCCCATGCCGCCGACCACGGTGACGACGAAGCTCTCGGCCAGCACGTGGATGCCCATCTCCGGATTCACCGCACGGGTCGGCGCGGCCAGCACGCCGGACAACCCGGCGATGCCGGTGCCGATGCCGAACACCACCAGCCACACGCGGGCGATGTCGATGCCCAGCACCTTGCAGATCTCGCCGTCGCGCGAGCCGGCGCGCACGATCAGGCCGTAGCGTGTCTTCTCCAGGAACAGCCACAGCGCAAGCACCACCACCGCCGTGGCGCCGATGAGGAAGAGCCGGTATTTGGGAAAGTAGCCGATGCCCAGATCGACCGCGCCCCGCAATTCGGGCGGCGTCGACGAGGGCAGGCCCTCGATGCCGAAGAGCACGCGCATCGCCTCGATCAACACCCAGCTCAGGCCGAAGGTCAGCAGCAGCGGGTAGTCGATGCCGCGGCCGTACAGGGGCCGCACGAGCAGGCGCTCGGTGACCAGGCCGACACCGCCCACCACCAGCGGCGTGAGCACGAGGCTGAACCAGAAGTTGCCGGTCAGTCCCATGAAATACAGGCCGACAAAAGCGCCGACCATGAAAAACGCGCCGTGCGCGAAGTTCACCACCGTGAGCATGCCGAAGATCAGGCTCAGCCCCAGCGCCAGCAAGGCGTAGATGGCCCCGAGCGCGATGCCCGTGACCAGTTGCAGTGCGAGCAGCGAGGGGGTGATGTCCATCGGCGCGGCGGCGTGGATCGTGTCTGCGCCGAGCGTCAGCCGACCTTGTGGCCCATCTCCTCGCAGGTGCGCAGGTTGGCCTCGTTGGCGGGCTCGATCGCGAGCACGTTGAAGACGTCGTTCTTGTCCTTCATGTTCTTGCTCTTGCTCTCGACGATGACCACGCTCTGCACCGACTGGTGATCGCACTTGCGATAGAACTGCGGGCCCTTGTACCAGTCGTACTTGAGCTGGCGCAGCGCGATGGCCACCCGCTGCGAATCGACCGCATCGGCGTTCTGCACGGCCTGCAGCACGCTGCGGATGCCAGCGTAGCCCAATGCGCCGTAGTCGGACGGCACCGCGCCGCCGTAGGCCTTGCGGTAGGCGTCGTTGAGCTTCTTCGCGCTCGGGATCTTGTCTTCCATGCCCCAGTAGTAGCTGGTGCCGCCGAGAATGCCTTCGAACGCATCGGGGCCGCCGGCCTGGCGTGCCGTGTACAACAGCACCGGCGCAATGATCTTGGTGCCCTGCTTGAGGCCGAAGTCGGTGGCCTGCTTGGCACTGTTCACCAGATCACGGCCGAAATTGCACAACACCAGGATGTCGGGCTTGAGCGCCTGGATGCGCGGCAGGAACGCGGAATAGTCGGCCGTGCCCAACGGGTGGCGCACATCGGCCAGGGTCTGCATGCCCATGGCCTGGCCGGCGCGCTGGAAGCCGCGCACCATCTCGTGGCCGTAGGCATAGTCGGCCGTCAGATAGACCACTTTCTTGCCGAATTTCGGGAAGGCATAACGCGCTACCGCACCGGCGGTGAGGTGCGGATTCAGCGCCTCGTGAAAGGTATACAGGCTCCAGTCCTTGGCTTCGTTGATGGTGTCGCTCTGGCTGATGCTGTTGAACAGGATCTTGCGCTCGCGCGTCACGGCGTTGATGCTCAGCTGCGTGGCCGCGGACAACGAGCCGACGACGAAATTGACCTTGTCCTTCTCGATCAGCTCGAGCGTGCGGGTGGCGGCCTCGCCGCTGTTGAGCTTGGTGTCTCGCACCAGCAACTCGGCCTTCTGGCCCTTGTGGCCGCCGGCGGCGTTCCACTCCTTGACCGCCAGCTCGGCCGCACGGACCTGGTCCTGCGCTTCGGTGGAGAACGCGCCAGTCAGCGGCACCGGAAAACCGATCTTGATCGCGGCACCCTGGGCGCGCGCGATATTGAAGAGCGCAGGTGCGGCAGCGAGCGCACCGCCGGCGGCGACGATTCGGCGGCGGCGGGGATTCAAGAGGTCGTGGCTCATCGTTTTGTCTCCAGGGGTTGTGGAAGGGCGCGGGCTTCAGGCGGCCATCGCGTCGGGCGAAAAGGTGTCGAACAGGCCAGGGTCGATGGCGGTCTGGTGCATCACGTCCTCGGGCCTGCGCTGCGCCGCCTCGCCTCGCTGCGCCGTCTCGAGGTAAGCCCCGAGCCGGCGTGCCCGCTGCAGCACGGACCGGCCGGCCGGGTGGCGCTGTACCGCGTAGGCGCGCAGCGCGTCCGGCGTGGCACCGTGCGTTGCAATGCAGTCCGCCAGCACGGTGGCATCGTCGCCGGCCTTGGCCACGCCCATGCCGACGTGCGGCCGGGCCACGAAGGCGGCGTCGCCCATCAGCGCGATGCGGCCGTGCGCGAGCTGCGGCGATTCGAGGTCGTAGATCGGTTGCAGGAAGGGCACCGCCGTCTTCTCCAGCACCTCGGCGAACTGCGGCGCGAGCTTGTCGCGTGCCGCCTGCCGCACGGCGGCGATATGGCGCCAGCTCACCTGCTGCGGCGGGATGCCGTCCGGATGCTGCCGGCCGTCGGCGTCGGTCAGCAGGGCCTCGAGTTCGGCGCCAGCCGCGGCGGGCCTGTACCAGACGAAATTCCAGCGCCGGCGGCCGGGCTCGGTGCCGTCATCGGCGCCCGCGACCGGGTAACCGATCATCTGCTCGCCCGGCGGCAGGCCGAAGCCGAAAAACGGGAACAGCGTCTGCCGCGTGTATTGCGACAGCGCCACCTCGTCGCACACCCCCCGCCAGGCCACATAGCCGGCATATTGCGGCTGCACCGCGGGCAGCAACTGCGCACGCAGGGTCGAGCGGATGCCGTCGGCCGCCACCACGAGGTCGGCACGCAATGCCTCGCCGCTGGCCAGCTGCACGGTGACACCCTCGCCGTCCTGCGCCGCGCCGGTCACCGCCGCGCCGAGCCGATGGCGATCTTCGGGCAGGGCCTGCCGCAGCAGCGTGTACAGGCGGCCCCAGGACGTCAGGATCTGCGGGTGGTCCCACGTGCACACGGGCTCGCCGTCGGTGCCCAGCACCACTCTCGAGGCCACGTCGATGCCGAGCGTGGAATCCACGACCACGCCGGCCGCTTGCAACGCATCGCGCTGACCTTCGTGTGTGACGATGCCTGCGCCTCGGCCCTGCAAGGATCGGGGTGAGCGCTCGAGCAGCGTCACGTCATGGCCCTGGCGCCACAGCCGGTTGGCGGCCATCAGCCCGCCCAGCGATCCACCGACGACGACGATGCGGGCCATGGCTGACGTCGCCTACGGCGCGGGCCGGGCGGCCTGCTCTTCGGCCGGGAAATTGAGCTCCACGACGATGCCGTTCGGATCGTCGACGAAGACCTGATGCAGGGCAAGCAGCGGCACGGTGCGTTCGCGTGGTGTCACGCCGTGCGCCGCCAGGCGCGCCAGCATCTCGACCAATCCTGTCGCGAAGAAAGCGACGTGGTCGATCGCGCCCGTGCCCTGGAGCGCGGCCTCGTCGCGGTTGCCGAGGTAAGCCTTCAGGCCTTCGGGGTCGTTGCGATCGATACCGATGATGTGCACCGCGGCGTTGGCCCAGACCGACGTGTCGCCCCGGTACAGCCACAAGCCCGGGAAGGGGAACGGCGGGCGCGGCCCGACCTCCAGGCCGAGCAGGCCGCAGTAGAAACGCTCACAGGCCTCGAGGTCGGTCGTGCGGATCGAATAGTGGTTCAGCGTCAGCGTCGTCATGGCGTCTCCAGCGGTTCAGGCGCGCGCCCGCGGCGCCGGCACGATGCCGGGTGCCTGCAGCAGCAACCCGTGCACACGGTCCCCGATGAACGTATCGACGAGCGCCGCATCGCCCTCGCCGGCAAAGGTTTGCTGGTACACCAGCGGCCAGATGCCGAGGTGGTAGATCAGCCCGCCATGGAAGGACATCAGGAGCGCCTCTTCGCGCGGAGTGGCACGTGCCCGCGACCGGCTGCCCGCCGCGCGGCGCAGCTCACGCAGCAGGCGCGGGAAGAGCTTCGCCCGCACCATGGCGAAATAGCGGTTCGGGATCAGGCCGTCGCTCAGGCCCGAGTGGACCAGGATGCGCAGCCACTCGGGCGTGAGGATGGCCGGGAGGTACTCGCGATAGAACGCGAGCAGCTTGTCCTGCGGCGCGCGTGCGGGGTCGTCGAGCAGGGCCTCCCAGCGGGTGTCCCAGCGCCCCGCGATGGTCTGCTCGTAGACCCGCTCGATGAGGTGCCGCTTGGTCGGGAAGTAGTGGTACAGCAGCGTGTGTGCGATGCCGAGCTCGCCCGCGAGCTCGCGCATCTGCGCATCGAGACCGCGGCGCGCAAAGAAATCGGCGGCGCCGGCGACGATCTGCTGCTCGCGCTCGCGGGCGTCCAGGCGCCGCCGCACCGGGGCCCTGTCGGCCGGTGTTTCGGGGCGGGTTTCTTCGGTATTGACCATCTGCTCAACTCTGTTGAAATTGTTGAGCGCCTGGTCAACAAGCCCCATCCCGACAAACCCTGAAGCGGGGTGGACCCGGCGGGAGATCCCCGCCGGACCTTGCGCCCCACGCCGTGCCACAGGAGAACTGGCCATGAAATCACCGGCCTTCGATTACGTGCGCGCCACGTCGCCCGAGCACGCACTCGCCCTGCTCGCCGAGCATGGCGAAGATGCCCGCCTGCTGGCCGGCGGCCAGACGCTGCTGGCCACGCTGAACATGCGCCTGTCGCAACCGGCGTTGCTGGTGGACATTGGCGGGCTCGCGCAGCTCGGCGGCATCCAGCTGGCGGGCGGCCACCTGCGCATCGGTGCGCTCGCCCGCCATTCGGAGGTCGAGGCATCGCCGCTCGTGGCGCGTCACGCGCCGATGCTGGCGCAGGCGGCACCGCACATTGCACACCGCGCGATCCGCAACCTCGGCACGTTCGGCGGCGCCGTGGCGTACGCCGACCCGGCCGCGGAGTGGCCGGCCTGCCTGCTGGCGCTGGACGCCGTCATGGTGCTGCAGGGCGCGGCCGGCGAACGGCGCATCGCCGCGGGCGACTTCTTCCAGGGCCTGTATGCCACCGCGCGGCGCGACGACGAGCTGCTCGTGGCTTGCGAGGTGCCGGTTGCCGACACTGCCTCCGGCGAGCGACAGCATTTCGACGAACTCGCGCGCCGCCACGGCGACTATGCGATCGCCGGGCTTGCGGCACGCGCGAACGTGCAGCGCCAGGGCGCCGCCACGCGGCTCGCCCAGGTGCGCCTGGCCTTTCTGAGCCTGGGCGACCGCCCCTTGCGCGCCCGCAAGGCCGAGGCCGTGCTGGAAGGCGGTGTGTTGGACGCGGCCCGACTGGCCCAAGCCGACACCGCGCTGCGCGCCGAACTCGACCCGTTCGGCGACCTCACGCATTCCGCTGCCGCCAAGAAGCAGCTCGCAGCGACGCTGATGCGCCGCGCCCTCGCAGCCCTGACCCCGGAGGCCCCATGAACACCCCCACCGACGCCCCGACCCGGCGTGTGCACGTCGAGGTCAATGGCACGCCGATCGTGCGCGATGTCGAGTGCCGCAAGCATCTGGTCGACTTCCTGCGCGAAGACTGCGGGCTCAAGGGCTCGCACCTGGGCTGCGAACACGGCGTGTGCGGTGCCTGCACCGTGCGCATGGACGGCCACATCGTGCGCGGCTGCCTCGTGCTCGCCGCGCAGGCCGACGGCCACCGCATCGAAACCGTCGAGACCCCCGCGCCAAGCCCGGCCCTGAAGGCGCTGCAGGAGGCCTTCGTCGAATACAACGCCTTGCAGTGCGGCTACTGCACCCCCGGCATGCTGATGGCCGCACTCGACATCGTGGAGTACCAACCCGACGCCGACCGCGAACAGGTGCGCGTCGGCATCAGCGGCAACTACTGCCGCTGCACCGGTTACCACGCGATCGTCGACGCCGTGTGTGCGGTGCTGGAGCGCCAGCGTGCCGGGCTCGCCGCGCAGGAGGTGCCAGCGTGAACCACCCGACCGAGTGGCCCACCCGGCGCGACCTGGGCGCCGACCTGCCGGCCGTCACCGAAGACCAGCGCCACATCGGCGTGGCGCTGCCGCGCGACGGCGTGCGCCGCCTCACCCAGGGCCGTGGCCAGTATGTCGACGACATCGACCTGCCGCGCATGGCGCACGTCGTCTTCTGGCGCTCGCCGGTGCCGCACATGCGCATCACACGCATCGGGCGCGAAGCCGCGAGCCAGTTGCCGGGCGTGATCGCCGTGGTGGTGGGCGCCGAGATCGCGGCACTTTGCAAGCCGTGGGTCGCCACGCTCGCCCACCTGGCGGGCATCAAGAGCGCGCCGCAGTACCCGCTGGCGATCGACCGCGCCACCTGGCAGGGCGAGCCTGTGGTGGCGGTGGTGGCCGAGACCCGCGCCAGGGCCGAGGACGCGCTCGCGCTGCTCGAGGTCGAGTGGGAGAACCTGCCCGCGGTGCTGGAGACCGAAACGGCACTCGATGCGGCCACGCCGCTGATCCACCCCGAACTGGGCGACAACCTGTGCTTCGAGCGCCAGCTCGACACCGGCGGCGTCGACGAGGCCTTTGCAAGGCCCGACGCGGTGGTCTTCGAGGAGACCTATGTCTTCGGGCGGCATACCGGCGTGACGCTGGAGCCGCGCTGCCAGATCGCCGACTGGCGCGCCGGACACACGCCGGCCGACGGCAAGCTCACGGTCTATCACTCGTTCCAGGCCCCGCACATGATGCAGGACCTGTACTGCCGCCAGTTCGACCTGAGCGAGGCACAGGTGCGTGTGCTGTGCCGCGACGTCGGCGGCAGCTTCGGCATCAAGGTGCACGCCTATCCGGACGACTTTGCCACCGTGGCGCTGTCGATGCTGCTGCAGCGGCCGGTGAAGTTCGTGGCCGACCGGCTGGAGAGCTTCGTCAGCGACATCCATGCACGCGAGCACCGCATCAAGGCGCGCATCGCGGCCAGCCGTGACGGCGACATCCTGGCGTTCGAGATCGACGACCTCACCGGCATCGGCCCGTACAGCGTCTTTCCGCGCACCAGCGGCATCGAAGGCAACCAGGTCGTCAACCTCACCGGCGGCCCGTACCGGCACAAGGCCTACCGCGCGAAGCTGAAGGTGGTGTTCCAGAACAAGGTGCCGACCTGCCAGTACCGCGGCGTGGGCCACCCGATCGCCTGCGCCGTGACCGAGGCGCTGGTCGACGGCGTGGCCGCCCGGCTGGGCATGGACCCGATCGAATTCCGGCAACGCAACGTCATCCCCGACGATGCGTATCCGGCCACCGGCGCGTCGGGCATCAAGCTCGAGGTGCTGTCGCACGAGGCCTGCCTGCGCGAGGCGCGGCGCGTGTGCGACTACGACGCCCTGCGCGCCGAACAGAAGGCGCTGCGCGCCACGGGTGTGCACCGCGGCATCGGCGTGGCGGCATTGATCGAGCTGACCAACCCGGGCGCCGCGTTCTACGGCGTGGGCGGCGCGCGCATCGCCAGCCAGGACGGCGCCACGATCCGGCTCGAGCCCACCGGCGTGATCACGGTGAGCAGCAGCGTAGGCGAGCAGGGCCAGGGCGCCGAGGCGATCTTCGCGCAGATCGCCGCCGATGCCGTGGGCGTCGACCTCGACCGCGTGCGCGTGGTCACCGGCGACACCGATACCGTGCCCTACGGCGGCGGCACCTGGGCCAGCCGCGGCGCGGGCATCGGCGGCGAAGCGGTGTTGCAGGCCGGGCGTGTCCTGCGCGAGAACATCCTCGCCACCGCCGAAGCCATCCTCCAGCGCGACCGCCAGGGCCTGCGGGTGTACCGCAACGCCATCGTCGACGGCGCCAGCGGCGGGCACCTGCTCGACCTGGCCGAACTCGGGCGCATCGCGTATTTCCGCAGCGACACGCTGCCGCGCGAATTCACGCCCGAGCTGATGGTCACCCGGCACTACGCGCAGCGCGACTACCCGTTCATCTTCACCAACGGCGTGCAGGTGAGCCATGTCGAGGTCGACCTCGACACCGGTTTCGTCAAGCTGCTGAAGCACTGGGCGGTGGAGGACTGCGGCCGCGTGCTCAATCCGATGCTGGTGGACGAGCAGATGCGCGGCGCGATCGTGCAGGGCATCGGCGGCGTGCTGTTCGAGGAATGCCTGTACGACACCGACGGCACCATGTGCAACGGCAACATGGCCGACTACCTGGTGCCGATGGCCGGCGAGATGCCCGACATCGTGGTCAGCCACGTGCAGAGCCCCACCCGCAGCAGCCTGCTCGGCGCAAAGGGCGCCGGCGAGGCCGGCACGGCCGGCGCGCCGGGGGCCGTGATGAATGCGATCAACGATGCGCTCGCACCTTTCGGTGCACGCGTGAGCTCGCAGCCGATCACGCCGGAGAAGATCCTGCGGGCGCTCGGGCGGATCTGACGGCAAGCGATGCCCGTGCGCCGCGTCGTCGTGCCGTCGCCCCGGCGCCGCGCTGGCCAGCGTGCCGCCGCAGTGGCGCTCTTCGGGCTCTGTGCAGCGCTGCTGCCCACGCCGTCCCGTGCGGCGACCCGCGTGCCGGCCGCGTTGGCCGACGGGGTCTTCGTGCTGCGCGACACCTTCGAGCCCGGCCGCCAGCCCGACGGCAACAGCGTGATCTTTGCGGCCCGTGGCGGGCTGGTCATTGTCGATACCGGTCGCCATGCCGAACAAACGCAGGCGCTGCTGGACTTTGCCGCGCAGCGCGGCGCGCCGATCCGCGCCGTCGTCAATTCACACTGGCACCTGGACCATCTGGGCGGCAACGCGATGATCCGCGACCACGTGCCTGACGTTCAGGTCATTGCGTCCGCCGCGGTGGCACCGGCGCTGCGCGGCTGGCTGGCCGCCAGCCGGCGCGACATGCAGGCCCTGCTCGACAGCGGTCGGGCCGACGCCGCCACGCAGGCCATGCTGCGCGTGGACATCGCGCTCATCGACCGCGGCCCGGCGCTGCGGCCCGACCGTGCGCTGGACGCACGGCGAATGATCAATCCCGCAGGGCAGCGCCTGCAGGTCGGCTACGAAGCGGCGGCCGTGACGGGCGGCGACCTATGGGTCTACGACCCGTCGTCGCGTGTCCTGGCCGCCGGCGACCTCGTCACGCTGCCGGTGCCGTTCCTCGACACCGCGTGTGCGCCGGGCTGGCGCACCGCACTGGCCCATCTCGAGGCCGTGCCGTTCGAGCAACTGATTCCCGGCCACGGCGCGCCGATGAGCCGGGCCGATTTCACCGCCTGGCGCAGCGCATTCGATTCGCTGTTGACCTGCACCGCCGGCCACGCGCCCGACACTGCCTGCATCGACGGGTGGATCGGCGCGCTGGGCAGCCTGCTGCCCACTGCCGAGCACCCACGCGCCCGCGCCATGCTCGGCTATTACGTCAAGCAGCATCTGCGCGCCGAGCCAGCGCAACGCGACCGGTTCTGCGCGGCCCCCGCGACCTCGTCGCAGCCTCGCTGACCTCAAGCACCACGGCCGTCAACCCATCACGCGGGACGGCAGCCAGGTGGCGAGTTCGGGAAAGACGCAGAGGATCACGATCGCCAGCACCATGCACAGCATGAACGGGAAGGCGCCGCGCAGGATGGTCGGCAGCTTGACGTCGGGCGTGATGCCGTTGATGACGAACAGGTTCAGGCCGACCGGCGGCGTGATCAGGCCGAGTTCCATGTTGATGGTGAGGATGACGCCGAACCAGATCGGGTCGAAACCCGCCGCCTTGATGACCGGCATCAGGATCGGCGTGGTCATCAAGATAATCGCCGCCGGTGGCAGAAAACAGCCGGCCACCAGCAGCATCAGGTTGATCGCCGCGAGTACCACCCAGCGGTTGGCATTCAGCTCGCCGATCGACGTGGCCACGGCCTGGGTGACCTGCAGCGACGACATCATGTAGCCGAAGAGGATCGACGTGCCGATGATCATCAGCAGCATGCCCGACTCGCGCAGGCCGTCGCGCAGGATGTTCCACAGGTCGAGTGGCTTCCACACGCGATAGATCAGCACGACCATGACCAGGCACAACATGGCGCCGACGCCGGCCGCCTCGGACGGCGTGGCGATGCCGCCGTAAAGCGAATACACGACGCCCACGATGACGGCCATGAACGGCAGCAACTTGGGCAGCAGCTCGAGTTTCTCCTTCATCGAGTAGATGCGGTCGGCATCGACGAGCCGGGTGCCGCGTTTCCAGCTCAGGAACATGGCCCAGGCCATGAACAGCACGACGAGCAGCAACCCGGGCACGATGCCGGCGATGAACAGGCGGCCGATCGACGTCTCCGACGCGATGCCGTACAGGATCATCGTCACGCTCGGCGGAATCAGGATGCCCAGCGTGCCGCCGGCCGCGATGGCGCCGGTGGCCAGATCGGCGTCGTAGCCGCGCCGGCGCATCTCGGGGATGCCCATCTTGCCGATCGCCGCGCAGGTGGCAGGCGACGAGCCGGTGAGCGCCGAGAACAGCGCGCAGGCGCCGATGTTGCTGATGACCAGCGAGCCCGGCACCTTGTGCAGCCAGCGTGCGAGCGCCTCGTAGAGATCGCTGCCGGCACGAGACGAGGCCACGGCCGCGCCCATGATCACGAACATCGGCAGCGAAACCAGCGTGAAATCGTTCAGGCCCGCGAAGATCGTCTCGGGCATGAAGTTGACGCTGTTCCAGCCGTCGAAGGCGACCATGAAGAACAGCGCCACCGCGCCGAGACCGAAGGCGATCGGCAGCCCGGTGGCGAGCACGAGCAGGGTGACGACGAAGATCAACGCACCGATCACGAGCGGGTTCATGCGGGGTCCCTGGCCGGGAGTGGAGCGGCCGTCAAAGTTTGTCGCCCGGCGACAAGCCGAACGGATGCTCGCGCCGGGCCATCACGAGCCAGATCTCGGCCAGGTACTGCAGGCACAACAGGCCCAGCCCCACAGGCACCGCCAGATACGGGATCCACAGCCGCGCACGCCACATCGACGACGTGGTCTGGTTGAGCTTCCACACCTCGTGCCACCAGGGGATCGAGGCGTAGAGGAAAAACGCGCAGAACGCGAGGCCGACGAGGCTGCCCACGAAGTGCAGCGAGCGCCGCGCCGGCATGTCCACCATCAGCGGCACCACATCCACCGCGACGTGGCCGCGGGTGAGCAGGATGTACGGTGCGCCGATGAACGTGGAGGCGATGAGTGCGAACGTCACGAACTCCGTCTGCCAGATGGACGATTGGCCCAGCACCGCGCGCACGAACACCATCTGGCACACGACGCCGATCGAGACCAGGATCAGGCCCGCAGCGACCACGCCGAAAAGGCGTGATGCCGCGTGCACCGCCGCCACCCACAGCGGCGGGTCGCCCAGGTGTGCCGGGCTACTTGACACTCAGCGCCTTCTCGATGAGTTCCTTGCCGCCCGGCACCTTCTCGGCGAAGACCTTGTACGAGGTCTTCTGCGCCACGGCGCGCCAGGCGTCGGCTTCGGCGTCGCTCAGCGTCACGACTTCGACCTTGTTCTTCTTGAAGACATCGACGAGCTCGTCGTCGAGCTTCTTCGATTCGGTATTGAAGTAGGCCTCTGCCTTCTTGGACGCCGCCGTCAGCGCCTTCTTCTGCGCATCGTTCAGCTTGTCCCAGCTGCGGTTGGAGATCAGCACCGGCTCGTACATGAACCACATCGCGTTTTCGCCCGGCGCGGTGATGCACTTGAGCTGCTCGTACAGGCGGAAAGATACGAAGCTGCCGGACGAGGTGTCGGTGCCCTGCGCCACGCCCTGCTGCAGCGCGTTGTAGACCTCGCTCGACGGGATCGACACGATCGACGCGCCCGCCCCGGCCCACATCTGCGCGAATGTCGCGCCAGCGGAACGGACCTTCAGGCCGGCCGCATCGGCGGGCGTGCGGATGCACTTGTCCTTGGAGCCGAAGGCGCCGGCGAGCCAGGCATCGGCCAGCACGTGCACGCCACCCTGGTCGATGATCTTCTTGATGTCCGCCATGAACGGCGAGGCGTTGATGCGCTGGGCATGGGCGTGGTTCTTGACGAGACCGGGCATCAGCGTGGCGCCGAACTGCGGATGGAAGCCGGACGCATAGTCGAGCGGCAATGACGACATGTCGATCTGGCCGCTCAGCATGGCCTTCCACTGCTCCTGCGCCTTGACCAGGCTCGAGCCCGGGAAGACCTTGATCTCGAGGCCGACATTGGCGGCGGCGACCTCCTTGGCAATCATCTGCACCATCTCGTCGCGCACGTCGCCCTTGCCGCCCGGGAACTGGTGCGAAGCCTTCAGGGTGATGTTGTCGGCCAGGGCCGGCGTGAGGGGCAGCGCCGCCAGGATCAAGCTGGCGAGCGTGCGGGAAAGGTGGGGTCGGGTCATGGTCGATGTCTCCGTGATGATCGTCTTGGCAACCTGCATGTCGTGACTTCGGTCGGGGCGTCGCCCCTGCCGGCCGCTGCCAGTGTCATGCAAACGAACGACTCTAGGCGGCGCCGACATGGGCGGCCATTGGTGGATCCCACAACCTGCGCCGTCGGCTTTTCGATAAAGGTGACTCGGGTCAAGAGTGCTTCGGCCGTCGGTCTTCTAAAGTGGTTGTCCCACACGCCGGTCGCAGGCGCGCCACCGTTGGCGCCTCTGGGTGACCGGCCAGAGCCGCCTGCGCGGCCGATCGAAGGAGACCGGGATGACTTATTCGAGCCCAGAGTTCTGGGTGGCCCTGCTGCAGATCATCGGCGTGAACATCGTCCTGTCGGGCGACAACGCCGTGGTCATCGCGTTGGCTGCGCGCGGCCTGCCGAAGGACCAGCAGAAGAAGGCCGTGGCCTGGGGCAGCGGCGCGGCCGTCGTGATGCGGATCCTCCTCACCATCGTCGCGGTGGAACTGCTGCGCCTGCCCTACCTCAAGCTGGTCGGCGCCGTGCTGCTGCTGTGGATCGCCGTGCAACTGCTGCTGCCGGAGGGTGAAGGCGAAGGCCATGCCAGCGCGCAGGGCAACCTGATGTCCGCCATCCGGACCATCCTGCTGGCAGACCTGGTGATGAGCCTCGACAACGTCATCGCCGTCGCCGCGGCGGCCAAAGGCAACACCACGCTGCTGGTGGCCGGCCTGGCGATCTCGATCCCGCTCGTGGTGTTTGCCAGCACCCTGCTGCTGAACCTGATGTCACGCTTCCCGGCCATCATCACGGTCGGGGCGGCCCTGCTCGGCTGGGTGGCCGGCGAGATGGCGATCAGCGACCCGGTGGTCAAGACCTGGATCGATTCGAACGCGGCCTACCTGCACTATCTGGCGCCCGCGCTCGGCGCCATCGGCGTGGTCCTGGTCGGCACGCTGATGGCACGGCGGGCACAAACCGCGCAAGCTGCAGCGATGCATGCAGCCGCGCCGGCTCACACGGCCAAGGGCTTCAAGCATGTCTTGCTGGCCGTGGACGGCTCCGAGGGCGCGGTGAAGGCGGTGCAGCACTTCCTGTCGATGCTTTCCGAATTGAGCGACAAGGCCGTCGAGCTTCATCTGGTCAACGTGCAGCGGTCGCTGCCCGGTGACGTCTCGAGCTTCGTCCCCAACAAGACCCGCGAGGAGTACCACCACGAGCGCAGCGATGCAGCCATGGCGCCGGCGCGCGCGGCGTTGGACGGCGCCGGTGTCAAGTACCAGGCCCACGAACTGGTGGGCGACCCGGGCCCGACGATTGCGGCCCTGGCCGACCAACTGGGCAGCGATCTGATCGTGATGGGTACACGTGGTCTCGGTTCGCACACGGCCGCGCTGCTGGGATCCGTGGCCCAGCGCACCGTGGAGTGCGCTGCCGTGCCGGTGGTGCTGGCCAAGTAGGCGCTGCGCAGCCGCCACACGGAAGCGGGTTGCCCTTGATCGATCGGCACGTGTCCTGAATGCGTCGATTTCGAACCAGCCGCCGGTTGTGCCCATGCCGGCGGCGAATCGAGCGAAATCGGGACCGAACGCATGCCAATCTGACGCTGCCCAGCCCCCCTGCTGAGGGACGGTATGACGTGCGTGTGAGGGCCCGGGCTTCACGGCCCGCGCGTTGCACTGCACGCACATGCCGAATGGCGTGCTATCGACGGGATGGCCTTCCGACCCACTGCAGACGTTCACGTTCGATGTCTTGTGCGGGATCAGGGCGCCGGGGCGCTCTCTTGCGCTCATGTCCCCCGGGTCGGCCTGCGGCCGACCCTCCTCCTTTACTTCGCTCCAGAGAACGCCCCGCCACCCTGATCCGATGCGTGTGCGCGGTTCGACCGTGGCGCGCCCACCCGGTGTCTGGCCGAGGACGGTGGGCGAGTGCCGCAGCGAAGTAAAGGAGGAGGGCTGGGCGCAGCCCAGTCCGGGGGACATGAGCGGAGGCACTCGCCCGGCGGCCTCGGCCCGTGCGGCGTCTCCGACCCACTGCACGAACGGCCACTCCGGCCCGAAACGGGACGACGCTCAGGCGCCCAGAAATTCCGCCAGCCGCAAGGCCAGCGCCTGCGGTTGATCGTGGTGCAGCATGTGCCCGCATGGGCTGAGCGTGTGGCGTTCGACGGCGGGTACGACCGACAGGCGCTCGTGGAATTCCTCCTTCGAATATCGGGTGCCCCACCATTTGCTGATGTCGGTGCGGTCGCCTTCGACCCACAGCAGCGGCGCGGCGATGAGCTTCCATGTCTCCAGGATCTCGTCGACGCGGTAGAGCATGGGGTTCGCGCGTTTGTGGGCCGGGTCGCCCTGGATATGCCACCGGCCGTCGTCGCCCAGGCGCGACCAGTGCGGCGCCAGCCAGGCCGCCTTGTCGGCGCTGAGCAGGGGGTTGTTCTTCATCAGGCGCTCGGCCACCTCGTGCAGTGATGCGTAGTCGCGCAGCGCCTGCGGCGCCTGGAGTTCGTCCAGCCACTGCGACAGCCGGCGCGGGGCGTGATGCGGCTTGGTGGTGGGCAGGCCGAAACCTTCGAGATTGACGAGCCTGCGCACACGCGCGGGGCGCACACCCGCGTAGCTCATCACGACGTTGCCGCCCATGCTGTGTCCGGCGAGGTCGAAAGCCGAGTCGGGGCAAAGCGCGTCGACCAGCGCGTCGAGGTCGCCCAGGTAGTCGGGGAACCAATAGCTGTCGGTGCCGGGCGACTCGGTGCGACCGAAACCGCGCCAGTCTGGCGCGATCACCCAGCGGTCGAAGCCATCGGCTGCGCGGAGCGCGTCGACGACGAATTGAAAGGACGCGCCGACGTCCATCCAGCCGTGCACCATGACCAGCGGCGGGCGCGTGGGCGTGACCAGCGAGGCGTCGCCCCACACATGGGCGTGGTAGCGCAAGCCGCGCAAGGGGATGAAGTGCGAACGCGCTTCTCGGCGCGGCGTGTAGGCGGCGGTGGTCATGCCGGCACTGTAGGCCAGCGTCGGGATGCCGGCTGTCCGGCCGGGGACGCAGGCCTCAGGCGACGGCGAGTGCGGCCAGCTTTTCCGGCGGGACGCGCACCTGGACCGACTTCGCCAGCAGCACACACGCCACCGCATGCTGCGGATTCGACGTGTCGCGGCGCACCGGCTCGAGCAACGGATCGCCGTTGCGGTCGGTCATCGCCGCCACGATCGGCGACATCACGGTGAAGCCGCGCTTGACGACCACGCCGGTTTCGCCCGTGGCGAGCTTGACGTAGCAACCCGGCGGGTAGACGCCGAATTCCTTCACCAGCGCCGCAGTGATCGGGTTGGCGGGGTCGCGCATGAAGATCTCGCGCCCGGCGCGGTCGGCGGCGACGGGGTCGCGGGTCGACCGGGCACTGAGCTTGGCGGTGTAGACATCGGCCCGTTGCAGCAGGACGGCGAGCTCGCTCACGTTCGTTTCGGCGAACGGGTACCCACTGCCGTCGGGGTGTTCGTGGTGCTGCTCGACGGCGCGCAACCATTCGGCATCCGCGACGCCGGCGGCACTCAGGAGTTCACGGCTGCGCACCGGGTGCGAATGGATCAGCCGGCGCTGCTCGTCGGTCGGCGGCGTCGTCTGCGTGGCCAGCACGCCCTGCAATTCGAGCATCGAGACGTTCATCGTCAGTGCGGCCTTGAAGGCGCGTGTGCACTCGTCGACGGACCACGCGAGCCGCTGCGCGACCAGTCGGCAGACGATGGCACTGTGGATCGAATGGTTCAGACCATACTGCGTATTCGCATTCGCCTCCTGGCGCAGGATCTGGAAGATCGCCAGGTCGGGGTCGCGATCGATCAACGCAACGACGGGTTCGGCCGCCTCGTCCAGCGCTTCCCGGAATGTCTCGCTCTGAACGTTGCGCAGCGTTCGCGCCACGCGGTCCATGTTGTCCATCCAGAGCGCGGGCAGCAGGTCCACCGGCGCCTGCCGGATGGCGTCCACGCCCCGGTGCAGTTCGGCCATGTCGACCAGCGTGCCGCGCTCGAAGAGCGCTTGCATCTGATCGGCACTGTCCAGGGCCTGGCCTTTGGCCAGGAGCAGCGTGCGATCGTTGTTGTAGACGTTGAACGCCAGCGGCCGGCCGGCGGACACGCGGTGCTTGACGAGGGCAAGAGGGGTGAAGCGCATGGTCATTTTTTTCTTGGGGATGGATTTGGTCTCGCGGTGCCGCGCCGTTGCGTCACCGTCCCATCACCTATATCGGGTTTCCCTGACGGACCTTGAGCCGCCGCGGCGCCGCGCGACAATTGGTTTCATGATCACGTCTCAAGCCATGCTCCGGCCCGCCGCACCGGCCGATCTCGAGGCCATCGTCGGGCTGATCCGCGAATTGGCCGAATTCGAGCACCTCACGCACCTGGTGGTCGTCACGCCCGAGTCGCTGCACCCGCACCTCTTCGGCGCGCGCCCGGCCGCCGAAGCCGTGGTGGCCGACCTGGGTGGCGACATCGTGGCGTTTGCGCTTTTCTTCACGAATTTCTCCACCTTTCTCGGCCGGCCCGGGCTCTACCTGGAGGACCTCTATGTCAAGCCCGCGCATCGGGGCGGCGGGGTCGGCAAGGCGCTGCTGCAGCACCTGGGTGCGCTGGCCGTCGAACGGGGTTATGGCCGGTTCGAATGGACCGTGCTCGACTGGAACGAGAACGCGATCAGGTTCTACGAGAAGATGGGTGCCAGGATCCTGCCCGACTGGCAGCTGTGCCGCGTGACCGGCGACGCGCTGGCGGCGTTCGAGCGGGCACGCTGATGGCAGGGCGCAGGCGGCCGGGCTCGCTAGCCGCGTCGGCGGGCGCGGATCGCCACGCCCTCCTGCATGCGCGCTTTCGCTGGTCGGTGCCGAAGCGCTTCAACATCGCGCAGGCCTGCTGCGCACGCTGGGCCCGATCGACACCCGACGCGGTGGCCATCCGCTGGGAGCACGAGGACGGGCGTGCCGCGAGCTGCACCTACGGCGAGCTGCAGCTCGCCGCAAACCGGTTGGCGAACCTGCTGCGCGCCCGTGGCGTGGGCCGCGGCGACCGGGTGGCGATCGTGATGCCGCAGCGCTTCGAGACGGCGGCGGCCCACATGGCTGTCTTCCAGCTCGGAGCGGTCTCGATGCCGTTGTCGATGTTGTTCGGCCCGGACGCGCTGGAGTACCGGCTGCAGCACAGCGAGGCCTCGGTGGCGATCGTCGACGAGAGCGCGATCGACGCCATGCTGGTGGCAAGAGCGGCTGTGCCGGGCCTTCATACGCTGGTGGCCGTCGGTGGCGCGCAGGGGCGCGGCGATCTCGACTGGGCCGACGCGTTGCCGGCGCACCGTGGGCGATTCACGCCGGTGCCGACCGCCGCCGACGACCCCGCCGTGCTCATCTACACGAGTGGCACCACCGGGCCGCCCAAGGGAGCGCTGATCCCGCACCGCGCGCTCATCGGCAACCTCACCGGATTCGTCTGCAGCCAGAACTGGTATCCGCACCTGGACCCGCTTGCCCCCGGCGACACCGGGCCGCCCGCGGTCTTCTGGTCTCCCGCGGACTGGGCCTGGACCGGCGGGCTGATGGATGCGCTGCTGCCGACGCTCTACTTCGGCCGGGAGATCGTGGCGTACCAGGGCCGCTTCGCGCCCGAACGTGCGTTCGAACTGATGCAGCGGCACGGTGTGACGCACAGCTTTCTCTTCCCCACCGCGCTGAAGGCCATGATGAAGGCCGTGCCCGAGCCGCGCGAGCGCTACCGGTTGCTGTTGCGTGCCGTCATGAGCGCGGGGGAGGCGGTGGGCGACGCGGTCTTTGCCTATTGCCGCGAGCAACTCGGCGTGACCGTGAACGAGATGTTCGGCCAGACCGAGATCAACTACATCGTCGGCAACTGCACACGCAGCCTCGATGCCCGCGGCCGCGTCGCTGCGGGCTGGCCTGCGCGGCCCGGCAGCATGGGGCGGCCGTATCCCGGCCACCGCGTCGCCGTGATCGACGACGACGGCTGCGAGTGCCCGCGCGGTACACCCGGCGACGTGGCGGTGCACCGTCGCGACGTGCACGGCCACCCCGACCCGGTGTTCTTTCTGGGCTACTGGAAGGACGGCGCGGCCACGCAGGCCAAGTTCACCGGCGACCCCGATGACAGCTGGTGCCGCACGGGCGACATGGCGGTGATGGACGACGACGGCTACCTCTGGTACCAGGGCCGCAGCGACGACATGTTCAAGGCTGCGGGCTACCGCATCGGGCCGAGCGAGATCGAGAACTGCCTCGTCAAGCACCCGGCCGTGGCAAATGCCGCCGTCGTGCCCAAGCCCGACGCCGAGCGCGGCGCCGTCGTCAAGGCGTACGTCGTGCTGACCGCGGGTATCGACGCGGGCCCCGCGCTCGTCGCGCAGTTGCAGGCGCACGTGCGCGGCAAGCTCGCGCCCTACGAGTATCCGAAGGAGATCGAGTTCATCGACGCACTGCCGATGACCACCACCGGCAAGGTGCAGCGCAGGGTGCTGCGGCTGCGCGAGGAAGAGCGCGCGCGCTCGAAGTGACGGGATCTGCAGCGGCCGGCCTCTGAGCCGATGCCGCCCTGACACGGGAACGGTGGCGGTGTCGGCCCTGATCAGGGTCCCGGGTCCGATCCCGCCGCCTGCGCGTCGAGACGGGCCGGTGAAAGCAGCGCGGCCCGCACGCCGTGCGCCGCGAGCGAGGGATCGAGATTCCGGCCGAGCAGGAGGTCGGCGGCCATGAGCGAGGCGCCGGCGGCGGACTGGATGCCGTAGCCGCCTTGTCCGGCCAGCCAGAAGAAGCCTTCGCAGCGTGGATCGGCGCCGATCACGAGGTCGCCGTCGGGCGCGAAGGTGCGCAGCCCGGACCAGGTTCGTGTCGGACGCCGGATCGACAACGTCGTCGCGGCCTCGATGGCGGCGATGCCGGTGGCGATGTCCAGTTCCTCGGGTTGCACGTCGTGCGGCACCACGGGGTCGGCGTTGGCGGGCGAGCCGAGCAGCTGCCCGGCATCCGGTTTGAAATAGAAACTCTCGTCGACCGCGACCACCGCGGGCCATGGGCGCACATCCAGTCCGGCCGGTGGGGCAAACGTGAAGGCGCTGCGTCGCCGCGGCTGCAGCCCGCGCGGGGGCGCGCCGGCAATGCGCGCGACGGCGTCGGCCCATGCGCCTGCCGCGTTCACCAGCGTGGCCGCCTTGGCCCGTCGGCCGTCGGCCAGCTGCAGCTGCCAGTGGTCGCCAGTGCGCCGTGCTTCGGAAAGGCGCGCATCCGTCCACACCTGCGTGCCCGCATGGCGTGCGCCACGCAGGAAGCCCTGGTGCAGCGCGTGCACGTCGATGTCCATCGCATCGCGCTCGGCAAGCGCACCCAGCAGTTGCGCCGGTTGCAGCACCGGGACCAGCGTCGACGCGTGTGCGGCGTCCACGGGCTCGACCGCGCTGCCGGTGGCACGCAGCCCGGCCCGCATCGCATCGAGTGCCGCCTGCTGGCCGGGTCGCGCGACATAGAGCACGCCACGCGGCGCCAGCAACGGCACGTCGGTAAATCCAACGGGCGCGCTCTCGTAGAAAGCGCGGCTCGCACGGGTGAGGGCGCGCACCTGGGGCGTGCCGTAGCTTTCCATGAACATCGCGGCGCTGCGGCCGGTGCTGTGGTAACCGGGCTGCGATTCACCTTCGAGCAGCAGCACGCTGCGATGCGGCGCCACGCGGTAGGCGAGCGAGGCGCCCGCGATGCCGGCGCCGACGATGGCGATGTCGAAACGCTCCACGCGGGCCGGCGCTTCAGGCGCGGTCGCGCATCAGCGTGCTCTTGCCGAACAGGCTTTCGATCAGGTCGACCGCGAGCACGGCGGTCTTGTTGCGCACGTCGAGCGCCGGGTTCAGCTCCATCACGTCCAGGCTGCCCATGCGGCCGCTGTCGGCGATCATCTCCATGCACAGCTGTGCCTCGCGGTACGTGGGGCCGCCGGGCACGGTGGTGCCCACGCCGGGCGCGATCTCGGCGTCGAGGAAGTCGACGTCGAAGCTCACGTGCAGGTGGGTGTTGGCGTCCAGCGTGGCGAGCGCGAGGTCCATCGTGTGGCGCATGCCCATCTCGTCGATGTAGCGCATGTCGAAGACCTCGAGCCCCTGTTCGTGAACGAAGCGCTTCTCGCCCGCATCGACGCTGCGGATGCCGATCTGGCGCACCCACTTGGGCAGGATCGCCGGCACCTGGCCGCCGATCTCGACGAGCTCGCGCGGCCCATGGCCGCACAGGCAGGCCACGGGCATGCCGTGGATGTTGCCGCTGGGCGTGAGCACGCTGGTGTTGAAGTCGGCATGTGCGTCGAGCCAGAGCACACGCAGCCGGCGGCCGCGCTCGCGGCAATGGCGTGCGACGGCGCTGATCGAGCCGATGCCCAGGCAATGGTCACCACCGAGCAGGATCGGCATGCGGCCGAGCGCGAGCTCGGCATGCACGGCGTCGTGCACGGTCTGGTTCCACTCGACGACCTCGGCCAGGTGGCGGTAGCCGTCGCTTGGCGGCAGCCACGGATTGGCGGGGCCGACCAGATTGCCGCGGTCTTCCACATCGACGCCGTGGCCCTCGAGCGCGGCCCGCAAGCCGGCGACCCGCAGCGCCTCAGGGCCCATGCTGGCGCCGCGTGCGCCGGCACCGATGTCGGTCGGTGCGCCAATGAGGGAAACGTGCTGCTGCATGGTCCGCCTAGATATCGTCGGCAAATTCACCGGTCGTGGTTTCGGGCAGGTCGAATCCGTAGTGCGCCTCGAGGTGCGCCCAGGCCTCCTCGGCGGTTTCGACGTAGTGAAACAGGTTGACGTCGCCGGGCGAGATCATGCCCGTCTCGACGAGATGGTCGAAGTCGATCAGGCGGGTCCAGAAATCGCGCCCGAAGAGCAGGATCGGGCGGCGGCGCACCTTGCCCGTCTGCTGAAGCGTCATCACCTCGAACAACTCGTCGAGTGTGCCGAAGCCACCCGGAAAGCACACGAGCGCGATGCTGCGCATGAGAAAGTGCATCTTGCGCAGCGCAAAGTAGTGGAACTGGAAACACAGCTCCGGCGTGATGTAGGGGTTGGGCGCCTGCTCGTGCGGCAGCACGATGTTCAGGCCGATGCTCTTGCCGCCAATCTCGAACGCGCCGCGGTTGCCGGCCTCCATGATCCCGGGGCCCCCGCCGGTGACGACGTAGATCGGCGTGTCGTGGCTGCGCGAGCGGTCGGTCACGAGCGCCGCGAAACGCTGCGCCTCATCGTAGTAGCGGCTCATCGCCAGGCCCATCTCGGCGCGCTTGACGGCGGCCACGTCGCCCTGGCCGCGTGCCGCGACGAGCTCGGCCTGCGCGGCGTCTGGCGGCAGAACGCGCGCGCTGCCGAAGATGACGATCGTCGACTCGATGCCGTGCTGCTGCTGCACCATCTCGGGCTTGAGCAGCTCGAGCTGCATGCGCACCGGGCGCAACTCTTCCTTGAGCAGGAAATCGGTGTCGGTGAACGCGAGCCGGTAGGCGCTTTCCTTGCCGCCGTACAACGACGGCGGTTGCGGCGCGTGGGCCTCCTGCTCGGCCGACGGGAAGTTGCGGGCAGTGAGTTCGGTGCGTTTGTCCATGGGGCGGGAGCTTACGCGATCAACCCGCCTCGACGGCCGGATGGCGTTGGCCGCACACCGGGCACTGCGGCTGGCGCGCGAGCCGTACTTCGGTCCATTCCATCGTGCGCGCGTCGAGCATCTGCAGGCGGCCTGCGAGCGACGTCCCGATGTGCGCGAGCAGCTTCAGCGCCTCGGCCGCCTGCATCGTGCCGATGATGCCCACCAGCGGCGCGAACACGCCCATCGTTGCGCAGCGTGTCTCCTCGAACGTCGCGTCGGGCGGGAAGATGCACGCATAACACGGGGCCTGCGGCGACCGCGTGTCGTAGACCGAGATCTGGCCGTCGAAGCCGATGGCGGCGCCGGAGACGAGCGGCTTGCCGTGTTGCACGCAGGCCGCGTTGACGGCATGGCGCGTCGAGAAGTTGTCGCTGCAGTCGAGCACCACGTCGGCGGCAGCCACCAGCGCCGCCAGCGACACGGCGTCGGCGCGCTGGACGATCGGCTGCACATTGGCCTCGGGGTTGATGGCGCGGATGCTCTGCGCCGCCGACAGGGCCTTGGGCGTGCCGATGCGCGACGCATCGTGCGCGATCTGTCGCTGCAGGTTCGTGAGGTCCACGGTGTCGTGGTCGACGATCGTGATCGTGCCGACGCCGGCGGTGCCCAGGTACAGCGCCACCGGTGAGCCGAGTCCGCCGGCGCCGATCACGAGCGCGTGCGCGTCGGCCAGCCGCTGCTGCCCTTCGACGCCGATCTCGTCGAGCAGGATGTGGCGCGAATAGCGCAACAGTTGTTCGTCGTTCATCTTGACGGCTCTCCCAACGACAAGGGGCCCCGCGGGCCCCCTGCAAAGCGTGCGAAGGTGCAGCTTACTGCGCGGCGGCTTCGGCCTTGCGCTCGGCGGCGGTCTTGCTGACGACCACGGGCTTGCCGCGCAACTGGTTCAGCGCCTGCTGGAGCGGGAAGTCCTCCGCGCTGCCGAACTCAGGCAGCGGCTTGAGGTTGTCGCGCTGCTTGGAGAGTTGCTCCTCGACACGCTTGCGTTCCTCGGCACGGACCTTCTCGCGCTCGGCGTCCTTCTTCTCGTCGGCGCCCACGAGGTGCTTCTCGAGGTCGGCCTCGCGCATGCGCAGCGCGGCGAAGACGTTGCCCTCGGCGGTCTCGTCGAGCCACACATCGGGCACGATGCCCTTGGCCTGGATCGAGCGGCCGCTGGGGGTGTAGTAGCGCGCCGTGGTGATTTTCAGCGCCGTATCCGGCGTGAGCGGGCGCACCGTCTGCACCGACCCCTTGCCGAAGGTCTGCGCGCCCATCACCGTGGCGCGCTTGTGGTCCTGCAGCGCGCCGGCGACGATCTCGCTCGCGGAAGCCGAGCCTTCGTTCACGAGCACCACCAGCGGCACTGACTTGAGTGCGGCCGGCAGTCGCTTGATTGGGTCGGACGCGCCGCGACGCGCATAGAACTCGGGCGAGGCCTTGTAAGTGGCCTTGGAGTCCGGCAACTGCCCGTTGGTGCTGACCACCGTGACGTCGGAGGGCAGGAATGCCGCACTGATCGCCACCGATGCATCGAGCAGGCCGCCCGGGTCGTTGCGCAGGTCGAGCACCATGCCCTTGACGTGCGGATCGGCCTTGTAGATCTCTTCGACCTTGCGTGCGAAGTCGTCGACCGTGCGGTCCTGGAACTGGCTCACCCGTACCCACGCGTACCCCGGCTCGATCACCTTGGCGCGCACGCTCTGGACACGAATCTCCTCGCGCGTGATCGTGACCGGGAAGACGCGGTTCTCGACCTTGCGGAAGATCGTCAGCGTGACCTTGGTATTCGGCTCGCCGCGCATGCGCTTGACGGCCTGGTCCATCGACAGGCCCTTGACCGCGGTCTCGTCGATGCGGGTGATCAGGTCACCGGCCTTGATGCCGGCACGGAAAGCGGGAGAACCTTCGATCGGCGTCTGGACCTTGACGACGCCGTCTTCCATCCCGATCTCGATGCCCACGCCGACAAAGCGGCCGGTCGTGCCCTCGCGGAATTCCTTGAAGGACTTCTTGTCGAAATATTGCGAGTGTGGGTCGAGCCCGGCGACCATGCCGCCGATGGCGTCGGAGATGAGTTTCTTTTCGTCGACCGCTTCGACGTAATCGGTCTTCACGATCCCGAACACCGCCGCGAGTTGCTGCAATTCTTCGAGCGGCAGCGGCGACAGCGTGCGCTGTGCGATGGCCTGGAGCTGGATCGTTGCCAGAGCGCCGGCGACGGCACCCACTGCAATGAATCCGCTGATCTTGAGTTTTGCACCCATGTTCGCAATCCGTTTCATTCGCCCAGCAGGCGATCTTCCAGTATAAGACTCCAGCACCTTCGAGCGGCCAGTGGCCCGAAAGTTGCACTCCTAACGTGCAGGGTTGCTCGGCCGCCGACAGGTTGCCGGTATCCGGCCTGCCTTGTCAGGCCGAAACGCGGGGCAACTCGGGCCTATCTCTGGGATTTTCGCAGCTTCGACCGCTGGATCGGGCGCTTTCGTCCCGGATCGGGTCGCGGTACTGCACCCAGGTCCCGGGCGACCGTTCGACCGGCCCGGCCCGGGTCACACCGTCGGGCACCGGGTTCAGGCGGCGCGTCGCACTTCCAAGAGAGCCTGGTCGGTGGCCTCCGCATAGACCGTCGGGTTGCGTGCGGCCAGGTAGAGCAGGATCTTCGGAGCCTGCCACTGGATGGCCCGCTTGACGATCACGCCCGCGAAGACCAATGCCGCGCCGGAGGTCACCGAGCCGCTGAGCACCAGCGCCAGCCCGACCCCGATCAGCATCACCGAGAACGGCAGGACGTTCAAGCGCCGTGTCACATAACGGCGCGAGCGCTCGGGGTCGACGACCACACGGAACCGGCCGAGTGGCAAGCCGCTGCGAAATTCGGCAAACGCCACGTAGGGAACGGTGTTGTCGTCGTTGTCCAAGGGATGGGCCTGATTCATGAATCGACTGCGGGGCTGACACGGGGCGCCGATGGCGGCCATTGCAATGACGAACAACGGGGCGTGCGTGGATTCGGTGCCCAGCGTCCCGCGCCGGCGATACAAGGTGCGGGCCGCGCCGAGGAATTCCCGACCCACCTTGGCGGGCTCCGACCGTTCCGGCGAGATGATGACAGTGTTTGCCCCATCGCATCGGGATTGCGCAGGCGGCTGCGGCCGCACCCGTCTCATACTGCTTTG
>JAHECD010000066.1 GCA_024641945.1 Rubrivivax sp. | reverse complement strand
CGCAGCCGGCGCTGCGGCGGGCACCGCCGGTACTGGGGGCGGTGCGGGCATCGCGGCGACGGCCGGCGCCGCGGCCTGCGCCCGAAGCGCGAGTGTGCGCGCGTCGGCTGCCGCCACCTCGACCACCTGCAGCGGGCAGCGGCCAGCAGCGTCGTCGCCAGCCTGCCAGCCCGACGTCTCTTCGGCCAGCGGGTTGCGCGCCAGCCCCAGCTGCGCGTTGAGCTGGCTCATGGCCGACTGCGTGCGGGCGTAGGCGATCGCGCGGTCGTATTCGGCGTTGCTCAGTGCGCGGCGTGCGGTGTAGGACTCGTTCTCGGCATTCAGCAGGTCGAGCAGGCTGCGTTGCCCGATGTCGAACTGCTGGCGGTAGGCGTCGCGTGCGCGCTCGATGGCCTGGGTGTTGCGGTCCAGAAGCACGAGTTGCTCGCTCAGCTTGACGGTGTCGTTGTAGGCGATCTCGGCTGTCTGGCGCGCGTCGCGGCAGGCCTTGTCGCGCAGGTCGGTGGCCTGATTCAGCACGTTGCTCTGCTGGCGGATGCGCGCGCGGTCGGCGCCGCCGTCGAAGATGTTCCAGTTCAGCACGATCTCGGCCGCGGAATCGGTGCGGCGGCTGTCGACCGAGTTGTAGTTGTGTCCTGCGCCCGTGCGCAGGCGGGCCTCGACCCGTGGTTGCAGCGCGGACTCTCGGGTCTGCACGGCCGCGCGCGCGGCACGCAGGCTTTCGATGCTCGCGCTCACGGCCGGGTTCTGGGCCAAGGCGGCACGCAGCGCATCGGTGGCGGACGCGGGCAGCGTGCGGTCGAGCAGCGACAGCGTGCCCATGTCGGCCGGGGGCAATTCGCCGACGATGCGCTGGTAACGCGCGCTGACGTCGTGCAGGTTGGCGATTTCGGTGGTCAGGTTGGATTCCGCCAGGGCCAGGCGCGCATTCGCCTGCTCCAGGTCGACACCGCGGCCGACGCCGGCCTTGACCCGCGAGCCGATCTTTTCGGAGGCCTGCCGGTGCTGGACGACGTTGTCCTCGGCCAGCGTCACGAGGCTTCTGAAACGCTGCACGTCGTAATGCGCACGTGCGGCCTCCAGGGCGGTCTGCTCGCTTGTATCGACAAGTTCGAAATAGCGGCTGAGGCGTTCGTGCCCGGTACGGCTGATCTCGCGGCGCGTGCCCATGCCGTCCCACAGCACCTGCGTCAACGTGAGGCCGACGCCGGAGCGGCTCAGCGTCTCGCGCGGGCCGTTCGTGAAGGTCGACCGCTCGTAGCCCAGATCGGCGGTCAGGTCGAGCCGCGGACCCTGCCCACTGCGCGCGATATCGACGGTGTCGGTTGCGGCGCGAAAGGCGTTCAGGCGCGCGCTGACTTCCGGATTGCCCGCCAGCGCGCGCTCCACCGCGGCTTTCAGGGTGGGGGATGCCTGCGCGGCGGCAGGGCCGGCCAAGAGCGAGGCCATCAGCGCGATGGCCGCAGAAACGGGCCTGAGATTGACTTTGTTCATGAACGTCTTGTCCTCCTGTGCTTTTCTTGGTTCACCCGAAGCGATCGTTTCGCGCACAGAGCGAATTACGCCGTTACACCCCGGGTGATCTCGTTACCGAGGCGCACTTTAAGCGAGCCGGCTACCGCGTTGGAATCGTTTGATTGTCGAAATGTGACGTCACTGCCGAGGGTGTCACGAGACCGTGGCGGTCTGCCAGACGGAGCAAGCGCTCGATTTCTCGATCCGTGATCTGGTGCGCACGCAGCGCGTGGGCCGTACGCAACAGGTAGTCGAGGGTCGTTCCGTAGCGGCCGCGCGCGTGCCGAAGGATGTGAACCATGCGCAGGTCGTCGATCGGGCCGGTCCAGGACGGGCTGCGCCGGCTGAGTGTGAAGGCCAGGGCCGGCACCACGCCCTGTGGTGTGATGGCGGGCAGCCATCTCGGGTCGTAGACGGGGTTGGGCATCTCGCGCTGCCACAGGCGCTCGAACTCGCCCTGCACGTCACGGCGTGGCAGGCGGTAGACCCGGCCGCGGCAGGCGCCGCCGGCGATCAACGCGAATACCAGGCCGGGTTCTTCCGGGGTCCCGCGATTGATGCGTGAGCGCATGCGCAAGGCGCGGTGCCAGCCGTGCACACGTGCCGGGCGCTCCTCGTCGGCGGCGAACTCCGGGCGCCAGATCAGCGAGGCATAGCCGAAGACCCACAGGTCGTCGGCCGGTCCCCACTGCGTGTGCAGACGCGCCAGGACGGTGGCCGGGTCGCGCGCAGGGTTGTGGAATCGATGCATGCTGGGCACCCATCCTAGGCGATGCACGTGAACTTGATTTGACGATGTAACCAAGTTACTAGATAATGGAATCATGAGTTACAGCGCGCCGCCGCCACACAGGGAGCCGATGCAGCCATGAATCCGATCCTCGTCTCCGTCACCGACCGCATTCGTGCACGCAGTGCCACGCAGCGGCAGGCCTATCTGGGCCGCATCGAGAAACTGTCGAATCGTCCACGCGGCAGCGAGCGCATGGGGTGTGCCAACGTGGCGCACGCTTTCGCGGCCTTGCCCGCCAACGACAAGCTTCGCGTGGTGGCCGAACGTGCGCCGAACATCGGCGTCGTCACCGCCTACAACGACATGCTGTCGGCGCACCAGCCCTACGAGGGCTACCCGCAGGTGATCCGCGACGAGGCACGCCAACATGGGGCCACCGTGCAGGTGGCATCCGGCGTGCCGGCCATGTGCGACGGCGTCACCCAGGGCCTGCCCGGCATGGAACTGAGCCTGTTCTCGCGCGACACGATTGCCATGGCCACTGCCGTAGGACTCACCCATGACGTCTTCGACGGCGTGCTGCTGCTCGGCGTGTGCGACAAGATCGTCCCGGGGCTGCTGATCGGCGCCTTGCACTTCGGGCATCTGCCGTGTGTCTTCGTACCGGCCGGCCCGATGAGCACGGGGCTTTCGAACAACGCCAAGTCCAAGGTGCGCGAGCAGGCGGCGCAAGGCCTCGTCGGCCGCGACAAGCTGCTCGAGGCCGAGAGTGCCGCGTACCACGGCCCGGGCACCTGCACGTTCTACGGCACCGCAAACAGCAACCAGATGCTGCTCGAGGCGATGGGTTTGCATGTGCCGGGCAGCGCGTTCGTGCACCCGCATGCCGACCTTCGCGAGGCACTCACACGCGAGGCCGTGCGCGAGGTGCTCGCCATCGGCAAGAGCGGGCGCTACCTGCCGATCGGTCGCTTGGTGGACGAGCGCACGATCGTCAACGCCATGGTCGCGCTGCTCGCCACGGGCGGCTCGACGAACCACCTCATCCACTGGGTGGCGGTGGCACGCGCGGCCGGCATCCTGATCGACTGGACCGATTTCTCCGACCTGAGCGCCGCGGTGCCGCTGCTGTCGCGTGTCTATCCGAATGGCAGCGCCGACGTGAACCAGTTCCAGGCGGCCGGCGGCCCTGGCTACGTGATGCGCGAGTTGATGGACGCCGGCCTGATGCATGCCGATGCCGGTGCGGTGAACGGCCAGGGCCTGCGGGCCCATGTCGACGTGCCGGCGCTCGACGCCGGGCGGTTGACCTGGCGCGCCTTGCCGGCCGCCAGCGGCGACGACACGGTCGTCCGCCCGGCCGCCGCGCCGTTCTCGCCCACGGGCGGCCTGCGCCTGCTCGACGGCAATCTCGGCCGCGCGGTGATCAAGATCTCGGCGGTGCCCGACGATCGCCACGTCATCGAAGCGCCCGCGCGGGTCTTCGATACCCAGGAGCAGCTGCATGCTGCATTCAAGGCCGGCGAACTCGACCGTGATTTCGTGGCGGTGGTGCGTTTCCAGGGCCCGCGTGCGAATGGCATGCCCGAATTGCACAAGCTCACCCCGCCGCTGGCGGTACTGCAGGGCAAGGGCTTCCGCGTGGCGCTCGTGACCGACGGCCGCATGAGCGGCGCGTCGGGCAAGGTGCCCGCGGCCATCCACGTGAGCCCAGAATGCCTGGCCGGTGGCCCGCTTGCGAAGGTGCGCGACGGCGACATCCTCCGGCTCGATGCCGAGGCGGGCACGCTCATGGCGCTCGTCGACGATGCCACCTGGGAAGCGCGCGACGACGCTGTGCCGGGCCCCGAACTGTTGGACGACTACGGCCACGGCCTCGGCCGAGAACTTTTCGCCGGGCTGCGGCGCAACGTGCTGAGCGCCGAACAGGGTGCCATCAGCTGGCTATGACGGAAGGAATCGACATGATGAATTCACTCGATCTCGTGACCTATGGGCCGGTGATACCGGTCATCGTGCTGCACCGCGTGGAAGACGCCGTGCCGATGGCGCAGGCGCTCGTCGATGGCGGCGTGCGTGTACTCGAAATCACGATGCGCACACCGGTGGCGCTGCAGTGCATGGAGGCCATCGCCCGCGCGGTGCCGCAGGCCGTGGTAGGTGCCGGTACGGTGCGCTCGGTGGCCGACGCCGAGGCGGCCAAGAAGGCCGGCTGCGTCTTCGCCGTCAGCCCCGGCTACACGACTCCGGTCGGTCTGGCTTGCCGCGACATCGGCCTGCCGTTGCTGCCGGGCGTGGCCACGGCCAGCGAAGTGATGAGCGCGAATGCCGACGGCTACCAGTTCCTGAAATTCTTCCCGGCCACCGCGGCGGGTGGCATCCCGATGCTCAAGGCGCTCGGCGGCCCTTTCCCCGACGTGGTGTTCTGCCCCACGGGCGGCATCACGCCGGAGTCGGCGCCGCAATTCCTTGCGCTTCCGAACGTGAAGGTGTGCGGCGGCTCCTGGCTCACGCCCCAGGACGCGGTGGACGGCAAGGACTGGGCACGCATCACACGCCTGGCGCGCGAAGCGACAGCGCTGCGCGCCTGACGCGAAACGGCTGCAGCTCCAGTCCGGCCCTGCGGACCGGCCTTGCTGGCCGACAGCGAGGTCAGCGCGCCGGGCCGGTGCTGCGCACCAGCGACGCCATCGCTGTGTGGCCGGTGTCGGACGACAGGCCGTTGGCCACACCGCTGCGGTCCGCTTCGGATCGGTTCTGGCTCACCTTCCACTTGCCGACGAGCCGCGACAGTGGAATCTCGATGCCGACGATGGCGCGCAGCATCTGCTGCACGTAGTCGTCCGGTGCATCGGCCACCGCCCACGGCGCGGCGCGAGGTGACTCGTGGTGGCTGGTGAGGCGGGTCACGAGCGTGTGAAGCCAGGGCGCGTCTTCCACCGCGCGCAGCACGCCGTGGGCGTGCACAACGGCGTAGTTCCAGGTCGGCACGACCTTGTGCGTCTCGGCCTTGCTCGGGTACCACGAGGGCGTCACGTAGGCCTGCGGACCGTTGAAGACGGCCAGTACCGGCCGGCCGTCGGCGTGCTGCCAGAGCGGATTGGCGCGCGCCACGTGGCCGCGCAGCGTGCCGTGTACGCCTGCCTCGGGTTCGTATTCGAGCGGAACGTGGTCCGCCGTGACGCCGTCGGCGCGGGTCGTCACCAGTGTTGCCAGCGGATGCTCGCGCATCAACGCCTGCAAGGCCTGCGTGTCGTGCTGCTCGAAGTGCCGCGGCAGGTACATCGTCGTGACCCGGGGCCGCGATCAGGCGTCCGCGCGCTCGATCAACTCGATCTTGTAGCCGTCGGGATCGGTGATGAAGGCGATCACCGTCGTGCCGCCCTTCACGGGGCCGGGCTCACGTGTGATCGCACCGCCCAGCGCCGCGGCCTTGTCGCGCACCGCAGCACAGGTCGCCGCCACATCGGGCACACCAATGGCGAGGTGACCATAGCCACTGCCCAGGTCGTACTTGTCGACGCCGTAGTTGTAGGTGAGCTCGACCTCCGCGTGCGCCGGGTTGCGCCCGTAGCCGACGAAGGCCAGGTCGTATTTCTGGTCCGGCCGCTCAGTGGTGCGCAGCAGGCTCATGCCCAGCACCTGGGTGTAGAAGTCGATCGACCTTTGCAGGTTGCCGACACGGATCATCGTGTGCAGGAGGTTCATGCGCCCGATTTTGACGGAATGTCGAAGACGAGGCAGGTGGTGCTTGCGTGGGCATACAGCGTGCCGTCGGGCCCGACCAGGCGGGCCTGCGCCGTGGCGAGCTGCCGACCGCAGTGCACCACCTCGCCGATGGCGCGTACACGCTGAACCTTGGGCGTGATCGCTTTCACGAGGTTCACGCCGAGTTCGGCCGTCGTGTAGCCGCGGCCGGCCGGCATCATGGTGTGCACGGCGCAGCCGAGCGCCGAGTCGAGCAGCGTCGCGAACCAGCCGCCATGCACGGTGCCCAGCGGATTGAGATGCTCCACGCGTGGCGTGCCCTGGAAGACCGCGCGGCCCCGGGCGACTTCGATCAATGTGAAATCGAGGGTCTTGGCGATCGGCGCATAGGGCAGCTCGCCGGCCAGCAGGGCGTGCATCAACTGCAGGCCGTCCAGCCCCGCCACCTGTTCGGGCCGGGCGACGCCGGGTCCGGGGCCCCTTTCGAGGCGCTGCATGACCAGGGCCTCGGTGGCCAGCCATTCTTCGAGGGCCGATTCGCGTTGCATGACGTGGTCCGGAAAAGATGTATATGCAACTATATATCGCCGGCGTCAAAGCCATGGATCGAGGCAGGACTTGGGCGCCCGAGTCCTCGTATTTACCCTGTAGCCGTCTGCTCAAAAGTGTATACACTTCGGTGCACACGCCGCAGCGGCGCGGGTCTTGCTAATTGCCACGGCACCTGCAAACCCTGTGCGCGGCGCCAGTCAACTGCTCAGAGCGCCCGCAGTGGTGAGCAGGTCGGAGTCCAACCATGGAACCACCACGCTCGCTCACACGCCCTTCTGCCCCTCCGCCCGCCGGAGGCAAGGTGCCTCAGGTCAGGCCAGCACGCCGCGACTGAGATGGAAACCTACCTCCTCGACTGGGCCAACCTGCTGCTGCGCTGGGTGCATGTCATCACGGCCATCGCCTGGGTCGGCTCGAGCTTCTACTTCGTCTGGCTCGACAACCACCTGATCCGCCCCAAGTCCCCCGATCTGCTGGAAAAGGGCGTCGACGGAGCCTTGTGGGCCGTGCACGGCGGCGGGTTCTACAACCCGCAGAAATACATGGTGGCGCCGAAGAAGATCCACACCGAGCTGCACTGGTTCTACTGGGAAAGTTATTCGACGTGGCTGTCCGGGTTTGCGCTCTTCACGGTGCTGTACCTTTGGAATGCGAGCACCTTTCTCGTCGACAAGACCGTCTATGCGTGGACGCCCGCCGGCGCTGTCGCTGCGGCGCTCGGCTTCCTCGCCGTGTTCTGGCTCGTCTACGACACGATCTGCCGCACGCTCGGCCAGCGCGAGCGCGGTGACCTGATCGTCGGCATCGCGGTCGCGCTGACTGTCGTGGCGGCCTCGTGGCTCGCCTGCCATTTCTTCGCCGGGCGCGCGGCCTTCCTGCTCGTCGGTGCGATGGTCGCCACGTCGATGAGCGCCAACGTCTTCTTCTGGATCATTCCGGGCCAGCGCACGGTGATCAAGGCGATGGCCGCGGGCGACCCGGTGGACCCGATCCACGG
This sequence comes from Rubrivivax sp., assembly GCA_024641945.1. Taxonomy (GTDB): domain Bacteria; phylum Pseudomonadota; class Gammaproteobacteria; order Burkholderiales; family Burkholderiaceae_C; genus Rubrivivax. The sequence goes on along the minus strand of JAHECD010000066.1, from coordinate 20,297 downwards.
CCAGCGCGCCAAGCAGCGCAGCGTGCACAACACCTACTTCACGCTGCCGGTGCTGGTGGCGATGCTGTCCAACCACTACGGCTGGCTGTACCAGGGGCGCTGGAACTGGTTGGTGCTGGTGCTGCTGATGATTGCCGGGGCGCTGATCCGCCACTTCTTCGTGGCGCGCCACAAGGCGCACGTGAAGGGGGTGCAGCCACCGTGGGGATATGCCGTCGGCGGCACGGCGCTGATCCTGGCGCTGGTGGTGTGGCTGGCGCCGAAGCCGACTGCGGCGGTGGCGGCCTCGGCGCCTGCGGTGACGATGGCGCAGGTCAAGGCCGTCGTCGACCAGCGTTGCGTGCTGTGCCACAACGCGCAGGTCAACCAGAAGAACGTGATGCTGCATTCGACCGAACTGATCAGCCAGCACGCACTCGCTGTTTACCAGCAGGCCGCGGTGCTGAAGCTGATGCCGATGAACAACGCAACCCAGATCACCGAAGAAGAGCGGGCGCTGATCAAGCGCTGGTACGAAGCAGGCGCACCGGCGAACTGAACGCCCGGCGCGTCCATACCTCAACGAGGAGACAAACCATGACCGACGTGTCGACCGTCCACCCGGTGGACGAGAAGCTGCCGCCTGCGCGCCTGACGGCGCTGGGCCTGCAGCATGTGCTGGTGATGTATGCCGGCGCAATCGCCGTGCCGCTGATCGTGGGCCGCGCGCTGAAGTTGTCGCCCGAACAGGTGGCCATCCTGATCAGCGCCGACCTGTTCTGCTGCGGGCTCGTGACATTGATCCAGTCGCTCGGTTTCGGCCGCCACCTCGGCATCCGCATGCCGGTGATGATGGGCGTGACTTTCGCGGCCGTCGGCCCGATGGTGGCGATGGCCAACGCACAAGGCGGTGCGGAGGGCGCGCGGGCGATCTTCGGCGCCATCATCGGGGCTGGCGTCCTGTCGATCCTGATTGCGCCACTGATGAGCCGGTTGCTGCGTTTCTTCCCGCCGGTGGTCACGGGCACGATCATCGCGATCATCGGCATCAGCCTGATGCGCGTGGGCGTGGGCTGGGCCCTCGGCGGCCCCCCGCCGCTCGCACAGAGCGTCGACGTTCCCAAGTTGGTGGCGATGGTCGACAGTGCCAAGGCCCTGCAAGCCGCTGGCGCGGCGTCTGCGGCGTTGACCGGCGCTTCGGCACCAGCCATCAAGCTTGCCGGCCCGGTCCCGATGGTCAACAACCCCAATTACGGCGCGCTCGACAACCTGGCGATCGCGGCCTTCGTGCTCGTCGTCATCCTGGCCATTGTTCGCTACGCACGCGGTTTCCTGTCCAACATCGCGGTGTTGCTGGGCATCGTGAGCGGCTGCGTCATGGCGGCGGCGCTGGGCAAGATGGGATTCGACAAGGTGGCCAAGGCACACTGGTTCGACGTCGTCACGCCGTTTGCGTTCGGCATGCCGACCTTCGACCCGCTGATGATCCTGACGATGACGCTGGTGATGATCGTCGTGATGATCGAATCCACCGGCATGTTCCTGGCGTTGGCCGACATCACGGGCAAGAAGATCGGTCAACCCGAACTGGCCGCCGGCCTGCGGACCGACGGTGTGGGCACGCTGATCGGCGGGATCTTCAATACGTTCCCGTACACCAGCTTCTCCCAGAACGTGGGCCTGGTCGGTGTCACGGGGGTCAAGAGCCGCTGGGTCTGCGTGGCGGCGGGCGTGATCATGATGGTGCTCGGGATGCTGCCCAAGATGGCGGCGCTGGTGGAGTCGGTGCCGCAGTTCGTGCTTGGCGGCGCGGGGCTGGTGATGTTCGGCATGGTCGCGGCCACCGGCATCCGCATTCTGTCGACGGTGGATTTCAAGTCGAACAAGTTCAACCTCTACATCGTCGCCATTTCCATCGGCGCCGGCCTGATCCCGCTGGTGGCGCCGCGATGGACGCAGCAGATGGCCCATGGCCTGCACCCCCTGCTGGAGTCGGGCATCCTGTTGACGGCGCTCGCCGCCGTGGTGTTGAACCTGTACTTCAACGGCAGCCGGGGCGACGCACGCGACGCGATCGAAGCCGCGAAAGCCGCCGAGGCACACTAGGCACCGTGTTCACCACGCGAGAGACCGCGCCATGCCCACGATCCATGTCGAACTCTTCGAAGGCCGCAGCGTCGAGCAAAAGCGCGCGCTGGCCAGGGAACTCACCGATGCTGCCGTCCGGGTGCTGGGGGGCTCGCCGGACGGCGTGGACGTGATCTTCCAAGACGTGGCTCGCGGCGACTGGGCGACCGGAGGCGTGCTCTGGAGCGACAGGGCCAAGCCGGCGCCGCCCGGCCAGTCATAACCGCCTGGTCCGGCTACTTCCAGACCTCTTGCACGCGGGCGTCGCGCCCGCACGAGGTACGGTAGTACTTGTAGCGCAACGGGTTCTTCTTGTAATAGTCCTGGTGGTAGTCCTCGGCCAGGTAGAACGTGCTGGCCGGGGCGAGTTCGGTATAGATCGTCTTGAACCGGCCGCTTTGCAACAGCGCGTCACGGCTGGCTTCGACGATCTTGCGCTCTGCATCGTTGGCCCAGTAGATGCCCGTGCGGTACTGGTGGCCCACGTCGCAGAACTGGCGGTCCTTGACTGTCGGGTCGATGTGCCGCCAGTGATATTCGACCAGTTGCGCATAGCTGACCTTGTCGGGGTCGTAGGTCACGCGCACGGCCTCGGCATGTCCCGTGCCGCCCGCGCTCACCTGTCGGTAGGTGGGGTTGGGCGTCTTGCCTGCCGTGTACCCCGACTCGACCTCCGTGACGCCAGGCAACTTTTCGAAGTCCGCTTCGCTGCACCAGAAGCAGCCGCCGGCAAAGATGGCCGTGGCCGTGGCCGCCTGTGCCAGGCCCGCGGTCACCGCAAGAACGCCGCCGAGGGCCGTTGCCGCAAATGGATGTTTCATGCTTGGTTTCGGCTTGATCATCACGTGCGCAGCGCCGGGAGTGGCAGACCCTCGGGAATGAAAGCCAGCGCCACACCGTTGTTGCAATAGCGTTTGCCGGTGGGCTTGGGGCCGTCGTCGAAGACATGACCCTGGTGGCCACCGCACCGCGCGCAGTGGTATTCGGTTCGGGGAATGAAGAGCTTGTGGTCGGTGGACGTCCCGACGGCGTCCGGCAACGGCTGGAAGAAGCTCGGCCACCCAGTGCCGCTGTCGAACTTGTGCGCACTGCTGAAAAGCGGCAGGCTGCACGCCGCACAGACGTAGGTGCCCGCACGCTTCTCGGCGTTGAGCGGGCTCGTGCCGGCACGTTCGGTGCCGTGTTGGAACAGGACCTGGTACGCCATCGGCGACACCAGCGCCTTCCATTCGGACGCCGTCTTGTTCAGTGGCAGCGGCGGTGCGGCGAGGGTGGTGGCAGGCAGGGCCGCACCGGCCCACCAGGCGGACAGTTGTTTCAGCATCGTCCTTCTTTCCATGACAGTTCTCAGAGTGGTGTCCGATGACATTCGTTCCGGGTGCCCGCAAGGTTACGCCGGCACTGCGGATTCCGCTCATCGTGCGCGGCGTGGCGCAGCGCCACGCGCGTCGGCAGGCCCCGGCCAGCGGGCGACACCTCGCTCAGCGCGAGGCTTCCACGGATCGGCGCGCGGTGGCGCGCAGGGTCTCCGCGCGCGCGGTCGATACCGTGGCCGCTGGTGCCGGGGCCGGCGCGGGACCTGCCAGCGGTGCCGGGTCCTGCGCCCTGGGTGCCGGTGCTGCCCTTGGCGCCCGAGGCACCGGGATGGTGTGCACCTTGATGCCTCGCATGCCGGCGAGCTTGATGACATCGCCGATGCCGCCGATGCCGCCCTCGCTGGCGCCCTCGTTCCATAAGGCGAGCAGGGTGATTTCCGCGTTGTCACCGAGTTCGGATGCGGCGTTCATCGCATGCTCGAGCATCCACAGGTTGTTGCGCCTGCCCACGTTGTAGAAGGGCTTGCCCTGCAGCCAGCGCGGCAGTGCGTTGGAGTCGGTGAACACGTTCACCGGATCCGCACCGGTCAAGGCCAGGATGTCGCCACCGCTGGTCGGCTGGCTGCGTGCATTGCGATAGGCCGACGAGAACCGTTCGACCCAGTGCTTGCCCGCCGGCGCCACATACGACCCGACGTATTGCGGCCGCGGCAGCGCGAGGCACATGCGCGTCGGAATACCGCGTGCCTGGCAGACCTCGTGGAACAACAGGTCTCCGCCGTTCGCGGCCGCTGCCATGCCGAGCACGATCTGCCCGCCCAGGGCCAGTTCCTGGTCGAGCGCGTCGCTGATCGCGTCGCGTGCCGCGTCCACGCAGTCCTCCGGAAAGCCGTACCGCATGTGGGTGCCCGTTGGCGACGCCGGTGCCACCGAATCCGCTGTCCCGTCGTCGCGGTGCACGATCGTGTGGTCCAGGCGCAGGCCGACGAACATGACGACGCGCTGCAGTTCGGTGGACCGCACGCGCGCGTTCGAACTGCCCGACAGCACGCGCACCGCACGCGCGGTATTGCTGCCGATCGTGCCGATTTCCCACGAGGCGTCGAAATCGCGCCCGCCGATGCCGAGGTCCTGGTAGATCTCGAGCGCTCGGCGCATCGACTCCTCGGCGTTGTCGGGCGCAAAGAGCTTGGCTTCTTCGTACAACTGTGCCACCTGCTCCGGTTGGTCGGACACGATGCAGGACACCGCGGCGTCGAGCAGGCTGAACCACGGATCGGCCACACCCTGCTGACGCAGCCGCTCGCGGTCGGACTCGACGGCGAGCTCCAGTGCATTGATCAACTGGCGGATGCGCGACAGCCGGCGCTCGAGGGCGCGCTGGGCCTCCTGCGGGTGACGCTGGATGTCGCGCCAGTCCTTCGGCCACTTCTGTGCCAGCTCGGCCTGAATGACGATCAGCGTGAGCGCGTTCAGGCCGGCGTAGGAGTTGTTCAGGTCGGCCATGAAGGCCTCCTGGTAGGCGTCGCAGGCGCGCTGCAGCAACGGGCTGATGAGCGCGGCGCGCTGCCATTCGTCGTTGCGCTTGTCGCCGTGGCGCCATTGCTTGATCCAGGCCTCCTTCATGTTGCGGCCACCCAGCGAGCGCAGCTGCGAGATCCGGTTCGGCGACAGCGATCGCATGCGCGAGAGGCGCGCGAGCGCCTGCTCCGAGCGTGTCACGTCGCTCAGCCGCTGGTAGATCGTCGACAGCACGGTATTGGCCTCCACGTCGTCCGGGTAGCGGCCGACGATCTGCTCCCAGGTCTGCTTGGCGCCATCGATGAAGTTCGACTCGAACTGGGCCCGACCCACCACGCGCAGGCCCTCGATTTCCCAGAGGAAGCCCTCGGCCTCGACGGCCAGCAGGCTCAGGTGCTCGCGCCGACGGTGCCGGCGCGCGCGTTCGACTTCCTCGCGGAACTCGTCCGGTACGGCGATGAATCGCGCGCGGTCCTCGGCTTCGAGCTGCGGCAGCAGCTTGAAGATCGGGCTGTCGGACTCGTACGAGCTCACCGTGGCGCGCAGTGCGTCGGCGAGGCGGTGAACCGCCCGCTCGGGGTTTTCGGACAGCTCGGCGAGGTTGTATTCGAAATAGCGGTCCGTCTTCAGGTCGAAGGGATATTCACTCAGGTCGCTGCGGATGAGGAAGGTGTACTTGTCGCGAAACGCCTGCCGGATGCCGAGCTCGTAGAAGACGTTCGGGTTGTGGATCGACAGGTCGGCGATCACCAGGTCGGCCGTGATGAGCCGATTGAACATGTCCTCGCGGATGTTTCCCGCCACGACCACCGCCGTCGCGGTTTCGGCGTTCATGCGTAGGCGCTCCATCGCTGGGCGGATGAGCACACGGTCCACCGAGTCGAAGTTGATGCGCACCTTCCAGTTCGACGTATCGGCGATCTGCACCACCGAATCGACCAGGGCGCCCGGCAACTCGGGTCCCGCATGCTTGGCCAGACGCTGGGCCGCATCCGCGTTGGTCACGACGAGCTCCTTCACGGCGAAGGGGCGGACGATGAAGGCATTCAGCGGCATGGGAACCTCCGGCAGCGGGCGGCGCGACACTAGCGCCTCGCTCCGCTTGCGCCTATCCCTTGTTTCCCGCGTGCGGCGGCGGCGTGATCAGTGCACGACGTATTCGCGCAGGAGCGACTCGCACTGGCGTATGAATGCCGGACCCCACCGGCGTTCCTCGGGATGTCGCCAGTCGTCGCAGATCCACTGCAGCGTGCCGAGCATTCGTGCGGTGATGTGGGCATCCAGCAACCCGGCCGCGCCCGGCCGCGCCATCAGCGTGCCGCCCAGACCTTGGAACAAGGCATCGCGGAGTGCGGGATAGGCGGTGCGGTGGTCATGATGTTGCGGCAACGGGTGCTTCAGAAATTGCAGCACGCTCGCCAGGTCCTGCATCAAGGATCCCATGCCGCAGTCGCTGAAATCGATGACGCCACAACGCCCGCCGATGAACAGAATGTTCCAGGGGTGCAGGTCGCCGTGAATGAAGCCGCGAACGTCGGCTTCGCGATGGCGGTCGTATTCCGACAGCACACGTGCAGCCGTGAGCCGTGCAAGGTGATGTTGTGTGATGGACATGTGCGGCGAGCGCTTTCGTTCGCCCTGCGCCCAGCGCATCAAGTCGACGCCGTCGGCGCCGCGGCGCGCGGTGAGCCGGCCTTGGCCGAGCAGCTGGTCGGCCGTGGCATGCAGGCCGGCCAGGAGTTCGCCGCATCGGCAGAGGTGCACTGGACGCAGGCCGGCATAGAGCATGCGGCCCGGCAGCCAGGTCAGCAACACGGCATGGCGGGGTGTCGAACCGGCCGAACCGGGCAGGTGCTGAAGCACGCTGCCATCGTGGGCGGCGATCGGCCGTGGCACCTGCAGACCGCGGGCCGCCAACTCGGCCAGCCACGTGAGTTCGTCCCCGATGGACGCGGCGTCCTGGCGCTCCGCGGCGTAGACACGAAATGCGAATTCGGGTCTGCCGGGGTTAAGCACCGCGACGCGGAAGACTTCGCCGTCCGACCGTGCGACGCGGCGCACGCGCGCGGCAGGCAGGCGGTAGTGCTGCGCCAGCAGTGCGGCGACGGCGGCCAGCGGCAGGAGGCCGCGCGGCGGCGTGGCGGGGTGGCGCACGTGGGTCAGGGGACGTCCGCCAACTCGCGTGCGAGCCGGTTGTGCCGCTCGACCAGCGGTCCAAGGTCCAGGGTCGTGAGCTGGCCTTCGCGCACGACGATGCGGCCGTTCACCACGGTGTGCGCCGCGGAGGCCGGCGCGCAAAAGAGCAGTGCCGCCACCGGGTCGTGCACGGCACCCCCGGCGAACGCCAGCGTGCCGATGTCGAATATCGCGAGGTCGGCCGCCATGCCGGGTGAAAGATGCCCGATGTCTTCGCGCCCGAGCACCTGGGCGCCGCCGCGTGTGGCCACGGCGAGCATGTCTCGCGCCGTCATCTCGCGCGGGCCCGCGTCGCAACCATAGAGCGGCCGGCCGTCGGGCCCGGCCGCGGGCCCGTCCAGGCTGCGCCCCACGCGTGCCAGGAGCATCGCCATGCGTGCCTCGCCCAGAAGGTGCGCACCGTCGTTGCTGGCGCTGCCGTCCACCCCCAGGCCGACCGGCACGCCTGCGTCGAGCATCCGGCGCACCGGCGCGATGCCCGACGCCAGGCGCATGTTGCTGCATGGGCAATGGGCCACGCCGGTCATCGTGGCCGCGAATCGCCCGATGCCCGTCGGGTCGAGCTTGACGCAGTGGGCGTGCCACACGTCGTGGCCCACCCAGCCGAGCGATTCGGCATATTCGGCCGGCGTCATGTTGAATTTCTCTCGGCTGTAGGCGACATCGCGGTCGTTCTCTGCCAGGTGCGTGTGCATGCGCGTGCCGAGCGCACGCGAGAGTGCCGCCGACTCGCGCATGAGGTCGCGGCTCACGCTGAAGGGCGAACACGGCGCAGCCACCACGCGCAGCATCGAATGGCGCTGCCGGTCGTCGTAGGTCTCGATCAGGCGCTGGGTGTCCGCCAGGATCGCGGACTCCCGCTCGACCAGCGCGTCTGGCGGAAGGCCACCGGCCGATTCGCCCACGCTCATGCTTCCACGCGCGGCGTGGAAGCGCATGCCGATCGCATGTGCCGCCTCGATGCTGTCGTCGAGCCGCACCCCGTTGGGGTACAGGTAGAGATGGTCGCTGCTCGTCGTGCAACCCGAGAGCAACAGCTCGGCCATGGCCACCTGTGTGGATACCTTCACCATCTCCGGCGTCAGGCCGGCCCAGATCGGGTACAGGGTCTTGAGCCAACCGAAGAGCTCGGCATCCTGGGCAGCGGGAATTGCGCGCGTCAGGCTCTGCGACATGTGGTGATGCGTATTCACGAGGCCGGGCAAGACGACGTGTCCGCGTGCGTCGATCACATCGTCGGCGTGTGGTGGCAGGTCGGCGGCAGGTCCGACGGCTTCAATGGCATTGCCGCGGATGAGGACACTCGCGCGGCGCCATTCGTGCCGCGCGTCGTCCATCGTGCAGACCAAGTCGGCATCCCGAATCAACAGCGTGCGCTCAGGCTCGGGCATCGGCATCTCCGGCGTTTGTTGCAGCCGCCAATCATGCCCGCGCCGCGCGTCGACCGGTTGGGACGTCAGTGCGGGCTGCGCGGCTCATGGCGCGGCGGCGGGGGCTGCTGGCCCCGCCCCGCAGCGTCCTGGACACAGGGGCCGCCGGGCCTTCTCGCCAAACGGGTGGCAGGCCGCAGGCCGACAAGGCAGCGCGCCCACGACGATGCCCAGCTTAGCGACGTGGCGACGTGGCGACGCGTGAAGCGTTGACGCATGGTGGGGTTGCCTCCGCGCCCAAACACGGGTCGGTGGGGCCACAACGTCGGGGCGCCAGTGCTGTTGACCCGTGATGTGGCGCGGCGGTAAAGCCGCGCGCATCGGCGTTACGGCCCGGACCGGGTCCACCAATCGTCGCCAAACTGCCCCTGCAGCCAGTTGACGAAAGCACTGACCTTGGCCGGTACGTGGCGCGGTGACGGGAATACGGCGTGGATCTCCTGCGCCGGCAGCGTCCATCGTTCGAGCAGGGGAAGCAGGTGTCCGCCATCGACCGACGCGTTCGCCACGTACCGGGGAAGCACGGCCACCCCCATGCCGGCACGCGCCGCCTCCAGCAGCACGGACAGGTTGTTGCTGCGCAGCGGGCCCTTCACGGCCACGGGATGGGTGCTGCCGTCCGCACCGGTGAAGTGCCAGCGCTCGTCGGCCTGCACGGTGCTGTAAACCAGGGCCGCGTGGTCGGCCAGTTCGGCCGGCTGGCGGGGTGTGTCGTGGGCAGAAAGGTACGCCTTGGAGGCCACCAGCACCCAGGGATTCAACCCGAGAAAACGTGCGCCGAGCGACGAATCAGCGAGACGCCCCATGCGGATGGCGATGTCGACGCCTTGCTCGACGAGGTTGATGTAGCGGTCCTCGAAGCCGAGGTCGACCTGCATGCCGGGGTGCTGCTTCATGAAGCGCAGCACCAGCGGCGTCACCACGCGCCGCCCGAAAGCCACCGACGCGCTGATGCGCAACGTGCCTTGCAGGCGCGTCTGCATCAGCGAGGCCACGCTGTCGGCTTCCTCGATCTCGCGCACGATGAGCTTGCATTTGTCGTAATACAGCGCGCCGACCTCGGTCGGCGTGACGCCCCGCGTGCTGCGGTGGAACAGGCGCGCCTTCAGCCGCGCTTCGAGCGCGGCCACATGCTTGGTCGCCGTCGGCTGCGTGATGCCGAGTCCCGCCGAGGCCTTGCTGAAGGAGCCGGTCTCGACCACGCGGATGAAGAGGCGTATGCCGTCGAGCGTGTCCATGGGTGCAATGTAGCTTTCCGGATTCTCTCGTCGGGAGGCGCCCCATTGGCAGGCGCGGCAGCCCTGACCGCTGCACCTGCCGGTTGACTTCCCCCAAACGAGGGAGGGCCGCAACGGCCACTTCGGTCAATGCCCCATTGACGCCTCGCGACGCTTGTGGGCGAATGTAAAGATGTCCTCAGTCGGCGCATGCAGCCGGGGGCAGCGATCCACAAGACGCACCTTCCCCGGACGCCGGGGACCACCAGGAGTGATTCGACATGTTCATAGTCTCGTTCGGGCGCCACTGGGCGCTGATGGCCGCGTTGGCTGCCGCGGCATTGACGGCCTGCGGCGGTGCCAGTACCCCCGATAGCGCCGCGCAGCGCGAAAGCCCGGCCGGGTTGGCATCGAGCACGGCCGCCACGTCCATCGAGGCATTGCGGCTACCGACGGCCACCGCCGCCCAGGCCCCGATTGCCGCCAGCCTGCGCGCCGCGACAGGCCCGGTCGACGTCTGGGTCGAACTTGCCGGCGCTGCGCTGGCAGCCAAGAAAGTCGAACTGCGTCCTGAGATGGCGGGCCGAGGCTGGCGCGACACGGATGACGATCTGAAAGTGAGTCTGCGTGCGCACAAGCAGGTGCTGCGCGGCAGCCAGGATGCCACCGTGGGCTCGCTGCGTGGCATGGGGGCCAAGGAACTCGGTCGTGTGCTCGTTGCCCACAACGCCGTTGCGGTGACGGTCGATGCCGCGCGGCTCGGCGACATCGCGAGCCTGCCGGACGTCGTGGCCGTGCGCCCGGTGCGCCACTACGAACTGATGCTCGGCGAGACCGTGCCCTATATCGGCGGCGCGGCCGCGCAGGCCGCGGGCTTCGATGGCACCGGGGTGCGTGTGGCCGTACTCGATTCGGGCGTGGACTACACCCACCGCAATCTCGGCGGCGCCGGCACGGCCGCGGCCTACGAGGCCGCTTGGGGCACGTCCCCAGGCGACGCGCGCAACACCACGCGCGACGGGTTGTTCCCGACGGGCAAGGTCGTCGACGGCTTCGACTTCGTCGGCGAGGGATGGCCGACCACGGCCCGCACCGAAGACCCGGATCCGATCGACCTGGAAGGCCATGGCACGCACGTGTCGGACATCATTGCCGGCATCGGCCCGAACAAGGGCGTTGCACCCGGTGCCAAGCTGGTGGCGGTGAAGGTCTGCAGTGCAGTCGCCACGTCATGCAATGGTGTCGCGCTGCTCAAGGGCATGGACTTCGCGCTCGACCCGAATGGCGACGGTGACCTGAGTGATGCGGTCGATGTGATCAACATGTCGCTCGGCAGCAGCTATGGGCAGGAGGAAGACGACCTTTCGCTTGCGGCATCGAATGCCGTGAAGCTCGGGGTGTCGGTCGTCGTCTCGGCCGGCAACAGCGCCAACCGGCCGTATATCGTGGGCTCTCCATCGTCGGCGCCGGGGGTCCTGAGCGTGGCGCAGACACAGACACCGAGTGCGGCGACGTTCGCCGTCAAGGTCGACTCGCCAGCGGCCATTGCAGGTGTCTACGGCAATACCGCGACGCTGGATTTCGCACCCGTCGGTGCCGGGTTCAACGGCAACGTGAAGACGGCGCTGCAGGCGGGCGCGGCCAACAATCTCGCCTGCGTGGCATTGCCGGGAGGCTCGTTGGCCGGCATGGTGGCATTGATCGACCGCGGAACTTGCGCCATCAGCATCAAGGTCGAGAACGCAGCGAATGCCGGTGCGACCGGGGTACTGATCGCACTGGTCGCACCCGGCGATGCGCTCTCGTTCTCGTTTGGCGGTGGCACGAACTTCGTGCCTGCGGTGGTGATCCAGCAGTCGCTCGGCAATGCCATCAAGGCGAATATCGCGGCGCCGGTCCACGTGACCGTTGACAACTCGACCAAGGTGGACTTGGTAGGCAGCATGGCCGGCACGTCTTCGCGCGGGCCCGGCTTCAGCGACACCGCGCTGAAACCCGAAATCGGCGCCCCCGGCGCTTCGGTGTCCGCAGAGGCCACCACCGGCACCGGTGAGACGGCCTTCGGTGGTACCTCGGGTGCGTCACCGATGGTCGCGGGCTCGGCCGCCATCCTGCGTGGCGCCTTCCCGGACCGGTCGCCGGACCAGATCAAGGCCATGCTGATGAATTCGGCGAATACGACGATCTTCACGAACCCGGCCGTGCAGCCGGGCGTGCTGGCGCCCGTGAGCCGGATCGGCGCGGGTGAGGTGCGTGTCGACCGTGCGCTGGCGCTCACCACCATCGTGCGCAATCCCAAGGCCCGCACGGCTGCGCTGCCGTTCGGTTTCGCCGAGGTGGCCAAGCGCGCCGAACTGCATGGCGAGTTGCTGATCGAGAACTTCAGCAACGTCCCGCGCACCTACACGCTCGCGGCCAACTACCGTTATGCGGACGACGCCGCCAGCGGTGCGACCAGGATCGAACTGCCGCGGACCGTGACCGTGTCGGCCCACGGAAAGGCCAGGGTCGACGTCGAAATGAAGGTCGACGGCAGCAAATTGCCGCTGTGGAACTTTGCCAGTGCCGGTGCCGATGGGGGCAACGGCGCCTTGCTGGAGGGCAACGAGGTCGACGGCTATGTCACGGTCAGCGGTGGCGGGCAGACGATGTCGGTTCCGTTCCACGCCTTGCTGCGCCGATCCTCTTCGGTCGACGTCACGGGCGACCACGTCAAGGTCGGCAAGGACATCAAGGTGCGCAACAGCGGCGCCGTGCAGGAAGGTGCGTTCGACATCTTCGCGCTGACCGGCGAAAGCCCGAGGTTCAAGCGCAAGTTGCAGCCGCAAGCGGGCGACAACTTCGCGCTGATCGACCTGCGTGCCGTCGGGGTGCGTGCGGTCGGGCCGTACCTGCAGTTCGCGGTGAGCCGGTGGGATCGGCGCGCGCATCCGGCGTATCCGGCCGAGATCGATATCTTTGTCGACACGAACAACGACGGCATCGATGATTTTGTCGTCTACAACGTCGAGGCGAGTGGGTTCGCTGCGACCGGGCAGACGTTGGTCGCCGTGCAGAACCTGGCGACGGGTGCGTCGGCGGCCTACTTCTATCTCGATACCGATCTTCAATCGGCCACCGGCATCTATACGGTGCCACTGGCCGCGTTGGGGCTGACGCCGACCAGCCGGTTCAAGTTCAGCGTGGTTGCGTTCGACAACTACTTCACCGGCAACCTCACTGATTCGATCGAAGGCATGACGTACTCGCTTGGCGCCCCGCGTTTTGCGATCGACGGGGGTGCCATCGACGGGACTGTCGCGCCGGGAGTTAGCGTGAGGCTGACCACACAGTCGGTGCCGCTGGGGGACGTTGCCTCACCGTCCCAGAGCGGCTTCCTGCTGACGTTCCGTCAGAACAAGGACGATGAGATCGCGACCGTGAAGATCAAGCCCTGACCGTGATCGAGGCGGTCGCCAGCGAGGGGCGCTTCGGCGCCCCTCGTCGTTCTTTGCAGTGTCGAAACTCGCCGCGACGTGTTCAGTCCGTGCCCTGTGCCGGTTCCGCGGCCTGGCCTGGCTTGCACAACACGAGCGCGCCGCGCAAGCTGAGGTGGTAGTCCATCGACTCGGCGCCGGCGAGTAGCCGGACGCGATACCCCTGCACCAGGGACATCGTGTAAATGACACCGGGCTGCGGGCAACCGAGGCTGCCGTCGCGCCAGGTGACGCGCCCGGCGCTGACCACCTTGATGTGCTGTGGAGTCGCACCTGTGCGACGGGATGCGTCCGCGCGCGCAGCCTCGATGGCTTCGTCAACGGTCGACACCATGCGGGAGCTGCGAACCGGGCCGGTTTCATCATTCCTTCCGGGAGCGGATGCAGTCGCTGCGCAGGCCGTCACGGTGAATCCAAGCAGGGCCAGGGCCATCCTCGACTTCGTATCCATGGCCCATCATGCCTTGGTCCGTCTCTCCCGCACATGTTCGTGCGTCCGACACGGCGCCCCCTCGGTTCGGGGGGTGGCATGGATTTCGACGCCCTGCATCACGCACGCCCCCATTGACATCGACCAATGCGCGTGAACGAATACGGCGTCCCGCGTGTCACCCGCATGCGGGAAGCAGGTGCATCAACAAGTGCCTGCCCACCAAGCCCGCGCTGGGCCGGATCGGTCCCGCGCATCTACCCCAGGAGTCGTTCGATGTTCTCCGACCAGAAAGTGCGCCATTTGGCGCTGACCGCGGCGTGCGCGGCGGCCTTCGTGGCCTCGACACCGGGCGCCCTTGCGGCACCCGCCGAGAGTCAGGCCGCAAAGCCCAAGCAGACCAACAACGCGTACATCATTCAGATGGCGGACCTGCCGGTGACCGCCTACGACGGCGGCATCAAGGGGTACCAGGCCACCAAGCCCAAGAAGGGCCAGAAGATCGACCCGAATTCTCCGGCCGTGGTCGGCTACATGGCCTACCTGACGTCGCGTCAGGACGCGGCGTTGAGCGGCGTGGGTGGCGGCAAGAAGCTCTACAACTACGGGTATGTCTTCAACGGGTTCGCGGCCGAACTGACGTCTGCCCAGGCCGACAAGCTGGCGCAGACGAGCGGCGTGCTTGCGGTGTCGAAGGACGAGCTTCGCCAGATGACCACGGCCTCGACTCCCGCCTTCCTGGGTCTTAGCGGGACCGACGGCTTCTGGAAGTCGACCGGCGCCAAGGGCGAGAACGTCGTCATCGGCATCGTCGACAGCGGCGTCTGGCCCGAACACCCGAGCTTCTCGGACCGCACCGGCGTCAATGGCAACGCCACCAAGGACGGCAAGCTGGGTTATCAGCAGATCCCCGGCTGGAATGGCAAGTGCACCCCGGGCGAGGCGTTCACCGCGAGCGACTGCAACCAGAAACTGATCGCCGCGCGTTACTACAACGCGGGCTGGGGTGGCAATGCGGGCATCGACGCCAAGTTCCCGTTCGAGTTCAACTCGCCGCGCGACTGGGGTGGCCACGGCAGCCACACGGCGAGCACGGCGGGCGGCAATGAAGGGGTACCCGCCACGGGCGAGGCCAGCGTCTTCGGCGCCATCAACGGCATCGCCCCACGCGCGCGCATCGCGGCGTACAAGGTCTGCTGGGCGGACACACCCACGGGCGGCGGCTGCTTCGGCTCCGACAGCGTGGCCGCGATCGACCAGGCTGTCGCCGACGGCGTCGACGTCATCAACTTCTCGATCAGCGGCTCGGTGACCAACTTCCGCGACCCGGTCGAGATCGCGTGGCTGCGCGCCGCCGACGCGGGTGTCTTCGTCGCAGCGTCCGCGGGCAACAGCGGCCCGAACGCATCGACGGTTGCCCACCCGAGCCCGTGGATCACCACGGTGGCGGCCGGCACGCACAACCGCAACGGCGCGGGCTCCGTGACGGTGGACGCCGTCTACAGCGGCGCCTCGGTAGCCACGGCGGTCGGGCCGGTGCCGTCGATCAACTCGACCGACGCGGGCTTGCCGGGTGTCGATCCGACGGCCTTGGCACTGTGTTACGCCGCGGTGGACAACGGTGGAAAGGCAGTGCTCGACCCTGCCAAGGTGGCCGGCAAGATCGTCGTCTGTGACCGCGGCGTCACGGCCCGTGTGAACAAGAGCCTGGCAGTGAAGGAGGCCGGCGGCGCCGGCATGATTCTCGTGAATACGAGCGTGAGTTCGCTCAATGCGGACTTCCACTTCGTGCCGACGGTGCACCTGCAAAGTACCGACCGTGCTGCCGTCAGGGCCGCTGCCGCCGTCGGTACGCCGGCCACCATCGCCAAGGCGCAGATCGTCTTCAACGTGCCGGCGCCGTTCACGGCGAGCTTCTCGTCGCGTGGCCCGGCCCTGGCCGCGTCCGGGGACATCCTCAAGCCGGACATCATCGCGCCCGGGCAGGACATCCTGGCCGCGGTGGCCCCGCCCAACAACGCGGGCCGCCTGTTCGACCTGTACAGCGGCACGTCGATGTCCAGCCCGCACATCGCCGGCATCGCAGCGCTGCTGAAGGAGGTCTACCCGAGCTGGTCGCCGATGGCGATCAAGTCGGCGATGATGACGACGGCCGGTGACGTGCTCGACGGGCCCAATACCAATCCACTGGTGATTTTCCGCCAGGGCGCGGGCCATGTGCGTCCGAGCGCGGCGACCAACCCGGGCCTGGTCTTCGACTCGGGCTTTGCGGACTGGCTGGGATTCCTGTGCGGCACGCAGTTGCCGACATCGTTCTGTACGTCGGCCGGCGTGCCGGTGATCGCGCCGACCGACATGAACATGGCGTCCATCGCCATCGGCGCCATGCCGGGGTCGCAGACCGTCAAGCGACGGGTCACGAACGTGGGCGGTAACCCGGCGACGTACGCCGCTTCGTACACCGGAATGGCCGGCATCGCGGTGACGGTCACGCCGGCATCGATGACGTTGGCGGCGGGCGAGACCAAGGACTTCACGGTGAGCTTCGCCAACAACACGGCCACCCTGAACAACTACGTGGGGGGGCAGCTTGCGCTGAGCGACGGCACGCACAACGTGCGCGTGCCGATGGTCGTGCGACCGGTGGCCTTTGCAGCGCCGGCCGAGGTCAGCGGGTCCTATGGCGTGAAGTTCGGCTATTCGGGGGCGTTCACGGCGACGGCGCGTGGGCTCGTCCCGGCGGACACGAACACGGGGTCGGTGTCCACGGGCACGAGCGCCACGTTCCAGGTCACCCTCCCGTCGGGCCTGACCTACGCGCGGTTCTCGCTCTTCGACTCCGAAGTAAGCCAGCCCAGTGACCTCGACCTCGTCGTAACCGGACCCGCATCAGGCAGCAGCGGCGGCGGCACGACGAACGAGGAAGTCAACTTCAGCAACCCGCCAGCGGGGGTCTATACCGTTCGTGTCGACGGCTTCGCCGTTCCGGTCGGGGCGGCCAGCTTCAAGCTGTTCCACTGGGCACTGGGCTCGACGGCCGCCGGCAACATGACGCTCACCGCGCCGGCTTCGGCCACGCTGGGCACGACGGGCGCGATCGGCATCGCGACCAGCGGTCTGACCGCCGGCACGAAGTACCTCGGCTCGGTGGTCTACGGCGGTGTGCCGGTGCCGGCAAATCCGACCATCGTGCGTATCGATCCCTGACCTCGGACTGGCCGGCAACGGCCGCACCGCACGAAGCGCCCCGACCGAAAGGCCGGGGCGCCTTTTTTTGCGCGCGGCTTGATGCGTGGCGGGCGTTTGGGTGGCGCGTCAAATCCTGCCGTCGGCCGGCAGTGGGCCGACCGCCCGGTCCGCCGGGCAGAGCACGGGAGTACCGCGCAGGCTGGCGTGATAGTCGAGCACGCCGGCGGGACTGCGAAGGCGTATCCGGTAGCCGGGGACCAAGGCCTGTGTGTACAGCAGCCCGGGTTGCGGGCAGCCCAGACTGCCGTCGCTCCAGGTGACACGCTCGGCACTGGCAAGCTCGAGGGCGTCGGGCGCCATGCCGGTGACCCGCGACGCGTCGGCGCGGGCGAGGCGGATCATGTCTTCCAGGCTCGTGGCCAACACCTTGCGGGTTCCTTCCGAGGTTGCTGCTGACGCGGGGTCTCCGCGCGGCGTGGCCGGCACCACGGCGCAGCCGATGCACGCTGTCACCAGTCCCAGCGTCAAGATCGATTTTCTTGCGCTCATGGCCGCATGATGCTCCGTCATTCCTCTGAGGAATAGCACATATCCGACCACGGGCCTTCCCTTCACGGCCGGGCCGACCGACCATTCGTGTCAGTAGTTCTAACGTCAGGAGACAAGATCATGGCAAAGATGAAGGCAGCGATGGCTGCGGTGCTGGTGATGGAGAAGGAAGGGGTGACACAGGCCTTCGGAGTGCCCGGGGCTGCCATCAACCCGCTCTACGCGGCTCTGCGCGAGCGCGAGTCGATCGCCCACATCCTGGCCCGCCACGTCGAGGGTGCGTCGCACATGGCCGAGGGGTACACCCGAGCCAAGGCCGGCAACATCGGCGTTTGCATCGGCACCAGCGGTCCTGCCGGCACCGACATGATCACCGGCCTGTATTCGGCCATCGCCGACAGCATCCCCATCCTGTGCATCACCGGCCAGGCGCCGCGTGCGCGCCTGTACAAGGAGGACTTCCAGGCCGTCGACATCGAAAGCATTTCCAAGCCGGTCACGAAGTGGAGCGTCACTGTGCGCGAACCGGCGCTGGTGCCGCGCGCGTTCCAGCAGGCGTTCCACCTGATGCGCTCGGGCCGCCCCGGACCGGTGCTGATCGACCTGCCGTTCGACGTGCAGATGGCCGAGATCGAATTCGACATCGAGACCTACGAGCCGTTGCCGGTGTACAAGCCTGCCGCCAGCCGCAAGCAGATCGAGAAGGCGCTGGACATGTTGGCCGCTGCGGAAAAGCCTCTCATCGTGGCCGGAGGCGGCATCATCAACGCCGACGCGAGCGCCCTGCTCGTGGAATTCGCCGAGCTCACGGGCGTGCCCGTCATCCCGACGTTGATGGGCTGGGGCACGATTCCCGACGACCACCCGCTGATGGCTGGCATGGTAGGCCTGCAGACGAGCCACCGCTACGGCAACGCCACGATGCTGGCGAGCGATTTTGTGCTGGGCATCGGCAACCGCTGGGCGAATCGCCACACCGGCAGCACGGAGGTCTACTGCAAGGGCCGCAAGTTTGTGCACGTGGACATCGAGCCGACGCAGATCGGGCGGGTTTTCATGCCCGACCTCGGCATCGTCAGCGACGCCAAGGCAGCGCTCGAACTCTTCGTGCAGGTGGCGCGCGAGCGCAAGGCGGCGAAGCAACTCAAGGACTACGGTGACTGGGCGTTCCGTTGCGCCGAGCGCAAGAAGCTCATGCACCGCAAGACGCACTACACCGAGACGCCAATCAAGCCGCTGCGTGTGTACGAGGAGATGAACAAGGTCTTCCCGCGCGACACGATCTACGTCACGACCATCGGCCTGTCGCAGATCGCCGGCGCGCAGTTTCTCAACGTCTACGGCCCGCGGCAATGGATCAATTGTGGCCAGGCGGGGCCGCTGGGCTGGACGATCCCCGCGGCACTCGGCGTGGTCGCGGCCGACCCGACACGCTCCGTGGTCGGCCTTTCGGGCGACTACGATTTCCAGTTCCTGATCGAGGAACTGGCGGTGGGCGCCCAGTTCCGCCTGCCGTATGTGCAAGTGCTCGTGAACAACAGCTATCTCGGCCTGATCCGCCAGAGCCAGCGCGGTTTCGAGATGGACTTCTGCGTGCAGCTCGCGTTCGAGAACCAGAACGTCGAAGACGACGCGCTCCGCAGCTACGGCGTCGACCACCAGGCGGTGGTGCAGGGCCTGGGCTGCAAGAGCCTGCGGGTGACGGACCCCGAGAAGATCGAGGCGGCGATGAAGGAAGCACAGGCGATGGCGCAGAAGTACCGCGTGCCCGTCGTCGTCGAGGTGATCCTCGAGAAGGTGACCAATATTGCGATGGGCACCGAGATCGACAAGATCAACGAGTTCGAGGACATCGACTGCCGCCACCCCGAGGGCCGTCAGGGCCTCGAGATGGCCGGCCTGCTCGAGTGAAGCGGAGGACTGTGTGATGAACCCTCAGAACAACCGCTTCTCCGCCAACCTGTCGATGCTCTTTACCGAGGTGCCGCTGCTCGACCGCTTCGAACGCGCGGCCCGCGCCGGATTCACCCACGTCGAACTCCAGTTCCCGTACGAGGCACCTGCCGCCGAGGTGGCGGCGCGCATGAAGGCTGCCGGGGTGACGATGGTGCTGCACAACCTG
This sequence comes from Rubrivivax sp., assembly GCA_024641945.1. Lineage (GTDB taxonomy): Bacteria > Pseudomonadota > Gammaproteobacteria > Burkholderiales > Burkholderiaceae_C > Rubrivivax. The sequence goes on along the minus strand of JAHECD010000066.1, from coordinate 745 downwards.
CCTGCCGGCGACTGGGCGGCCGGGGACCGCGGCATCGCATGCCAGCCGGCTCGGGTGGCCGAGTTTCGCGCCGGCGTGCCCAAGGCCATCGAGTACGCCCAGGCGCTCGGCGTGACGCAACTCAATTGCCTGTGCGGTATCGCGCCGGCCGGGCTGGACGATGCCGCCGTGCGCAGCACCGTCGTCGACAACCTTCGGTTTGCCGCGGCCGCGTTGAAGAAGGCGGGGCTCAGGCTGCTGATCGAGCCGGTCAACAACTACGACATTCCGGGCTTCTGGCTCAACCGGACCGACAAGGCGATCGCGTTGATGGACGAGGTCGGTGCGGACAACCTGTTCCTGCAGTACGACATCTACCACGCGCAGCGCTACGAAGGCGAGCTCGCCGCGACGATGGGCCGGTACCTCGCGCGCATCGGCCATGTGCAACTTGCCGACAACCCGGGCCGCAACGAGCCGGGTACGGGCGAGATCAATTTTCCGTTCGTGTTTCGGCACCTGAAGAAGATCGGCTACACGGGATTCATTGGCGCCGAGTACAAGCCGGCGAACGGTACCGAGGCGGGCCTCGGCTGGCTCGACGGCGCCGTGCGCGACTTCAACTGACCGTGACGAGAGCATCGACATGAAACTTGGATTCATAGGCCTGGGCATCATGGGCGCACCCATGGCGGGGCGGCTGCGCGAAGGCGGGCATGAGGTGGCCGTGACGACGCGGCGCGAGGTGCCGAAGGCCCTGCTCGAC
>JAHECD010000065.1 GCA_024641945.1 Rubrivivax sp. | reverse complement strand
CGTTCCACGGGCTGCTTGGATCACCTCCCTTCCAATAGAGAGCGCCGCAGATAGAGGACAGCCGCTGCTGCCCATCGAGCAGGTAGTTGACCGGGTAGTCTGGCTTGGGCTGGGCGATTTCGAGGTCGGCAATGCGACCCTCGCTGCGGAGCTCCTGTCTGCTCTGCCATAGGAGGATGCTGCCTATCGGGTAGTTGCGGGCTACCGAGTCGAGAAGATCGATGACCTGAGATCTCTCCCAGACAAACTCGCGCTGGAACTTCGGCAGATAAATGTCACCGGTGAGAATCCGCTTGGCGAGGTCGTCAATGCGATCGACGGATGGCTGGGGGTCTTTGATTGGCTTTACAGATGCCAGGGCTGCAGCAGCGTTGCTCATTGGCGATTCTCACTTGAGTCTCGTGCATTCTCCTAGATCGCCTGCTTTAGTGGGCGGAGCAGGCTGACGCCCGAGCTACTGCCGATGGGTGTGCGCTCAGCGATACGCGGCCACCTTCGGGTCACTCCGCATGGGACCAAGCGGCGGCTCCATGGCGACCCAACCCCGACGGCGAATGTCGCCAACGGGTCGTGATGTTGAGTTCACAGACGGCGCGACCGGTCACTCGACCGGCACCGCTGGACGTCTGCTCCCACGTTCCCGAGCGGCCGCACGATCGCCACACCGGCGGACAGTGATCGCTGTCGGTCCATCCGCCGCCGTTCAGAGGGTGTCCCGTGGGCTGCGCAGGGCGATCGCGAGCCGCACCGCCCGTGGTTCAGGCCGACGGCGGCTGCAGCAACGGCCGAAGGTTCGTCAGCATGTCGTCCACCATCGCGTCCAGGTCGTAACCGGGAGACCAGCCCCAGTCGCGCCGCGCGGCGCTGTCGTCGATGCTGCGCGGCCAGCTGTCTGCAATCGCCTGGCGGAAGTCGGGCACACATTCCATCGTGAACCCGTCGACGCGGCGCGCGATTGCCGCCGCGATCTGCGCCGGTGTGAAGCTGAGCCCAGCCAGGTTGTAGCTCTGGCGCTCGCGCACGGCGTCGGCCGGCGCTTCCATCAATTCGAGCGTCGCGCGGATCGCATCCGGCATGTACATCATCGGCAAGGCGGTGTCGCTGCGCAGAAAGCTCGTATAGCGGCCCGCCTTGATCGCCTCATGGAAGATCTCGACCGCGTAGTCGGTGGTGCCGCCGCCGGGCGCGGTCTTCCAGCTGATGAGCCCGGGGTAGCGCAGGCTGCGCACATCGACGCCGTGGTTGTGGTGGTACCACGCGCACCAGCCTTCTCCGGCCAGCTTGCTGATGCCGTAGACGGTGGCCGGGTCCATCACGGTTTTCTGCGGCGTGGCGTCGCGCGGCGTGGACGGGCCGAAGGCCGCGATCGAGCTCGGCCAGAACACCCGCTGCAGCTTGTGCGAGCGGGCGATCTCGAGCACGTTGAGCAGCCCCTTCATGTTCAGGTCCCAGGCCCACATCGGGTGCTTCTCGCCGCGCGCCGACAGCGCCGCCGCGAGGTGATAGACCTGCGTGACGGCATGGCGCTCGACCACCGCGGTCAACGCGCCGGCGTCGGTGACGTCGATGGCCTCGTGCGCCACGCCGGCCACGCGGCCGAACGACGCCAGGTCGCTGGTGACCACGGCTTCGCGGCCGTGCCGCAGGATCAGCGCCTCGGCCAGCTCGGTGCCGATCTGGCCGTTGGCGCCGATGATCAGGATCTTCGGCGCCCCATCAGCATCCGATGCAGCGGCGGCGGCTGGGTTCATTGGACGAGCCCCAGTTCACGCCCGGCCTGCGAAAACGCCGCCACCGCGCGCTCGAGATGGGCACGCTCGTGCACCGCGCTCATCTGCACGCGGATGCGCGCCTGCCCCTTGGGCACCACGGGGAAGAAGAAGCCGACCGCGTAGATGCCCAGCTCGAGCACGCGCGCGCTGAGCTGTTGCGCCTTCACGGCGTCGTACACCATGATCGGCACGATCGGGTGGTCGCCCGGCTTGATCTCGAAGCCGGCCTTCACGATGGCCTCGCGGAACCAGTGTGTATTCACCGCGAGCTTGTCCCGCAGCGCGGTGGACGCCTCGAGCAGGTCGAGCACGGCGATGGACGCCCCGACGATCGGCGGCGCCACGGTGTTGGAGAAGAGATACGGCCGCGAGCGCTGGCGCAGCAGTTCGACCACGTCGCGTCGCGCCGCGGTGAACCCGCCGCTGGCGCCTCCGAGCGCCTTGCCCAGCGTGCCGGTGATGATGTCCACCTTGCCGAAGATGCCGCGATGCTCGTGCGTGCCGCGTCCGGTGCACCCCATGAAGCCGGTGGCATGGCATTCGTCGATGCCCAGCATCGCCCCGTGGGCGTCGCACAGCGCGCGCATGCGGTCGAGTTGTGCCACGGTGCCGTCCATCGAGAACACGCCGTCGGTAAAGACCAGCTTGAAGCGCGCGCCGGCGGCTGCCGCTTCCTGCAGGCACCGCTCGAGATCGGCCATGTCGTTGTGCCTGTAGCGCCACCGCTGCGCCTTGCACAGGCGGATGCCGTCGATGATGGAGGCATGGTTCAGCTCGTCGCTGATGATGGCGTCGGCCTCTCCGAGCAACGGCTCGAACAGGCCGCCGTTGGCGTCGAACGCCGCCGCATACAGGATCGCATCCTCGGTGCCGAGAAAGCGCGCCAGCCGCGACTCCAACGCCTTGTGCAGGTCTTGCGTGCCGCAGATGAAGCGCACCGAACTCAGCCCGTATCCATGGGTGCGCAGGGCTTCGTGCGCAGCGTCGATGACGGCCGGGTGCGATGACAGGCCCAGGTAATTGTTGGCGCACAGGTTGATGACTTCGCGCCCGTCGGCGGTGCGAACGACCGCGCCCTGCGGGGTGGAGAGCACACGCTCGGTCTTGAACAGGCCCGCGTCGCGCAGGCCCTGCAGTTCGGTACGCAGGTGTTCGAGAAAGGCATTGTTGTCGGCCATGGTGCTTGTCCTGGAAGGGGCTCGGAAGCAGAATACGCTTGTTCGATGTAAGGAACGGTACGGCAAATTTTCCACTATATCGAATTTAGATTCAATATCTTGAACACACCTGTTCCCGTCAATCCAGAGACCGTGCATGTCCCCACGCAAGCCTGCTGCCCCCGCCCTGACGGAGCCTCCGCCAGTGGGCGCCACCCTGGCCGCGTTGCGCCAGTCCCGGGCGCTGTCGCTGGATGAACTGTCACGCCGCGCCGGCGTGTCCAAGTCGATGCTGTCGCAGATCGAGCGCGCCCAGGCCAACCCGACGGTGGCCGTGGTCTGGCGTCTGGCCAATGCACTGGGGGTCACGATCGCCGAGTTGCTCGGCGGCATCGACGAACCGGCAGCACGGGCCGTGACCGTGATGCCGGCACACAGCACACCGTCGATGCGCAGCCCGGACGGCCTGTGCGAACTGCTCATCCTGGGACCGATCGACCTGGCGGGTCGCTTCGAGTGGTATGCACTGACGGTGCAACCCGGCGGCGTGCTCGCGTCGCAGGCGCACGAGCCGTCGTCGCGCGAGCACCTCACGGTGATCACTGGCACGCTCGATGTCACCGCCGGCGCCGACACGGTGCGCCTGAAACGCGGTGAGACCGCGCGTTATGCCGTCGACCAGCCCCATACGATCCACAACGCGACGCGCTCCGCAGCCACGGCGCTGTTGGCGGTCGTGCACATGGCGTGACACGCCATCGCGCCGGCCGTCGTTCAAGGCAACGCCGAACGGGGCCATCGCGCCGGTCGGCCGCCCTCAGGCCAGCAGCGCCGCCAGCGTCATCGATTCGACTCCTGCGTGCGCGCGGAACGCGCGGGCCTGCGGCGTGGGCGCGAGCAGGAGCCGGTCGACGAGCGGCTGCGCACGGGTGGATTCCGGGTCGGCCAGCAAGACGAGCCGCTGCTCGCCGTCTTCTTCGAGGCGTCCGACCCAACCCAGTTCGATCAGCAGGTCGAGCAGCGGCTCGACGAAGAGCGGGTCGATGCGCAGTGCGGCGGCCAGTTCGAGCGACGGCAGGCCATGCCGGTCCGTCGGGCGCGCGGCGGCCAGTGAAGCGATCAGCGCGAGCGCCAGTTCGAAGCGATAGCCGGGTGTCGACGGGCGCCGCGCCACACGCATCTGGAGCGTCGGCGCGTACGCCGCGATGACCGCACCCAGCAGCACGATGACCCAGACGAGGTAGATCCAGAGCAGCAGGATCGGCAGCGTGGCAAATGCGCCGTACACCGACCCGTAGGTCGGCACGGCACCGACGTACCAGGCCAGGCCCTTTTTCGCGAGCTCGAACGCCGTCGATACGAACATGCCGCCGGCCAACGCATGTTTCCACCGCACATGGGTGTTGGGCACGTATCGATAGAGCGCCGCGGCGGCCAGCACGAGCAGCAGGAACTGCAGGACGTCGATCGTCAGGCCGACGCCGCCAGGCATCGTGCCGACGAACCCGCGCGACGAAGAGATGGCATACGACGTGACGGTCAGGCTCGCACCGAGCGCCAGCGGACCGAGTGTCAGCGCCGCCCAGTAGACCAGCAGCCGCTGCGCGATGGGGCGCGGCCGGCGCACGCGCCAGATCGCGTTCAACGTGCGATCGATCGTGAGCATCAGCGCGAGCGCGGTGCCCAGCAGCAGCAGCAGCCCCGCGGTGCCGAGGCTGTTGGCCTTGCCGGCAAATTGGGTCAGTGCCGCCAGCACCGGGCGCGCGATGTTGTCGGGCACGAGGTTCTGCAGGAAGAATTGCTCGAGGGCCGACCGGAACTTGGAAAACATCGGAAATGCCGTGAACAGCGCCAGCATCACGGTGAGCAAAGGCACCAGAGAGATGAGGGTGGTGAAGGTCAGGCTGCTCGCCGTCAGGCCCAGACGATCTTCCCGAAAGCGCTGCCGCAGCGTGCGCGCGGTCTCGATCCAGGGCCACTCGCCAAGCGTCAGCAGCAGCTCGCCCACATAGGCGCGCAGCGAACTCACATGATCGGCGAGAGACGTCATGCTGGCTATGATGCCAGCATGGATCTAGCGGACGCCGCATCGGCCCCCACCCCGCCCCTCGAGGTTGCACCACGCAGCGCCGATGGCGTCGTTCGTTTTACGCGTGTGCTCGCGCTGGGGTGTGTGCTCGGCCTCATTGTGCTGGGCCTGTCCTGGGAACTCTGGCTGGCACCCACCGGGTCGGGCACGCTGGCGCTGAAAGTGCTGCCGCTGCTCCTGCCCCTGCCCGGCCTGCTGCGTCATCGCATGTACACCTACCGCTGGCTGAGCCTGCTCGTGTGGATCTATTTCACCGAAGGCGCCGTTCGCGCGACGAGCGAACACGGCTTGTCGGCAGTGCTGGCCGGGGTCGAGGTGCTGCTGTGCGTGCTGTTGTTCGCGGCCTGTGCCCTGCACGTTCGATGGCGCATCGCGCAGGCGCGCCGTGCCGCTGGAAGCCCGCCCGCATGATCGCCGCCGCGCTCCTTGCTGCGTTGCACGGGTCGGTGGGCGAGGCGCACGTTTCGACCGAGGGCGACCTGTCGGCGTGGGAGCTCGACTGGCGGCGGCGCTGGCGTGGCAAGGCCGGCGCCGTGGTGCGCCCTGGCAGCACCGACGAAGTGGCCGCCGTCGTGCGCGCCTGTGCGGCCCACGGTGTTTCGATCGTGCCGCAGGGCGGGAATACCGGGCTCGTCGGCGGCGGTGTGCCCGACACGAGCGGGGCGCAGGTGCTGCTTTCGATGCAGCGCATGAACCGCGTGCGGGCGATCGATGCCGAAAATCTGACACTCACCGCCGAGGCCGGCTGCGTGCTGCAGCAGGTGCAGGAGGCGGCCGCCGCGCAGGCGCTGCTGTTTCCGCTGAGCCTTGCGGCCGAGGGCAGTTGCACGATCGGCGGCAACCTGGCCACCAACGCCGGCGGCACGCAGGTGCTGCGATTCGGCAATACCCGCGACTTGTGCCTCGGCCTGGAAGTGGTGACGCCGCAAGGTGCGATCTGGAGCGGCTTGAGCGGCCTGCGCAAGGACAACACCGGCTACGACCTGCGCGGCCTGATGATCGGAAGCGAAGGCACGCTCGGTGTCATCACCGCTGCGACCCTCAAGCTCTATCCACAGCCTGCCGCGGTAACCACCGCCCTCGCCGCCTGCGCCACGCTCGCCGATGCGCTGGCGCTGCTCGGCCTGGCACGGTCGCGCCTCGGCGCCGGGCTCACCGGGTTCGAGGTCATGAACCGGTTCTCGCTCGAACTCGTGGCGCGGCACTTTCCGGCTTTGCCGCGCCCGCTTCCGGGTGCACCCTGGACGGTGTTGCTCGAGCAGAGCGACACCGAGGGCGAAACGCCTGCACGCACGCGTTTCGAAGCGTTGCTCGAAGCCGCGCTCGGAGCCGGAACGATCACCGACGCGGCCGTGGCCGAGACGCTGGCGCAGTCGAAAGCGCTGTGGCATGTGCGGGAGGCGATTCCGCTTGCGCAGGCCGAGGAAGGCCTGAACATCAAACACGACATCGCCCTGCCGGTCTCGGCCATTCCAGGGTTCGTCGAACGCACGGACGCGGCACTGGCGGCGCGCTTCCCCGGCATGCGGCTGGTCAATTTCGGCCATCTGGGGGACGGCAACCTGCACTACAACGTGCAGGCGCCGCAGGGCGCGGATGCGGCGGCGTTCCTGCGCGAGCAGGAACATGCGGTCAACGAGATCGTCTACGACCGTGTGCAGGCGTGTGGGGGTTCGATCTCGGCGGAACACGGCGTCGGGCAGCTCAAGCGCGACGAACTGGTGCAGCGCAAATCCGCCGTCGCGCTGGACATGATGCGCGCCATCAAGCGCGCACTCGATCCCTTGGGCACGATGAACCCAGGGCGGGTGCTGTAAGTTGCTCGCGAAACCGACCGGCGCTACTGCACCGGGCCCTTGAGCGCGGCGGGGATCGGCAGCGACATCACTTCGATGCCCTCGTCCCGCAGCGCCTCGCGCTCGTCGGGTGTCGTCTGGCCGCGAATACCGCGGGATTCGGTCTCGCCGTAATGGATGCGGCGGGCTTCCTCGGCAAAGCGCTCGCCCACGTCGTCGGTATTTTCCAGCGCGTGGCGCACGGCCTGCATCCAGGCGGCCTGCAGATCGGCCGGTGCCGGCGCAGCACGCGGCACCTCAGGTTCGCGCGCACCCGACAGGTTCAGCCGCGGCGCGCTGGGCAGCCGGGTGACGACACGGTCGCTGCACATCGGACATTCGACGAGACCACGTCCGTTCTGGCCGAGAAACTCGTCTTCCGACGCAAACCAGCCTTCGAATCCGTGGCCGTTTGCACAGCGCAGGTTGAGGACCTTCATGACGGGATTATGGTCACTCCGCCTGCGAATCAGCTGACGGCCACCCAATCGAGGGGCCACTGCCCGTTGCGCCAGCGCTGCAACCATTGCAGCCCAATCATGGTCTTCATGTCGGGCAGCCCGCCAGCCGATGCGAGTGCGTCCAGCTCGGCTTCGTCCAGCGTGCAGACCTCGACGAACTCGCCCTCGTCGAGTTGCTGTGCACCGGGCACGAGACCTCTTGCGAACCAGATTTCTATCCCTTCGGTGGAATAGGCGGCGGCGTTGTTGAAGACGCCCGCGCGGGCCCATTCGCGAGCCGTGTATCCCGTTTCCTCTTGCAGCTCGCGCATGGCGCAGGCCAGCACGGTCTCGTTGTCGTCGAGTTTGCCTGCGGGCAGCTCGAGCAGGATGGTGCCGACCGGGTGGCGGTACTGGCGCACCAGCACGATGCGGCCGTCGTCCAGGATCGGCAACACGGCCACGGCCCCTGGGTGCCGCACATATTCGCGGGTCGCCATCCGGCCATCGGGCAGGCGGACGTGATCCAGCACAACGTGCAGAAATCCACCCTCGAGCCGCGTTTCGCTGCGCTCCGCGCGCTCGACGAGATGCGCATCGTCACCCACCGGCGCGGGGCCCCCGCGGCTTTCGGGCGGCCCGCCTGCGGCCATCAGCTCGTCAGTGCCTTGATGATGGCGTCGCGGCACATCGCCATCAGCCCGCCGGGCAGCAACCCGAGCGCGAGCACGGCGACGCCATTCACGGCGAGCAGCGCGCTGATGCCGCGGCTGCCCTGGACGGGCATCGTGCTGGCGGGCTCGTCGAAGTACATGACCTTGACCACACGCAGGTAGTAGTACGCACCGACCAGCGACATCAGCACCGCCACCACCGCCAGGACCAGATAGCCCGTGACGTTGGTGGTGACCAGCGCCTGCAACACCGCCAGTTTCGCGTGGAAGCCCACCAGCGGCGGCAGGCCGGCGAGCGAGAACATGAACAGCGCCATCACGCCCGCGAGCCACGGGGCACGCTTGGACAGGCCGGACAGGTCGGCGATCTCCTCGCTCTCGAATCCTTCACGTGCCAGATAGATGATGAGGCCGAAGGTGCCGAGTGTCGTCATCACGTAAGTGACGATATAGAACATCGACGAGCTGTAGGCATTGGCGGCCGACAACGTATTGCCGCTGACGACGCCCGCGCTCATGCCGAGCAGCAGGAAGCCCATCTGTGCGATCGTGGAGTACGCCAGCATGCGCTTGAGGTTGGTCTGTGCGATGGCGGTGAGGTTGCCCACCAGCAGCGACGCGACAGCCAGCACGACGAGCATCTGCTGCCAGTCGACCGCCAGGCCGAGCATGCCCTCGACGAGCAGCCGCATCGTGATGGCGAAGGCGGCCAGCTTGGGCGCGGCGCCGATCAGCAGCGTCACGGCCGTGGGCGCCCCGTGGTAGACGTCGGGCACCCACATGTGGAACGGCGCAGCACCGAGCTTGAAGCCGAGTCCGGCCACGATGAAAACGATGCCGAAGACCAGGACTTCGCGGTTGATCGCCCCGGTGGCGATCTGCTCGAAGACCTTCGGAATCTCGAGCGAGCCGGTGGCACCGTACATCATCGACATGCCGTAGAGCAGGAAGCCGCTCGCCAGCGCGCCGAGAATGAAATACTTCATCGCCGCCTCGGTGGCCATCGCGTGGTCACGCCGCAAGGCGGTGAGCGCGTAGAGCGACAAGCTCATCAATTCGAGGCCGAGGTACACGACGAGGAAATTGTTCGCCGAGCACATGATCGCGATGCCGAGCAGCGAAAAGAGCGTGAGCGAGAAGAACTCGCCCTTGAGCATGTCGCGCGAAGCGAGGTACGGCTGTGCGTACGCCACGGTGACGAGCGTGGCCACGACGGCGAAGAACGCCAGCAGGTGGCCCATCGGGTCGTTCACGACGTGCGACTGCATGCCGTAGATCGTCAAGCCACTTTCGAAATACGCCAGGTGCATGAGCGCCACGACGACCAGCGTGGCCTGGGTCAGCCAGAAGGTCAGGCGCCGCGCCGGGTCGGTGACGAAGAGATCGACGATGGCGATCACGCAGGTCATCGCCAGCAGCACGACCTCGGGGTAGACGACGATCCAGTTCATCGCGTTCATGTTTGTTCTCGTCCCGTGTCAGTTCAGCTTGCTCGTCGCCACGTGCTTGAGCAGCTCGGTGACGGACACGTGCATGACATCGGTGAAAGGCTTCGGGTACAGGCCCATGGCCAGCACCGCGACGGCCAGGATCGCGAGCATGAGGAATTCGCGTGCGTTGATGTCGGTGAGTTCTTTCACGTGGTCGTTTGCCACGTCGCCGAAATACACCCGCTTGACCATCCACAGCGTGTAGGCCGCGCCGAAGATCAGCGTCGTGGCGGCCAGCGCGGCAAGCCAGAAGTTGTACTTGACCGCGCCCAGGATCACCATCCACTCGCCGACAAAACCTGCCGTGCCCGGCAGGCCGCAGTTGGCCATTGCGAAGAGCACCGCGAAAGCCGCGAACTTGGGCATCGTGTTGGCAACGCCGCCGTAGGCCGCGATCTCGCGGCTGTGCACACGGTCGTAGAGCACGCCGATGCACAGGAACATCGCGCCCGAGACGAAGCCGTGGCTGATCATCTGCACGATGCCGCCCGACACGCCGAGCTCGCTGAAGATGAAGAATCCCAGCGTGACGAAGCCCATGTGTGCGATGGATGAATACGCCACGAGCTTCTTCATGTCCTGCTGCACCAGCGCGACCAGCCCGATGTAGACCACCGCGATCAGGCTCAGCGCGATGATGAACCACGCCCATTCACGGCTGGCATCGGGGGCGATCGGCAGCGAGAACCGCAGGAAGCCGTAGGCCCCCAGCTTCAGCATGATCGCCGCCAGCACCACCGAGCCGCCCGTGGGCGCCTCGACGTGCGCGTCCGGCAGCCAGGTGTGTACCGGCCACATCGGCACCTTGACCGAGAACGCGGCGAAGAAGGCAAAGAACAACAGCGTCTGCGCACTCAGCGGCAGCGGCAGCTTGTGCCAGGACAGGATGTCGAAACTCCCGCCCGACTTGTAATACAGGTAGACCAGCGCGACCAGCATCAGCAGCGAGCCGAGCAGCGTGTAGAGGAAGAACTTGAAGGCTGCGTACACGCGGCGCGGGCCGCCCCAGACGCCGATGATGATGTACATCGGGATCAGCGTGGCCTCGAAGAACACATAGAACAGCAGCCCGTCAATGGCCGAGAACACACCCACCATCAGGCCGGACAGGATCAGGAAGGCGCCCATGTACTGGTTGACGCGCTCGGTGATCACCTCCCACCCGGCGATAACCACCACGACGGTGATGAACGCCGTGAGCAGCACGAACCAGACGGAAATGCCGTCGACCCCGAGGGCGTAGCGCACGTTGAATCGCTCGATCCAGGGCATGCTTTCCTGGAATTGCATGGCCGCCGTGCCGGTATCGAATCCAGTGACCAGCGGCACCGTGACGAAGAAGCTCGCGAGGGCGCCCACGAGCGCCATCCACCGCACGGCGCCGGCGTGCTCGTCGCGGCCGGCCGCGAGCAGGAGTGCCCCCGCCGCTATCGGCAGCCAGATGGCCACGCTCAGAAGACCCATTTGCTTTTTCTCCGCCTCACGCGTTCGTTCTTGTCGTCAGCGCACGACGGCGCTGCTCAGGAAAGGCCACAGCTGCCAAGTCAGCAGGCCGAAGATGCCCAGGATCATGACGAGCGCATACCAATACAGGTGGCCGGTCTGGACCAGCCGCACGACGCTGGCGATCGCACCGACCGCACGCGCCGACCCGTTGACCACGAGGCCATCGATGACGCCGACATCGCCGCCCTTCCACAAGCCCGTGCCGAGCAGGCGCGCGCCCGCGGCAAGGATCTTCTCGTTGAAGGCATCGAAGTAATACTTGTTCTCGAGCACCCGCATCAGCGGGCTGAAGGTGCGCGCGAGGGCCGCGGGGATGGACGGCTGCTTCAGGTAGAAGAACCAGGCCAGCAGGACACCCGACAGCGCCAACCAGAACGGCAGCGCGGTCAGGCCGTGCAGTGCCATGGCGCCGGCACCGTGGAATTCCTTGGCCATTTCTTCCATCGCCGGATGGCGCTCGGCATCGACGACGATGGAGTCGGCGAAGAAGTCACCGAACAACATCTTGCCGATCGTCATGCCGCCGATCAGGAGCGACGGGATGGCCAGCGCCACCAGCGGCACCCACACGACCCAGGGCGACTCGTGCGGCGTGTGGGCATGGCCATGGCCGTCCCCATGCTCATCGTGCGCGTCGTGCTCGCCCGGGAACGGCTTGTGGTGGAACCGCTCCTCGCCATGGAAGACGAGGAAGTACATGCGGAACGAATAGAAGGCCGTGACGAAGACACCGGCGATCACCGCGAAATAGGCAAAGCCGGCACCCGGCAGATGACTCGCGTGCACCGCCTCGATGATGCTGTCCTTGGAATAGAACCCCGAGAACCACGGCGTGCCAATGAGCGCGAGCGACCCGACCAGCGACGTGATCCAGGTGATCTTCATGTGCTTCCACAGGCCACCCATGTTGCGGATGTCCTGATCGTGGTGCATGCCGATGATCACCGAGCCCGCACCGAGAAACAGCAGCGCCTTGAAGAACGCGTGGGTCATCAGGTGGAACACCGCCACCGAATACGCGGAGACGCCGAGCGCCACCGTCATGTAGCCGAGCTGGCTCAGCGTCGAGTACGCGACCACCCGCTTGATGTCGTTCTGGATGATGCCCAGGAAACCCATGAAGAGCGCGGTGATCGCGCCGATCACGAGCACGAAGCTCAGCGCGGTGTCCGACAGCTCGAACAGCGGCGACATGCGCGTGACCATGAAGATGCCGGCCGTGACCATCGTCGCCGCGTGGATCAGCGCCGAGATCGGGGTCGGGCCTTCCATCGAGTCCGGCAGCCACACGTGCAACGGCACCTGCGCGCTCTTGCCCATGGCGCCGATGAACAGGCAGATGCAGATCACCGTGACCAGCATCCAGTCGTTGCCCGGGAAGACCAGCTTCGCCAGTTCCGGACCCTTGGCAAAAACCTCGGTGTAGTTGAGCGAGCCGGTGAACGCGACGACCAGGCCGATGCCCAGGATGAAGCCGAAGTCCCCCACGCGGTTGACGAGGAAGGCCTTCATGTTGGCGAAAACGGCCGTCGACTTCTTGAACCAGAAACCGATCAGCAGGTAGGACACCAGCCCCACGGCCTCCCAGCCGAAGAACAGCTGCAGGAAGTTGTTGCTCATGACCAGCATGAGCATCGAGAACGTGAACAGCGAAATGTACGAGAAGAACCGCTGGTAGCCCGGATCCTCTTCCATGTAGCCGATGGTGTAGACGTGCACCATCAGCGATACGAACGTGACGACGCACATCATCATCGCGGTCAGCCCGTCGATGAGAAACCCAACCTCCATCTTCAGGCCGCCGAGATTCATCCACTCGTAGACGGTGGCATTGAAGCGGGCGCCGGCCAACACGTCGTTGAGTACCAGCGCCGAGCAGATGAACGACACCAGCACGCCGAGGATCGTGGCCATGTGGGCGCCACGGCGACCGACGACATGGCCGGCCAGACCGGCGATCAAGGCCCCAGCCAACGGCGCCAGCGGCACCGTCAACAGCAAATTCTGGGAAAGCGTTGCAGCCATGTGCGGATCAGGCCTCCCCAATCGGCAACGAACGAATGCGAGCGTGGCGATTCATGGTCAGCCCTTGAGCGTGTCGAGTTCGTCGACGGCGATCGACGCGCGGTTGCGGAACAGCACGACCAGGATCGCCAGGCCGATGGCCGACTCGGCGGCAGCGACCGTGAGAATGAAAAAGACGAAGACCTGACCCGCCATATCGCCCAGATAGTGCGAGAAGGCGACAAAGTTGAGGTTGACCGCAAGCAGCATCAGTTCGATCGCCATCAGCAGCACGATCAGATTTCGCCGGTTCAGGAAGATGCCGATCACCGACAGCGCGAACAGAATGCCGCCGAGCGAGAGGTAATGGCCGAGCGTGATGGGGCCCAGGGTCATGGCTGGCCCCCTTCGGTGGCGGCAGGCTTCGACGGCTGCTCGATCACCGGCTTCATGGACACGATACGCAGGCGGTCGGCCTTGCGGGCCTTGACCTGCTCTCCCGGGTCCTGATAGCGACTGTCCTTGCGCTTGCGCAGCGTGAGCGCAATGGCGGCGACGATGGCCACGAGCAGCAGCACGGCGGCGATCTCTAGCGGGTAGAGGTAGTGTGTGTAGACCTCGATGCCGAGCAACCGCGTATTGCCCATCTCGATCGCCGCCGCGGTGGCTGCAGGGGCCTCGCTCTGCCGGTGCCCGCGCATCAGCACGAGCGCCATCTCGAGTGCGATGACCACGCCCACCAGGCCGGCAAGAGGAAAGTGCTTCCAGAAGCCTTCGCGGAAACTGTCCGTATTGATGTCCAGCATCATCACGACGAAGAGGAACAACACCATCACCGCGCCGACGTAGACAAGCACGAGCGCGATCGCCAGGAACTCGGCGGCGAGCAGCATCCACACGCAGCTCGCGCTGAAGAACGCGAGCACCAGGAAGAGCGCCGCGTGCACCGTGCTGCGCGCCGTGATGACGCGGAACGACGCGAACAGCAGCACGGCCGAAAAGACATAGAACAGGGCGGTGGTCGTATTCATGTTTGAGACGCCTCGGGCTGGAGCGGGCGGCGATGCCGCCGCGCGTCAGCGATAGAGGGCGTCGGCCTCCCGGTTGGCGGCGATTTCCTTTTCGTAGCGGTCGCCCACCGCGAGCAGCATGTCCTTGGTGAAGTACAGGTCACCGCGTTTCTCGCCGTGGTATTCGAAGATGTGGGTCTCGACGATCGAATCGACCGGGCAGCTTTCCTCGCAGAAACCGCAGAAGATGCACTTGGTGAGATCGATGTCGTACCGGGTGGTGCGGCGCGAGCCGTCGGCCCGGACGTCGGACTCGATCGTGATCGCCATCGCCGGACACACCGCCTCGCAGAGTTTGCAGGCGATGCAGCGCTCCTCGCCATTCTCGTATCGGCGCAGCGCGTGCAGGCCGCGAAAGCGCGGCGAGAGCGGCGTCTTCTCCTCGGGAAATTGCACCGTGATCGTCTTCGACAGGAAGTGTCGGCCGGTCAGGGCCAGGCCCTTGAACAGTTCGGTGAGCATGAAGCTCTGCAGGACGTCTTTGACTGCCATGGTGTTGGGCCCTTGGCTACTTCCAGATATTGAAGGGTGACTGGATCCACAGACCCACGACGACGAGCCAGACCAGCGTGACCGGAATGAAGATCTTCCAGCCCAGGCGCATGATCTGGTCGTACCGGTAGCGCGGGAACGTGGCGCGCACCCAGAGGAACATCGTGACCACGACGAAGACTTTCAGCCCGAGCCAGATCCAGCCGGGGATCCAGTTGAACAGCGCGCTGTCGATCGGCGGCAGCCAGCCGCCGAGGAACAGCAGCGTGGTCAGCATCGAGACCAGGATCATGTTCGCGTATTCGGCCAGGAAGAACATGGCGAAGGACATGCCCGAATACTCGATCATGTGGCCGGCCACGATCTCGGATTCACCTTCGACCACGTCGAACGGGTGCCGGTTGGTCTCGGCCAGCCCCGAGATGAAATAGACGAAGAAGATCGGCAGCAGAGGCAGCCAGTTCCACGAGAGGAAGTTCAGGCCCTTGGAAGCGAAGATGCCCCGGCTCTGGCTCATGACGACGTCCGTCATGTTCATGCTGCCGGCGACCATCAGCACGATCACGAGCGCGAAACCCATGGCGATTTCGTAGGACACCATCTGCGCCGAGGCCCGCAACGCGCCGAGGAACGCGTACTTGGAATTCGACGCCCAGCCGGCAATGATGACGCCGTAGACCTCCATCGAGGTGATCGCCATCAAGAACAGCAGACCGGCGTTGACGTTGGCCAGCGCAACGTCCGGACCGAACGGAATGACGGCCCACGCGGCGAGTGCCGGCATGATCGTCAGCACGGGGCCGAGGAAGAACAGGCCCTTGTTCGCAGCGGTCGGCCGGATGATCTCCTTGAAGATCAGCTTCACTGCGTCGGCGATCGGCGTCAGCAGGCCGAAGGGGCCCACGCGGTTGGGGCCGGGGCGGATCTGCGTCCAGCCGATCGCCTTGCGTTCCCACAGCGTGAGGTATGCCACACAGCCCATCAGCGGGGCGACCACCAGGACGATCTTGATCAGGCTCCATACCACCAGCCACGAGGCCGGGTACGTCTGCGGGATCTGGGTGATCCAGTCCATCATGCGCCGGCCCTCTCGACATGGATCGCGCCGAACATCGCGCCCAGCGAGGCGGTATCGGCATGCCCGGCCGGTACCCGCACCGTGCCCGACGCCTGCGTGTCGTCGCGCCGGGCCGGCAGCACCACGTGCCCAGTGCCCTGGCTGACCCGCACCTTGTCACCATCACCCAACCCGAGCGATTGCCACAGGTCAGCCGGCAGACTGGCCACGGGCGGGCGCGCGTCTGCGGTCATCTGCAGCGACTCGGCACGCCGCACCAGCGCATCGGTGGCGTAGATCGGTACGTCGGCGATGCGCTCGGTGCCATCGGCCGGGTCGACCAAACCGATCGCCACCGACGTACGGTTGGACAGCCGGGCCGGCGCACCGGCATCACTGCCCAGCGCCTGGGCGAGAACGTCCTCGGCGGTCTCGAAAGCAAAGCCGTCGAGGCCGAGCATCGTGCCGAGAACCCGCAGGACCTTCCATGCGGGACGCGTGGCACCCAGCGGGTTGACGACCCCGTGAAACGATTGCGCGCGACCTTCGGCGTTGACGAACGTGCCCGCCGTTTCGGAAAACGGAGCGATCGGAAGCAGCACGTCTGCGCCTTCGACGGCGGCATCCTTGAACGACGTCAGCGCCACCACCATGTCGGCCGCTGCCAGCGCGGCCTTCGCCGCCTGTGCGTTGGCCATGTCGAGCACGGGCTCGACGTTCAGCAGGAGCAAGCCCTTGCGCGGCTGCGCCAGCATCTGCGCGGCGTTCAGCCCGCCCGGGCCGGGGCGTGCATTCACGAGTTGTGCGCCGACCGAATTGGCAGCCTCGCCGAGGTAGCCGACGCTGGCGCCGGTGCGCTCGCCGATCCAGTTCGCCAGCGCGAGGATCTCGCCCGCCTGCGGATGTTGAGCCGCGGCGTTGCCGAGCAGGACCGCCTTGCGCTCGCCGGACAGCAGCGCCGACGCAACGGCTCGCGCGGCGTCGGTCGCGGTGCCACGCACGGGTGCCATTGCACCCGTCGACTCGGCCAGCGCCGCAGCGATGTCAGCCAACGCTTGCAACCAGCGTGTCGGTGCCACGGTGAGTTGTTGTGCCACGGGCATCAGCCAGTCGTCATGCGCGGCATTCAGGCTGATGACCTTGGCGCCTCGGCGTGCCGCCTGGCGGATTCGCTGAGCGAAGAGCGGGTGGTCCTTGCGCAGGAACGATCCGACGATGAGTACGCGCTGCAATTCGGACAGCGACGCGATCGAGGTGCCGAGCCAGCGTGCGCCGGCGTCGTGCCGGAAGTCCGCGTGCCGCAGGCGATGATCGATGTTTTCGCTGCCCAGGCCGCGCACCAGCCGTGCCAGCAAGTGCAGCTCTTCGACGGTGGCGTGCGGCGAGCCCAACGCTCCAACCGACGCCGGTCCATGCGCGGACACGATCTGCTTCAGGCCATTGGCCACGTATTCGAGCGCGGTGGTCCAGTCGACGGTCTTCCAGGCGCCGCCCTGTTTGACCATTGGTGACGTCAGGCGCTGGTCGCTGTTCAACGCTTCATAGCTGAAACGATCGCGGTCGGCGATCCAGCATTCATTGACCGGCTCGTTCTCGAACGGCACCACGCGCATGACCTTGTTCGCCTTCACCTGCACCACCAGGTTCGCGCCGGTGGAATCGTGCGGGCTGATGCTCTTGCGCCGCGCCAGTTCCCAGGTGCGTGCGCTGTAGCGGAACGGCTTGCTCGTGAGCGCGCCGACCGGGCAGATGTCGATCATGTTGCCCGACAGCTCGGAGTCGATCGTGCGGCCGACGAAGGTGGTGATCTCGGAATGCTCGCCGCGGTTCTGCATGCCGAGTTCCATGACGCCCGCCACTTCCTGGCCGAAGCGCACGCAGCGGGTGCAGTGGATGCACCGGCTCATCTCTTCCATCGAGATCAACGGGCCCACGTTCTTGTGGAAGACGACGCGCTTTTCTTCGCTGTAACGCGAGCCCGAGGCGCCGTAGCCGACGGCGAGGTCCTGCAACTGGCACTCGCCGCCCTGGTCGCAGATGGGGCAGTCGAGCGGGTGGTTGATGAGGAGGAACTCCATCACCGACTTCTGGGCCTTGACCGCCTTGTCGCTCTGCGTGCGAACGACCATGCCGTTGGTCACCGGGGTGGCGCAGGCCGGCATGGGCTTGGGCGCCTTTTCGATGTCGACCAGGCACATGCGGCAGTTGGCCGCGATGCTGAGCTTCTTGTGATAGCAGAAGTGCGGGACGTAGGTGCCCGCCGCGTCGGCCGCATGCATGACCATGCTGCCTTCGGCCACGCTGACCTTCTTGCCGTCGAGTTCGATTTCGATCATGTCGGGGTGCGGTTCGTCAGACGGTCTGCGCGACCATGCAGGTCTTGTGATCGACGTGGTACGCAAACTCGTCGCGGAAATGCTTCAACATGCCTTGCACCGGCATTGCGGCGGCGTCGCCGAGCGCACAGATGGTGCGGCCCTTGATGTTGTCGGCCACGTTGTCCAGCAGGTCGAGGTCTTCCTTTCGTCCCTTGCCGTGCTCGATGCGGTCGACCATGCGCCAGAGCCAGCCGGTGCCCTCACGGCACGGTGTGCACTGGCCGCAGCTTTCGTGCTGGTAGAAATAACTCAGGCGCAACAGGCTGCGGACCATGCAACGGGTGTCGTTCATGACGATCACGGCGCCGGATCCCAGCATCGAGCCCGCCTTGGCGATGGCGTCATAGTCCATCGTCGTGTCCATCATCACATTGGCCGGCAGCACCGGCGCGGACGAGCCGCCGGGGATCACCGCCTTCAGCGCCCCGCCCTTCACGCCACCTGCCATCTCGAGCAGTTTGGCGAACGGCGTACCGAGCGGCACCTCGAAATTGCCGGGCCTGTTGACATCGCCGACCACCGAGAAGATCTTCGTGCCACCGTTGTTCGGCTTGCCGCATTCGAGATAGGCCTGACCCCCGTGGTTGATGATCCACGGCACGGCAGCGAACGTCTCGGTGTTGTTGATCGTGGTCGGTTTGCCGTACAGGCCGAAACTCGCCGGGAACGGTGGCTTGAAGCGCGGCTGGCCCTTCTTGCCTTCGAGCGACTCGAGCAAAGCCGTCTCTTCGCCACAGATGTAGGCGCCGAAACCGTGGAACGCGTGCAACTGGAAACTGAAGTCCGAGCCAAGGATGCGGTCGCCCAACAAGCCGGCGGCGCGAGCCTCGTCGAGTGCCTCCTCGAAACGCTCGTAGACCTCGAAGATCTCGCCGTGGATGTAGTTGTACGCGGTCTTCACGCCCATCGCATAGGCCGCGATCGCCATGCCCTCGATCACGATGTGCGGGTTGTAGGCCAGGATGTCGCGATCCTTGCAGGTGCCAGGCTCGCCTTCGTCCGAATTGCACACGAGGTATTTCGGGCCCGGAAACTGACGCGGCATGAAGCTCCACTTCAGACCGGTGGGGAAACCCGCACCGCCCCGCCCGCGCAGCGCCGACAGCTTGACCTCCGCGATGACCTGGTCGGGCGTCATCGACACGCCGCCGTCGGCGCCTTGAAGGATCTTGCGCAGCGCCGCATAACCGCCACGCGCGATGTAGTCCTGCAGCCGCCAGTTGGTGCCATCGAGGCCGGCATAGATCTGCGGGTCGATGTGGCGGCCGTGGAAGCAGGTCTCCAGGCCGCGTGCTTGGAATCTGGAAAGGTCGGGCATGCTCATCGGCCGTGTACCTTCAATGTGTCGACCAGTTCATCGAGCCGCTCGTTGCTCATGAAGCTGAGCATCTGGCGATCGTTGACGAGCATCACCGGGGCATCGGCACAGGCACCGAGGCACTCGCTCGGCTGCACGGTGAAGGTGCCGTCTGCCGTGGTGCCGTAGGGCTCGACACCGAGCTTGTGGCACAGGTGCTTCAGCGCCGTTTCACCGTCGCGGAGCTGGCATGGCAGGTTGGTGCAGACGTTGAGCTTGAAGCGGCCCACCGGCTCCTGGTTGTACATGTTGTAGAAGGTGGTCACCTCATGCACCGCGATCGGCGCCATGCCCAGATACGCGGCGATACCCTCTTCCGCCACGGCCGAGACGTGGCCCTGCTCGTGCTGAACGATGGCCAGGCAGGCCATGACGGCCGACTGCTTCTGGTCGGCCGGGTACTTGGCGACTTCCTTGGCGAACAACGCCAGCGTGGATTCGGTGAAATTCATCGGTCGATCTCGCCGAAGACGATGTCCATGGTACCGATGATCGCCACCGCATCGGCCAGCATGTGACCGCGCGACATCTCGTCGAGCGCGGACAGATGCACGTAGCCGGGCGGGCGAATCTTCAGGCGGTAAGGCTTGTTGGCGCCGTCACTGACGAGGTAGATGCCGAACTCGCCCTTCGGGTGCTCCACCGCCGCGTAGGCCTCGCCCTCGGGCACGTGCATGCCTTCGGTGAAGAGCTTGAAATGGTGGATCAGCTCCTCCATGTTCGACTTCATCTCGACACGCGACGGCGGCGCGACCTTGTGGTTCGCGGTGATCACCGGGCCGGGATTGGCGCGCAGCCAGTCCACACACTGCTTGATGATGCGGTTGGACTGGCGCAGTTCTTCGACGCGCACGAGATAGCGGTCGTAGGTGTCGCCGTTGACGCCCACCGGAATGTCGAAGTCCATCCGGTCGTAGACCTCGTAGGGTTGCGTCTTGCGCAAGTCCCATTCGATGCCCGAGCCGCGCAGCATCGGGCCGGTGAAACCCAGGTTCAAGGCCCGCTCGGGCGTGACCACGCCGATGCCCACCGTGCGCTGCTTCCAGATGCGGTTGTCGGTGAGCAGGGTCTCGTAGTCATCGACGTTCTTCGGGAATCGCGCGCAGAAGTCGTCGATGAAATCGAGAAGCGAGCCCTGGCGATTCTCGTTCAGCGCCTTGATCGCCTTGTCGTTCTTGATCTTGCTGACCCGGTACTGTGGCATCGAATCCGGCAGGTCGCGATACACGCCGCCCGGCCGGAAATACGCAGCATGCATGCGCGCGCCCGACACCGCTTCATACATGTCGAGCATGTCCTCGCGTTCACGGAAGCAGTAGATGAGGATGTTCATCGCCCCGCAGTCCAGGCCGTGCGCGCCCAGCCAGAGCAGGTGGTTCAGCAGCCGCGTGATCTCGGAGTACATGACGCGGATGTACTGCGCGCGAATCGGCACCTCGATGCCGAGCAGTTTCTCGATCGCCAGGCAGTAGGCGTGCTCGTTGCACAGCATCGACATGTAGTCGAGCCGGTCCATGTACGGCAGAGCCTGCAGGTAGGTCTTGGACTCGGCAAGTTTCTCGGTGGCACGGTGCAAAAGCCCGATGTGCGGGTCGGCGCGCTGGATGACCTCGCCGTCGAGCTCGAGCACAAGACGCAGCACGCCGTGTGCCGCCGGATGCTGGGGCCCGAAATTCAGGGTGTAGTTCTTGATTTCGGCCATGGTTCAGTGGAGCCCGCCGTAATGGTCCTCGCGCACGATACGCGGCACGTTCTCACGCGGTTCGATCGATACCGGCTGGTAGATCACGCGCTGACGCTCGGCGTCGTATCGCATTTCGACATGCCCGGAGACCGGGAAATCCTTGCGCATCGGGTGACCGATGAAGCCGTAGTCGGTGAGGATGCGGCGCAGGTCGTTGTGGCCCTCGAAGACGATGCCGTACATGTCGAACGCCTCGCGCTCGAACCAGTTGGCCGAATTCCAGATGTCGGACAGTGAGGTCACCGACGGCAGTTCGTTGTCCGGCGCAAAGACCTTCACGCGCAAGCGCCAGTTGTGCGCGATCGACAGCAGGTGCGAGACGACGCAGAAATGCGGCCCTTCCCAGGGCTCGTTCTTGTAATCGGAGTAGTCGACGCCACACAGGTCGATCAACTGCTCGAACGCCAGCGCGGGGTCGTCGCGAAGCAGCATCGCGGCGCGCTGGTAATCCGCGGCGTCCACGGTGACGCTGATTTCGCCGCGGTCGCGCTTCAATACCTTGATCGTGCCGCCCAGCACCCGCTCGAGTGCCGCCTGAAGGTTGTCCAGTCTCTGCGTCATGTCAGCGGGCGATCGTATTCTCGCGGCGGATCTTGGCCTGCAGTTGCAGGATGCCGTACAGCAGGGCCTCGGCCGTTGGCGGGCAGCCCGGCACATAGACGTCGACCGGAACGATCCGGTCACAGCCCCGTACCACCGAATAGCTGTAATGGTAGTAGCCGCCGCCGTTGGCGCAGGACCCCATGCTGAGAACCCAGCGCGGCTCGGCCATCTGGTCGTAGACCTTGCGCAGTGCCGGCGCCATCTTGTTGCACAGCGTGCCCGCCACGACCATCAGGTCGCTCTGCCGCGGGCTCGGGCGAAACAGCATGCCGAAGCGATCGATGTCATAGCGCGCCGCGCCGGCGTGCATCATCTCGACCGCGCAGCACGCGAGGCCGAACGTCATCGGCCACAGCGAACCGGTCTTCGACCAGTTGATCAGCGTGTCCACCGACGTGGTGACGAAACCTTCCTTGAGTACGCCTTCAATGCCCATGCTTGGTGCTCCTGATCACTCCCAGTCGAGAGCGCCCTTCTTCCATTCGTAGACGAAGCCGACGACGAGAATGCCCAGGAAAATCATCATCGCCCAGAAACCTGACGCTCCGATGTCACGCAACGACACGGCCCACGGAAACAGGAACGCGATTTCCAGGTCGAAGAGGATGAAGAGGATCGCCACGAGGTAATAGCGCACGTCGAATTTCATGCGGGCGTCTTCGAAGGCCTCGAAGCCGCATTCGTAGGGGCTGTTCTTTGCCGCATCCGGGCGATTCGGGCCGAACACGAAACCCAGGATCTGCGGTGCCACGCCGACGCCGACGCCGACCAGGATGAAGAGGATGACCGGTAGGTATTCTTGGAGGTTCATCGATGCTCGTCAGTGCATTGTCAGCCTATGCCCGGGCATGAAAAAGCGCGCGTTGCGCAACTCGAAAGCCGCGATCCGGCGCGCCATTCTGATCGATCCCAACTGCGGCTTCGGTATCGTGACCCCGGACCGGACCGAACCAGGGACACGCTAGAAACTTCTGGTGCCGACGGCGAGACTCGAACTCGCACAGCTTTCGCCACTACCCCCTCAAGATAGCGTGTCTACCAATTTCACCACGTCGGCCCAGCACTCCAAGTGCCGCAGCATGCGTTCGGATGGCATGAGGAATGGCTCCCCGAACAGCCTCGAATTCTAGCGTCAATATTCGGGGTCTTCCCGCGAATCGACGCCGGTGCGGACTTGAACTATTTGACTGGATTGGAGGCCGCGGCCGACGCGGGTGACACAGCGACGGCCGCTGCCGCCGGCGCTGGAATGGCGCCCGGAATGGCGCCGGTGACGGGCGCCGACGCCGCGGCCGCGCTGGCAGCCGGCGAGGCCTGATCGAGCACGCTCGTGCCGCCGCTCACACTGCGCATCGACGTGCTGCTGCTCATGAAGGCCAGCGCCAACGTGCACGCGAAGAAGATCGACGCACAAACGGCGGTGGAACGAGACAGGAAGTTCGCACTGCCTGTCGCGCCGAAGAGGCTGCCCGATGCGCCGCTGCCGAACGAGGCGCCCATGTCCGCGCCCTTGCCGTGCTGCACCAGCACGAGGCCGATCATCGTGAGCGCCGACAGCAGTTGCACCACCAGCACGAGGGTCATCCAGATTTGCATGATCTAAGAACTCCAGGAATCTTCAGCCGTCACGCGCTCAGGCGGGACTGGCTCTGCAAATGGCAACGAAATCGGCGGCCTTCAGAGAAGCCCCGCCGATCAGCCCGCCATCGATATCGGGTTGCGAAAACAGCGTGGCCGCGTTGTCGGGCTTCACACTGCCGCCGTAGAGGATCTTCATCTCGTCCGCGCGCGCGGCGGCGGCACGGAGTTGCGCACGCAGCAGCGCATGCACCGCCTGCGCCTGCTCGGGCGTCGCCGTGAGCCCGGTACCAATGGCCCAGACGGGCTCGTACGCGACCACGATCTCGCCCGCACAGTGCGCCAGCGTGTGGATCACCGCTGACAACTGCCGTTTCACCACCGCCTCGGTCTCACCGGCCTCGCGTTGCGCCAGTGTCTCGCCCACGCAGACGATCGGCGTCACGCCGCGCCCCAGAGCCGCCTTGGCCTTGTCGGCAACGAGTTGGTCACTCTCTGCGTGAAGCGCCCGGCGCTCCGAGTGGCCGACGATGGCGTAGCGGCAGCCGAACTCGGCGAGCATGCCGGCAGAGACTTCGCCGGTGAACGCGCCCTGCTCGTGTGACGACACATCCTGCGCGCCCCACCGGAGGTCGCTGCCGGACAGCGTCACCGCCGTCTCAGAGAGAAATGGAAAGGGCACGCAGACGGCGACATCGCAGCCGAATGGGCGTGCCTGCACGATGCCATCGAGCAGCGCGGCGTTGACCGATCGGCTGCCGTGCATCTTCCAGTTGCCGACGACGAGTTTGCGGCGAGACATCTGCATTACCTCCAACGCAACACGATCTTGCCCACGTGCGTGCTCGACTCCATCAGCGCATGCGCCTGTGCGGCCTGCTCTGCGTCGAACACACGATGGATCACGGGCTTGACCTTGCCCGCCACGATCTGCGGCCACACGTTGGCACGAAGCGCCTGCGCAAGACGCGTCTTGTAGGGCACCGATCGCGCACGCAATGTCGACCCGGTCAATGCGAGGCGCTTGCGCAGCAACAGCCCGGCGTCGATGGCACTCTTGACACCGCCCTGTACGGCGATCACGGCGATTCTTCCGTCTTCGGCCGTGCATTCGAATTCACGACCGATGTAGTCGCCGGCCACCATGTCGAGCACGACGTCGGCGCCACGTCCATTGGTCAGCCGCTTGACCTCGGCGACGAAGTCCTGGCTCTTGTAGTTGATCGCGTGATCGGCCCCGAGCGCCAGGCAGGCGGCGCACTTTTCGTCGGTACCCGCCGTCACGATGACGGTGCAACCGATGGCCTTGGCCAACGCAAGCGCCGTCACGCCGATGCCACTGGAGCCCCCCTGCACCAGCAGCGTCTCGCCCGGCTGCAGCTTCGCAATCTCGAATACGTTCTGCCAGACGGTGAAGAACGTCTCCGGCAGCGCGGCCGCCTCGATGTCGGTCAGGCCTTGCGGCACCGGCAGGCACTGCCCGATCGGTGCCACGCATTTCTGTGCGTAGCCGCCACCGGCGACGAGAGCACAGATGCGGTCGCCAAGTCTGAACCCCGCCGCCGCGAGGTCGGCGGCGTCGCCGCCGCAGACGGTGCCGGCGATCTCGAGCCCAGGGAGGTCCGACACGCCTGGCGGCATCGGATACAGCCCCTTGCGCTGCAGCACGTCGGGACGATTGACCCCGCTGGCCGCAACATCGACAAGCAATTCGCCGGCCGCCGGCACAGGATCCGGTCGCACGCATTCGCGCAACACATCGGGTGCTCCGAACTGGGTGATCTCGATTGCCTTCATTGCCGACTGCCGTTCATGGATGAAACTGCGGGCCACCATCGCGGCCCGCCGGGCCCGTCACTCGGGTTGCGACGACGGCGGATTGCTGCCCGCATCGGGTGCGGCTTCAGCCGCAGGCGCATCGCCATGTCCCTGCGCTTCACGCGGCTCGCGCGGCTCGCGGCGCGGACGGTCGCCCCCCCGGTCACGACGCGGGCCCCGATCACCCCGATCGCCGTAGTCGCGGCGCGGGCGATCTTCCTCGACATAACCTTCCGGCCTGTCGAGCAATGCCTTCATCGACAACTTGATGCGGCCCTTCTCGTCGGTCTCCAGGACCTTGACCTTCACGATCTGGCCTTCGCTGAGGTAGTCGGCGATGTTCTCGACGCGCTCGAAGGCGATCTGGCTGATGTGCAGCAGACCGTCCTTGCCCGGCAGGATGTTGACGAGCGCGCCGAAGTCCAGCAGCTTGGTGATCGGGCCCTCGTAGACCTTGCCCACCTCGGCCTCCGCCGTGATCTCGGCGATGCGCTTCTTGGCGAATTCGGCCTTGTCGGCCTCGGTCGACGCAATGGTGATCGTGCCGTCCTCGCCGATGTCGATCGTGCAACCGGTTTCTTCGGTCAGCGCACGGATGGTCGCACCACCCTTGCCGATGACGTCGCGGATCTTTTCCGGGTTGATCTTCATCGTGTACAGGCGAGGTGCGAACTGGCTCACCTCGGCCTTCGCGCCGCCCATGGCCTCGACCATCTTGCCCAGGATGTGCATGCGCGCTTCCTTGGCCTGCGCCAGGGCGACCTGCATGATCTCCTTCGTGATGCCCTGGATCTTGATGTCCATCTGCAGCGCAGTCACGCCAGCGGTGGTTCCAGCAACCTTGAAATCCATGTCGCCGAGGTGATCCTCGTCGCCCAGGATATCGGTCAAGACGGCGAAGCGGTTGCCGTCCTTGATCAGGCCCATGGCGATGCCGGCCACGTGGGCCTTCATCGGCACGCCGGCGTCCATCAGCGCGAGACAGCCGCCGCACACCGAAGCCATCGACGACGACCCGTTCGACTCGGTGATCTCCGACACCACACGCAGCGTGTACGGGAAGTCTTCCTTGCTCGGCAGTGCAGCGATCAGCGCACGCTTGGCGAGGCGGCCATGGCCGATTTCACGCCGCTTGGGGCTGCCCACGCGGCCCGTCTCGCCAGTGGCGAACGGGGGCATGTTGTAGTGCAGCATGAAGCGGTCTTCGTAGTCGCCGGCCAGCGCATCGATGCGCTGTGCGTCGCGCTCGGTGCCCAGCGTGGCCACCGCCAGCGCCTGCGTCTCGCCACGCGTGAACAGCGCCGAGCCGTGGGTGCGCGGCAGCACCGACGTGCGGATCTCGATCGGGCGCACGGTGCGCGTGTCGCGCCCGTCGATGCGCGGCTCGCCGGCCAGGATCTGGCTGCGCACGATGCGGGCCTCGATGTCGAAGAGCAGCGCCTCGACGGCGACCTTGTCGAACTCAGCGCCTTCGGCTTTGAGCGAAGCCATCACGTTGGCAGTGGCCTCGCGGCAGGCCTGCGTGCGTGCCTGTTTGCTGCGGATCTGGTAGGCGGCGCGCAGCGGTGCTTCGGCCAGCGCGTTGATCTTGGCGATGAAGGGCTCGTCTTTCGCGGGCAACTTCCACGTACCGCTGGCGAGCCACTCGGGCTTGCCGGCGTCTCGCACCAGCTCGTTGATCGCCTGGATCGCGACATTGCCCATATCGTGGCCGAAGACCACGCCGCCGAGCATGATCTCTTCACTCAGCTGATCGGCCTCGGACTCGACCATCAGCACGGCGGCCTGGGTGCCCGCCACGATGAGGTCGAGCTTGCTGTCGGCCAGTTGGGCCTTGCCGGGGTTCAGTACATATTCGCCGTTGATATAGCCCACGCGCGCAGCGCCGATCGGGCCGTTGAACGGGATGCCACTGACGGCCACGGCCGCACTCGAAGCGATCAACGCGGCGATGTCGGCCTGCACTTCGGGGTTCAGGCTCAGGACGTGCACGACGACCTGGACTTCATTGAAGAAGCCTTCCGGGAACAGCGGGCGCAGCGGGCGGTCGATCAGGCGGCTGGTCAGCGTCTCGAGCTCGCTCGGGCGGCCTTCGCGCTTGAAGAAGCTGCCGGGGATCTTGCCGGCGGCATACGTCTTCTCGATGTAGTCGACGGTCAGCGGAAAGAAGTCCTGGCCCGGCTTGGCCTCCGTACGGGCGACCACGGTGGCAAGCACCACGGTGCCTTCGATATCGACGACGACGGCGCCCGTGGACTGGCGGGCGACCTCGCCCGTTTCCATCGTGACG
Organism: Rubrivivax sp.; assembly: GCA_024641945.1. Lineage (GTDB taxonomy): Bacteria > Pseudomonadota > Gammaproteobacteria > Burkholderiales > Burkholderiaceae_C > Rubrivivax. The sequence continues at coordinate 697 of JAHECD010000065.1, read as the reverse complement.
CTGTGGGGGCCCCACTGAAACGTCTTGGTGACCTTGTTGAACATGCTCATGGATCTGTCTCCATCTGTGGGGCGCGTTGAAAGCCTGCGCCGCTGAAGGCTGGAGCCTGATAGAGCCGAGGCAACAATGCCATTCCAGAGGGGCTTGCGGCCAAGCCGCTTTGGAATGACACAGCAGTTGCTCGTGCCCGATCGGTCTCCGTTGGCAGCGAGCCCCGGCGTTGCCGCTCGGGGCTCGGTGTTCGGTGTCTTACTTGCGCAGGCCGAGCTTCTGGATCAGCGAGGTGTAGCGCTCGGCGTCCGTCTTCTTCAGATAGGACAGCAGGCTCTTTCGCTGGTTCACCATCTTCAGCAACCCGCGGCGGCCGTGATGGTCCTTGGCGTGCGTCTTGAAGTGCGGCGTGAGTTCGTTGATGCGTGCGGTGAGCAACGCAACCTGGACTTCGGGGGAGCCGGTGTCCGCCGCGCCGCGGGCGTTGGACTTGATGATCTCGGCCTTCTTCGTGATATCCATCGTCATGACGATTTCCTGGTGCATGGAAGCCGCCGATGGCCGCAACTGCGGCACGAAGCGGTTTCCGGGTTCCACTTGCGTACGCGGATGAAACCGATCCGCGCCGTGCTTGCGTTTGCAGGAAATACATCCCGCAAAACCCCGAGATTGTAACTCAGCCGGCTGCCAGGGCCGTCGCCAGGCG
>JAHECD010000165.1 GCA_024641945.1 Rubrivivax sp. | reverse complement strand
CCGACGACGCGACGTTTGCTCGAGGATATTCTGGCGGACGAAGAGGAGCATGCCGACGAGCTCAAGGATTGGTTGGCACGTTGATCGTCCCTACCGGCGTCGTCGCGGCGCCTCGCACGCTCGAGGCGGTGTGGGCGATGCCGGTCATTCGGGTCTTCCAGGCACCCATTGGACTTTCATTTGAAGGGTGTCGGTCATAGGTTATATCGGCGGACGCAAGTCCGCCGATTTGCGATTTGGCAAGGCCCGACGGATGGACGCTGCGCAGCCGGCCGAAAAATACTCACACCGATGTCTGGCCGGCCACATGCGACCCATGGCCCGCCGAAATCCTGAGTGCTCATGATGCGCCGACGTGCGCTGTTACCGCCACCCGCGCCGGTTTGGACGGTCACTTCCAAAGTCGGCGTTGGCCGCTCGAAATCCACCGAGTGTTGGACATGGACGCAGCGCTCGTCACACCGCCGGGCCCATCGGTGCCGAGAATTGTCACCACGGCACGCGCGCTGCGATGCACGCTGACCGCGCCCGACATCCATGCTCAACCTCGGCGACACTTCGCGGCACCCGTCATGATGAAACGTGGCGACGCAAGGGAAGGTTCAGTTCATGGAAGTCAATTTGTGGGTTCAGCTCCGGCGCAGCCCATTCGCCCTGCCCCTCGCAGCGATGGTCGCTCTCGCGGTCGTCGTCATCAACGAAACCGGGTACGGCGAAGCCACCGATACCGTCGTCGGACTGGGCGGCCGTGCCAGCACGCGCATCGATCTCCAGGAAATCCAGCGTGGCATTCTCGAGGCCGAAAGTGGACAGCGTGGCTACTTGCTCACCGGCCGACAATCCTATCTGGAGCCGTACAACCGGTCGGTGGAAAAGATCGATTCACGCCTGCGCAGCCTGATCAACCACTACGTCGACGACCCCGCGTCGACGGTGCTGGCGCGGCGCCTGGAGGAGCGCGTACGCGAAAAACTGTCCGAGCTCGCCACGACGCTGAATCTATACGCCGAAGGCAAGCAGGATCAATGGCGCGAGTTGTTGATGTCGGATATAGGGCGCGAAAAGATGGAGGAAGTGCGGCGGGACGTACAGGCCTTGCTCGTTGCCGAGACCAACATCATCGCGTCCGAGCGCGAAAATCTGTTCCGGACGTTGCGTTACAGCCGGATAGGCGTGAACGTGATGGCCGCGGTGGCGCTCCTGGCACTGTTCCTGTTCCTGCGCAAGAAGCAGGCACTCGACCACGCGTTGGCCGACCACGCACTGGCCCTTCAAGCCGACCATGACAAGCTCGAACAAGAGGTGGTGCGCCGCACCGCCGACCTGACGGAACTGGCGCAACACCTCGAGACAGCACGCGAGGACGAACGTGGACGCCTGGCGCGCGAACTGCACGACGAACTCGGTGCTCTGCTGACGGCGGCAAAGCTGGATGCCGCACGACTTAAACGCAGCCTCGGCCAGATGCCTGTCGAAGTCGAGGACAAGCTCAAACGGCTCAATTCGACCGTGGACCAGGGCATCGCGCTGAAGCGGCGCATCATCGAGGAACTGCGGCCGTCGCTCTTGAGCCACCTCGGTCTGGCACCGGCCCTGGAGATCCAGGCAAAGGAGTTCGCACAACGATCCGATATCCCGGTGCGCGCCCAACTCGAGCCGGTCGAACTGAGCGACAACGCCGAGATCTCGATCTACCGCCTCGTCCAGGAATCTCTGACCAACATCGCCAAGTATGCGTATGCGAGCGACATTGCCATCACGCTCGAGCGTGTCGGCGAAAGGGTGCACATCGCCGTACAAGACAACGGGCGGGGATTCGACCCCAAAGTGTCTCGGCACAGCGCCCACGGCTTGATGGGGATGCGCTACCGCGTCGAGGCACAAGGCGGAGTGCTGCGCGTGACTTCTGCTCCTGGCCAAGGCACCACGGTCGATGCCTGGCTCCCTGCGGACCCGCCAGCGACAACGGCGCCATCCCCTTCGGTCACGACCCGCGACGCCGCATGACCATGTACGCGGCCAGGCCGGCGACGTAACTCAGCAACGTGCCCCACAGGATATCGATGACACCGAGCGTGACGCTCCAGTGCGACACGATGGCCAGCGTGGTGAGATCGTAGGTGCCGTACGCCAACAGCCCGACGAGCGCCGAGCGCCACGCAGCGGTCCTTGCCGCCGCGGGCACGGGCCAGAGTGCCAAGGTCACCAGGCCGGCGGGATAGCCAAAGTAAAAGAGAACGGCAGGCACCCATCGAACCGTTCCATCCACGACAGCTGCGGTTTCCCGACGGTAGAAGTCGCGGGCCACGAACCCGAGCCACAGTGCGTCGAAGACCGCAATGACCACCAATGCCACGAAGTATCCGATCCACCACGATCGTGCGCTCTGGTCGTTGTCGCTGGGGTTCGCGGCCCGCAGGGACCGGTGGTGGTCGAGGTCATCGTGTCTGGCGGTGCGATCGGTCATCTTCTGGGCTTTCAACGTAAGCGGCACACAGCCTCACTGGCTCGCGCCCGACGCGGGGACGCGCTGACACCTCCCAGTATCTGGATCACGCACAACATCGGACACCGGACCTTGCGCCAAGCCCGCGTAGGAGAAGGCCGTCAGACCAGCGGCCGGGGCATGGGCAGACCATCGCCGTAGATGTCGGCCAACCGCGCGAGCGCGTTGACATCTTTGAGGATCAGGCGTGCGTTCTCGATCTTGTGCAGGCCACGGCGTTCGAGCTTGCGCAAGGTCTTGTTGGTGTGAACGAGCGACAGCCCCAGCGCGTCGGCCACGTGTTGCTGCGTCAACGGAAATGGCACCCCGGACTTGCCAGCATCAGGCTCGAGCGCGGCCGCCCGCTTGTAGATCAGGATCAGCAGCGTCGCGATCCGCTCCTCGGCACTGCGCCGGCCCACCGACAGCAGATGCTCGTCCACGAGTGATTCCTCGTGCGCCGTCAGCCACGTGACGTTGAACCCCATCGACGGCTGCTCGCGATGCATGACCCACAACGCATCACGCTCGAACACGCAGAGCATGGCGGGCGTCAACGTGATCACGCCGTGCGCAGCCGAGTCACCCATCTTCTGTTGCACGCCGATGAAGTCGCCCGGCAGCAGGATATTCAGAATCTGCCGCCGCCCGTCGCTCAAGGTCTTGAACCGGAACGCCCAGCCCGCCAGCAACGTGTAAAGGGGCGCGTCGGACTGGCCTTCGTGGATCAGTTCGTGGTCGGCCGGGACAAACACCTCGCGGCGCTTGATCTGCCGCAGCATCTCGAGTTCGTCTGCGCTGTGGGCGATGAAAAGCGGCAACGCACGCAGCGGGCAGGCCGCGCAATCGATGGTGCTCTTGGTCTGTGTCATTTGACAATCGAATCCGGCTGCCCGCGCTCTACATTGCACGCCATTGCCAGAATCAGCGCCATCCCTGTCACGGGATCGTGTTCACGATGCACCATCAGTTCCTCTACCTCAGCCGGCTTGTCGACACTTGCAGTTTCGATGTCTTCGCAGCCATCTGCAAGCGGTCACGCATCGCAAATGCACAACGCCTTGTGCGTGGTGTGCTCTTGTTCGACGGATACCGCTTCTGCCAGTTGCTCGACGGACCAACGGACGACACGTTGGCGTTGATGGAACGTATCGGACGCGACCAGCGCCACGAGCAAATCGACGTGCTCGTCGACCGCCAGGTTTCGGGCGCTGCCTCGAGTGCCGCCTGGTCGGCCGGCTATTGCGCGCCAGACGAACTCGACCGCCTCGAACTGCCGGCAAGGCAAGTCGGCGACCGGGCCATCGAGATTTTCAACGACATCGTCACACGCGCCGATCTGGCGCCGTGACCGCGCCGCGTCGTTGTCGGCGCCGACCTACGCTCCCGCACGGCGTGCGCCGGTGGCGCAGGCGGCCGGACGTCCGTACGCTGACGCCGGACCGATTGACAAACCATCAGGCTGCAACGCGAGGGAACAAGCCGCCATGAACGCCTTACCCGAAAGTATCGACCCCAGCGTTCGCGTCCCACTGGCCCTCGATGGGAGATCACCTCCATCGATTCAGGCGCCCGACACGCCCACGGAACCTCGCTCGATCTACGCGGCGCGCGTGGCCGTTCCCGGGGACGGCCCGGCGTTGTGTGCCTATGTCAGCGTAAACCTCGCCGGAGCCGTGGCCCGCAATGCGCCGCCCTTGTTGTTGTTGCACAGCGTGAACGCGGCGGCGTCAGCGGCCGAGGTACGCCCGATCTTCGATCACTTCCGTTCGAGCCGGCCGGTGGTTGCCCTCGAACTGCCGGGATTCGGCAGTTCGCAGCGAGGCCGACAACACTACACGCCGGCACTGATGGCCGAGTCGATCCTGCGTGCGACCGACCTGCTTCGGCAGATGGGTTTCGATCGTCCGGTCGACGCGTTGGCGCTGTCGGTCTCTTGTGAGTTCCTGGCCCGTGCCGCCATCGACCGACCTGATGCCTTTCGCACGCTGGCGTTCATCAGCCCGACGGGCCTGGAATCGAACCGCGATGAATTGTTCTCAGGTGGCCGCACGAAGGACCGACCATGGCTTCGGCGGCTGCTGTCGAGTGCATTGGGCGAGCCTGTATTCCGCTTGCTCGTTCAACCGTCCGTCATCCGATGGTTCATGCAACGGGTGTGGGGCTCGCGCGCAATCGAGGAGATGCTGCTCAACCATGACGTCGAGGTCGCCCGACACACAGGGGCCCGGTTCGGGCCGGCGGCCTTCTTGTCAGGCGCCTTGTTCACCCGCGGCGTCGCCGACTTGTACACCAGGGTCTCGCGGCCGGTATGGCTGGCACACGGTGTGCGCGGTGTGTTCTCTGATTTTGGGGGCCTCGGAAGGCTGCAGACCGCAGCGCCCTGGACGCTGGATGTCTTCGGCGCGGGCGCCATGCCGCATTTCGAAGCCGCGCGTCTCTTCACGCGACGGTACGAAGCGTTCTTGCGCTCCGTCGATGACCTGTTGCGCAGGCGCGCCGCCGCTCATTCATCGTCTCCGCGCAAACATGCCGGCCACGAAGCGCCGGTCGCATCGACCCTCGAGTCTTGAAGTGTCCTTCGGGGTGACAGCTCGTCAGGTTCGAGCAGTGACCTGGACATCGACCGTCATGCCAGCGGCATCGCCCGCATGACCGTACCACTCGCCACGCAGCGGTGAAACTTCGGATGCGTCGCGCGCGACGGCGATGCGGATCAGGTCATGCCCCCCGATGAGGTTGTTCGTTGGATCGGCGGGAAACCACCCGCAGTCCGGCAGGTAGCATTGCACCCAGGCGTGCGTGGCACCACCACCCAGGACTCCCGGTGTCGGCGGAACATAGAGATAGCCTGAAACGAAGCGGGCGGCGATTCCCACGCAACGCAAGGCATCGATCATCAGCGTGGCCAGATCTCTGCAGGCGCCCGACCGCGAGTCCAGCGTCGCCAATGGCGCCTGCACGCCCTCTTCTTCGCGCCGGCGGTACTCGAAGTCTTCGCGGATCGCAGCCGTCATGAGTGCCACGGTCTCGCGTGGCCCACCGTTCGCCCGGCCCATCTCTGCGAAGGGCTGGGCCCAACGTCGCAACCTGCGCTCGGGATCCTCGTACGACGGCAGCAGAAACGGCTGCAGTGCCAGAAGTTCGTTCTGGCGGTAGGCCGGCGGCATCCATTCGGATTCATCCGCCGTCGGCAGTCCGAACGAGCTGCTGCCCACGTGCTCGACCGTGAAGCGCGAGACGATTCGCAACGTCTCGGCCTGCCCTTCGGGATGGACCATCGCCACCGAGTTGCCATACACGTCGTGCATGAGATCGACCCGGGTCGACGGCGGCTCGACTTCGAGGGAGGTGGCGAGGACACGCATATCGTGGCCGTCGCGTGGGCGGAATGTCAGCCTGTGCTGACCGAAGCCGACCGGGCGGTGGAAACGGTATTCGGTGAGGTGAACGATGTCGTAGATCACGGTATCCGCACAGAGTCAGGGTCGGGCTCCGTGGCCCTCTGTGGGCGAGTTGACCACACGCCATATCGCATTGCCCACATCATCGGCAACCAGAAGTCCGCCGCGGCCGTCCACGGCCACGCCCACAGGGCGGCCGCGTGCACGGCCCTGGGCGTCGACGAAGCCGGTCAGCACGTCGACCGGTTCGGCCGAAGGCCTGCCGCCCGCAAACGGGACAAACACGACCTTGTACCCGCTGAGCGGATCGCGATTCCAGGAGCCGTGCTCGCCGATGAACATGCCCTCGGCGAACGGCTTCGGCCAGCCGTCGAGCCCGACGCTCGTCGCCAGGCCCAGTGCCGCCACGTGGGCACCCAATGCGTAGTCGGGCGCTAGGGCACGGACGACCAGATCGGGCCTTTGTGGCTTCACGCGCGTGTCGACATGGGTGCCCCAATAGCTGTACGGCCAGCCGTAGAACGCACCGTCTTTCACCGACGTCAGGTAGTCGGGCACGAGGTCGTTGCCGAGTTCGTCACGCTCGTTGACCACCGTCCAGAGTGCGCCGGTCTGCGGCATCCAGGCGAGTCCATTCGGATTGCGCAGGCCGTGTGCGAAAACGCGGTGCGCGCCCGTGGCCGGATCGATCTCCCATACGGCGGCCCGCTCCGACTCTTCGTCCAACCCGTTCTCGCCGATGTTGCTGTTGGATCCCACCGTGACGTAGAGGCGCTTGCCATCGGGACTGGCAATGACGTTCTTCGTCCAGTGGTGATTGCGCCCTGAAGGCAGCGCGAGCACCGGCACGGGCGCGGTATCGACCTGCATCGAGCCTGAGACATACGGCACCCGCACCAGCGCATCGGCATTCGCAACGAACAGCGTCCCATCGACCAGCGCCATGCCGAACGGCGAATGCAGGTCGCGCAGGAAGACGGAGCGGGTTTCGGCAACGCCGTCCCCGTCGGCATCGCGCAGCAGCGTGATGCGATCGGCACTCTCGGTCGCCGCGCCAGCGCGCTTCATCACCAGCCCGCGAATCCAGTCCATCAAACTGCCACCGCTGCGTCGGGGTGCGTTGCTTTCGGCAACCAGCACATCCCCGTTCGGCAACACCAGAAGCCACCGCGGATGGGCGAGCCCATCCGCAAACCGCGTCGACTTCAGACCCGCGGCGGCCACGGGCCCCTCGCCAGCAGCCCAAGGCAGGGCCGGCGCGATGTTCAC
>JAHECD010000164.1 GCA_024641945.1 Rubrivivax sp. | reverse complement strand
CGACGTGCAGGTCAACGAGCGCGATTCCGCGCAGCGCAATGGTGGCGAGCTGATCGGGTGGCAATCCCTGTCGATGAAGCCCGTGCATGTGGTCGTTGCGCCCGGTGCGCGGCCCCTGGTGGAGATCGACAAGTTGATTTGGAGCGACTTCTACTCGCGCCTGGTCATTACGGAAGCCGGGCGCTTCAACCTGCGCGACGTGGCGGCGGCACCCGGCGACGGCGCGCCCGCTGCCGCCGCATCGGCGCCGGCCAGGCCCGTTGCCGCGGACGTGCCCTCTTCGAAGACGACCGTCGCAGCATCGGTGGCCGCGTCGGGCGCCCAGTCCGGGGCAGCGTCCACACTCCCGGTCGATCTGGTCGTGGGTGCGACCCAACTCGTCAACGGCAAGGTCGATTTCACCGACCGTTTCATCCGGCCGAACTATTCGGCTGCGCTGACCGAGCTCAACGGAACGCTCGGCCGGCTCGATTCGCGCACCCGTGACATGGCCACGCTGGAGCTGCGCGGGCGTGCTGCGGGCACCGCGTTGCTCGAGATCCGTGGCGCGGTCAACCCGACCGCCGACCCGCTGGCGCTGGACATCAGCGCGCGTGCCACCGACCTCGAACTGGCACCGCTGTCCCCTTATGCCGGCAAGTACGCCGGCTACGCCATCGAGCGGGGAAAGCTGAGCATGGACGTGGCCTACCGCATCGATCCGGACGGCAAGCTGGAGGCCAAGAACCAGGTCATCCTCAACCAGCTCACCTTCGGCGACAAGATCGACAGCCCCGATGCGACCAAGCTGCCGGTGCGTCTGGCCGTCGCCTTGCTGACCGACCGCAATGGCGTCATCGATATCAACCTGCCGGTCACCGGCTCGATCAACGACCCGCAGTTCAGCGTCTTCGGCATCGTGCTCAAGCTGATCGGCAACCTGCTGCTGAAGGCGTTGACGGCGCCGTTCTCGTTGCTTGCCGGTGGCGCCACCGAAGACCTGAGCCTCGTGCAATTTATGCCCGGCACGACGACGATCGCCGCATCCAGCTTGCCCGTGATCGAGCGCGTGGCCAAGTCGCTGGCCGACCGCCCGGCATTGCGCATGACGGTCACCGGCGCCGCCGATCCGGTCAGCGAGCGCGAAGCGATCCGCTCCGCCACGCTCGACGCGATGATCGCGGCGGCGCAGCGGCGCGAGTTGGCGCGTGCCGGGGCGGCGCAGGCGGCCAGCGCACCGCTGCCCAAGCTGGACGCACCGGGACGCGCGCAGATCGTCAAGCGCCTCTACGCCGACACGAAGTTGCCGAACAAGCCGCGCAACCTGATCGGCCTCGCCAAGGACATCCCGCCGGCGGAAATGGAGGCGCTGCTCAAGGGGGCCACCGTGGTCAGCACCGACACCGCGCGCGAGCTCGCGCTCCAGCGCGGACTGGCCGTGCGTGACGCGCTGATCGCCAAGGGGCTGGGGAGCGACCGCCTGTTCCTCGGCGCCCCCAAGATTCATGCGGCTGGCGAGGGTGACGCTGCGTGGACACCACGCGTGCAGCTGTCGCTCGCCACACCTTGAGCTGGCGACCCGCCACAGGCAGGCCGGGGCCTCAAGGGGCCAGGCGTTCGCGCCGCCAGGCGCCCCCGTCGAGCCGGTAGCGCAGGCGGTCGTGCAGGCGCGACGGGCGCCCCTGCCAGAACTCGTAACGGTCGGGGATCAGGCGGTATCCGCCCCAATGCGCAGGGCGGGGAGGGTGGAGCATGAACTGCGCAGCGTGGCGTGCCGCATTGGCTACCAGCACCGCGCGCGAGGCGATCACTTCGCTCTGCGGCGACGCCCAGGCGCCAATGCGTGAATCGAGCGGCCGCGAGGCAAAGTAGGCGTCGGATTCCGCGGCCGACACTTTCTCGACCCGCCCCTCGATCCGCACGACGCGTTCGAGTTCGACCCAGTGAAACTGCAGCGCGGCAAACGGGTGGGCCTCCAATTCGCGCCCCTTGCGGCTGAGGTAGTTCGTGTACCAGACGACGCCGCGCGCATCGGAGCCCTTGATCAGCACCACACGGGTCGAGGGTCGGCCGTCCGGACCCACGGTGGCCAGGGTCATCGCGTTCGGCTCCGGCAGTCGTGCGTCGAGCGCTTGCGTGAGCCAGAGCTCGAATTGTTTCAGCGGGTCGGCGGCAGAGGCTTCCTCGTCGAGGGCCGCCCGTTCGTAGCTCTTGCGCAACTGCGCGATGTTGTCCATGGAGCAAGTATAGGAATAGGAAAGCCCTGACATATGGAGGAGGGGTCGCGGGGTGATTCGACTGCGAAATCCCCTACGTGTAAGGCCTTAAGTGAACGTACCACTTCATGCAGCGGTGCTGCGGCCGCATCCTCGGTGGTTAACAAGGCCTGACCGAGGGCCTGTACGGTCCGCTCCGGGCCTGTCCTGAAACTTCCATGATCATGCGTCCCGTCGTCGTCGTGCTGGCTGCAGGCAAGGGCAGCCGCTTTGCCGGCACCAGCCACAAGCTGGCGCAGGGCATAGGTGCATCCACCGTGCTTGGCCAGACGCTCGCACGCGTGATCGAGAGCCGGTTGCCGATGGTGGTAGTGACGACGGCGGGGCTTGCCGCAGATGCCGCCTGTCACGTCGCTTCGCGTGATGTCATCGTGCTGGCCGATGCCGAAGCCGCGCGTGGCATGGCGCATTCGATCGCCGCCGGCGTGGCGTCGCGCGCGGACGCACCTGGATGGCTCGTGCTGCCCGCCGACATGCCGCTGGTGCAGGCGTCCACGCTGCTGGCCGTGGCCGAGGCGCTTCCAGGGCAGGCGGTGGTCTTCGCACAGCATCGGGGCCGGCGTGGGCACCCGGTGGGGTTCTCGGCCGAGCTGTTCTCCGACCTGCTGTCGCTCAGTGGCGACGAAGGCGCGCGCCGCCTGATTGCGCGCTACCCGGCGCACGGTGTCGAGGTGGACGATCCGGGCATCTTGATGGACATCGATACCGAAGCCGATCTGGCTGCGGCCCGCGCCGCGGGCAATGCCGGATCGGGTCAGCGGCTGACGTCGTCCTGATCGACAGGCCTGCGGGTGCGGCGGTCGCAGACCGCCGCAAGTGACGTCAGATCACGTCTCCGAAGTCGGTCACCTTGAACAGGTGCAGCGCATTCGTATTGGCGCGGTCGCGGAACGTCTTTCGCGCGAACAGCTTCGCCTGCGCCGTTTCGGGCAGGTCGGTGATGTTGATGACGTGGCGTGCCGTGAGGGCGTCGATCACGTCTTCCAGCACGCGGACGAACTCGGCGTCGAGGCGGCCGAAGTCGTCCCGTGCCGGATCGGCCAGACCGACGAAGGCACGCACCTGCGGATGGTCCGACGGCAGATGCTCGCCGATGCCCGGGTCGTGCCGATGGATGCTGGTGATCTCGCCGGCCTCGTTGCGAACGACGTAGGGCATGGTGATATTCCTGTGCAGGGAGGGGCAGCGCCGTGTCTCAGGGGCCGGGATCCACGACCAGCTTGCTGCGGTTGATCAGTTCCTGAAGCACCTGGTTGTCGCTCGCGCCGGCCGCCAGACCCATCGACGTGCGCAAGTCGACACCTTCGACGACGATGCGCTGGTCTTCTGCTGCGGCCACGTAGCTGCCGGCGGTGAAACCGCCAGCGGAGCTGACATGGATCACCGTGCTGCCCGGCGTGCTGGTGGTGTCGAAGTCGAGGTAGTTCTGCAGGTTGCCGACGCCACCCGTGGTGTTCTCGCCCTGCAGCAGGTCGCGAAGGTTCAGCACGTCGCCGCCGGTGGTTTGCGACCGCACGTCGAAGTCGCCGATGGTGTCGGTGGCGGGGTCGCCGGTGGCGCCCTTGTCGGCGAGACTCCACTTGAAGACGTCGGATCCGCTGCCGCCGTACAGGCGGTCGTCGCCGGCGCCGCCAATGAGCGTGTCGTTGCCTTCGCGGCCCATGATGAGGTCGGGGCCGGCGCCGCCGATGAGTGCGGCGTCGTTGCCCGTGGTGCCGACAAGCACGTTGACCTTCTGTACGTCGAGCGCGCCGGATGACGACACGGAGTCGCCGTCGTTGTCCATCAACGAGAAGTTGAATTGTTCGGTGAACGACGCCGCGATCGTGTCGGGGCCACGGTAGGAATAGCCGCCGTCGTCCATGTCGACGAAGAACGTGCCTCCGTGCGCGGTGGTGAACGACAACGTGTTCGTGGTGGTGTCGAAAGTGAACGGTGCACCGCCGCTGGCGCTGGCGCCGATGGCGGGGTCGAAGGTGTAGGTCACGCCGTCCACGGTGAACGTGTGCACATAGCCGCCGTCGGCGCCCATGCCCTTGCTGCCATCGATCGTGCCCGCGGTGAACAGGTCGCCGCTCTTCGTGACCACGGTGCCGGCCAGCACCGAGGACAGCGCGGCGAAGTCCGTGACCACCGTGCCGGCGGTGTTGGTCTGCGACCGGCCGTCGTAGGCGATCGGGTTCAGCGGCGTCGGGTCGGTGATGCCGGTGCCCATGCCGATGGCAAACGAGTTGATCTGGTTGGTATTCAGGAAATTGGTCCAGATCGTCTCTTCAGCCGCCTGGATACCGGTGTCGGAGCCGCTGGAGTCGAAGCCGGTGCCGTTGGTCTTGGGCGTGCCTGGGCTCTGCCCGGCCGGCGTGAGCTCGTTCGTCGTGCCCGAGCCGAAGGTCGGAACGCCGTCCGACAGGAAGTACGACACGTTCTGGGCACCGGTCAGCTTGCCAGCCGAAGAGAAGGCGGTGATCGCATCGCCCAGCGCCTCGTCGTAGTTGGTGCCGCCGCCGGCCACCAGTGCATCCAGCTGCGCCTTGGCCTGCGCAACCGTGGTCCAGGTGGTGCCGATCGCCTGCGCGTTGGTCGAGAACGTGACCAGCCGGACCTTGACGCTGCCGACGTCGTCGTAGTTGTCGAGCAGTGTCTTGACCGACTGCACGGCGGCCTGCAGCCGCGTCAGGCCCGCGATGCCGCTGGCTTGCCCCATCGAGCCGGACACGTCGAAGACGATCATCACGTTGGAGTCGATCATCGACACCTGGTCGTGCACGATGGCGGCGGTCGGCGAGTCGTCCTCGACGTTGATCGTCAAGGTGCCCGTGCCGGTGAGGCTGCCGTCGGAGGCACGCACACCGATGTCGATGGCCTTGATGTTTTCGCCGTTGCCGCTGGGGTGGTCGATCGGTTTGAGCAGCGTGAACGTGTAGTTGCCTGCGTTGTCGATGCTCACCGTGGCGACGGTCTGGCCGTTGGCCGTGGCGGTCATCGACGACGTGCCCGAGCCGCTCCAGCTGACGGCGGCGCCGCCGCTGGTCAGCGCGGTGGTGGGCGCCGTCAGCACGACGCTCGACGGCGTCGTGCCGTCGGGGTCGACGATCGTCACCTTGCCGGTGGCAATGGTGGAGTCGGTCGTGTCGACCGGGTTGCCGTTGCTGTCGGCGACGCCGCGGGCCAGTCCTTCCTCCGACACGTTGGCGGATGTCGAGGTGACGACCGGCGCATCGTTCACCGCCGTGACGGCGATCGTGGCGGTAGCCACGTTGCTGTTGCTGGTGCCGTCGCTGACGACGACCGTGATCGTGCGCGGCGTGGTGTCGGGCGCGTCGGAGGTATTGGCAAAGGTCACCGCGCGGATGGCCGCCTGGTAACTGGCCAGTGACGCGCTGCCGTTGATGGTGACGACGTTGCCCGCCACCGTCGCGGTCAGGCCCGCGGGCAGCGTGCCCACCGCGAGCACGTCACTCGCCTTGGCGTTGGTGAGCGTGATCGTTGCGCGAGTGAGGGTCGTCGAGTCCACGTCGGAGATCGACACGTCGAGGTCGGCGATCGAGATCGCTGGCCCGTCTTCGACGAATGTGGCCTGGTAGCCGCTGCCGGCGGCGCCACTGGAGTTGTTGGCATCGAGGTCGATGACCGGCGGCGCATCGTTGTCGATGACCGTGCCGGTGCCCGTGCCCACGGCGATGGTGGCATTCACCGGCGAGGCCAGATTCACTGTGAAAGTCTCGGTGCTCTCGGTTGTGCTGTCGTTGACGATCGGCACGGTGATGGTCTGCGAGACCACGCCGGGGGCGAAATTCAATGTGCCCGACACCGCCGTGAAGTCGGCGCCGGAAGTGGCGGTGCCGCTGGCGGTATTGAAGCCAACCGAGACGGGCAGGCCGGACGCAGCGTTGAGCGTGACCGTGAACGTCATGGTGCCGGCGGCTTCGTTGGCGGTGACGTTGTTGATGGCCAAGGCAGGCGGGGCGTCGTCGTCGACGATGACGCCGGTGCCCGCGATGCCGCCGACCGTGAGGGGCACGGTCTCGTTGGCCTCGTCCGTGGTGTCTTGTGTCGTCGGCACGGTGACCGTGAACGCGGTCACGCCTGCGGGCACGCTGATCGTGCCGTCGGGGTTGAGCGTGACGCCGTTGCTGAAGACCGGGGCGCCAATGTCGCTGGTCGATGCCGTACCGCCGCCGAGCGAGAACGGAAAGATCGTGGGTGTCGACGAGGGGTTGCTGAGGTTGACCGTGAAGACCAGCGGCGTGCCCTCGGGCACGGCGTCGTCGCCGATGCCCGGCGCACCGGGCTCGACCATGGTGATCGTCGGCACCTGTTCATCGTCGATGATGGTGCCGACGCCCGTGCCGTCGGCGATCGTGGCGTTCGTCGGCGCGGTCAGGTTGACGGTGAAGGTCTCGTTGCTCTCGAATATGAAGTCATTGGTGATCGGCACGGTGATGGTCTGCGAGACCACGCCCGGCGCGAACGAGAGCGTGCCCGAGGTGGCGGTGAAGTCGACACCGGACGTGGCGGTGCCACTGGCCGTGTTGAAGCCGACGGAAACCGGCAGGCCCGAAGCGGCGCTGAGCGTGACCGTGAAGGTCATCGTGCCGGCGGCCTCGTTGACGGTGACGTCGTTGATGGCCAGCGAAGGCGGCGCGTCGTCGTCGATGATCGTGCCGGTGCCGGTGATGCCACCGACCGTGAGCGGCACCGTCTCGTTCGGTTCGTCCGTGGTGTCCTGCGTCGTCGGCACGGAGACCGTGAACGAAGTGACACCGGCCGGCACGGTGATCGTGCCGTCGGGGTTGAGCGTGACACCGTTGCTGAAGACCGGAGCGCCGATGTCGCCGGCCGAAGCGGTGCCGCCGCCGAGCGAGAAGGGGTAGTTCGTCGGGGTCGACGACGGGTTGCTGAGATTGACCGTGAAGACCAGCGGCGTGCCCTCGGGCACAGCATCGT
>JAHECD010000064.1 GCA_024641945.1 Rubrivivax sp. | reverse complement strand
CCTTCAGTCCCGCGTCGCCCAGCCGGAGCAGGTCGCTCAGGCGCGGCAGCGTGCGGTGTGCGTCCGGCGCGCCGGCGGCCGGGGCCGTGTAGAAGGCCAGGCGTGAGGGCGGCGCATCGGCGGCAAACGCGCGCACGGTATCCAGGCGGCCGACCTCGAGCGCGTTCAGGCGTTCACGCAGCGCGGCTTCGAGCGCGGTCTCCCAGCCCGATTCGATGTGCACCTTGGTCCATAACCCTTGCAGGCCCTCGAGGCCGTGGCGCGCGAGCCAGGGCTTGAGCTTGCCTTCGGTCTGCACCTTCTCCTGCAGCGCCCGCAGCGCGTCGAGCCGCGCGCTGAGGTCGGCCTGGCGGCCGGCCTCGCGATTCGCGGCGTCCTGCTGCGCGCGGCGCTGCTCGTCCAGCCCGGGCACCTGCTCGCCCAGCTCGTGCAGGCGCGCTTCGGCGATGTCCTTCGCTTCGTCGGCCGTGGCGGTCTGGCGCTTCAGTTCGTCGAGGCGCGCCAGGTCGGGCGTGGCCAGCGTCTGGCGCTCGGCGGCCATGCGCTCGCGCCGCGTGACGATCTGGCGCGACTGCTCCTCGACACTGCGGCTTTCCGCCGCGAGCACCTGGATCTGCTGCTGCACCTGCGTCACCAGGCTGCGCTGCTCATTGCTCTTGCCTTGTGCCGCGCGAACGGCATCCTCCGCCGCCGGCAGCTGAGCACCCTGTTCCTCGGCCTGCGCCACGAGCAGTTCGCCCTGCTCCTCGGCCGCGGCGATCTGCTCGGCGATGCTTTCGAGCTCGGCCTTGGCGTCGACCTGGCGCTGTGCCCACTGGTCGTTCTGCGCGCGCAGGTCGGCCATGCGCTGCTCGACCCGCTGCCGGCCCTCGACCACATAGCGGATGCGCTCTTCCAGCCGGCTCACCTCGAGCGCCGCGTCGGCCAGCGACCCTTGCGACAGATGAAGCTTGTCGGCCGCCGCGTAGTGCGCCTGACGCACGGTCTCGAGTTCGGCCTCAGCGTGGCGCAATTCGGCCAGCCGCGCTTCGAGCGCATTCGTGGCTTCGGCCACGGCGCGCTGCACACGCTCCTGCTCGCTCGCGGCGTCGCGGTGCTTCAGGAACCACAGCTGGTGCAGCTTGAGCGTGCCCTGCTCCTGCAGCGCGCGGTATTGCGTCGCCACCACGGCCTGCTTCTCGAGTTTGTCGAGGTTGGTGTTGAGTTCTCGCAGGATGTCGTCCACCCGCGTGAGGTTCTCGCGTGTGTCCTTGAGGCGGTTCTCGGTCTCGCGCCGGCGTTCCTTGTACTTGGAGACCCCGGCCGCCTCTTCGAGAAAGAGGCGCAATTCCTCCGGTCGCGATTCGATGATGCGGCTGATCGTGCCCTGGCCGATGATGGCGTAGGCACGCGGGCCCAGGCCCGTGCCGAGGAAGACGTCCTGCACGTCGCGGCGGCGGACGGGCTGGTTGTTGATGTAGTAGCTGCTCGATCCGTCGCGCGTGAGCACGCGCTTGACGGCGATCTCGGCAAAGGTGTTCCATTGCCCGCCGGCACGTGCATCCTCGTTGCTGAAGACCAGCTCCACGCTGGCTCGGCTGGCGGGCTTGCGGTTGCCCGAGCCGTTGAAGATGACGTCCTGCATCGACTCGCCGCGCAGTTCGCTCGCCTTGCTCTCGCCGAGCACCCAGCGCACCGCGTCCATGATGTTCGACTTGCCGCAGCCGTTGGGGCCGACCACGCCGACACGCTGGCCGGGCAACTGGAAGGTGGTGGGTTCGGCAAAGGACTTGAAGCCGGAGAGCTTGATCTGGTTCAGGCGCATGGGCGGGCCGGTGGAGGCAGGGACGGAGGGCGGCGCGAACCGCCAGCAGGCCACCGTAAGTTATTGATTTGACAGCGAAAACGCGTTCTTCGCGCATGCTGAAAAGAGCCCGGATGATAGCATCCGCCCCCATGTCCAAACCGACCCGCAAGACCCCGCCGGTACCCGCACAGATGCCCGAACCGAGCCAGCGCCAGGCGCCCGCCGTACCGCCTTCCGCGCCGAACAAGAACCTCCAGGTCTTTCCCAATCCGCACCCGGGGCGGGACTACGTGATCCGGTTCGACGTCCCCGAGTTCACCTGTCACTGCCCCTTGACCGGGCAGCCCGACTTTGCGCACTTCCGCATCGAGATCGTGGCCGACAAGCTGTGTGTCGAACTGAAGAGCCTGAAGATGTATTTCTGGAGCTACCGCAACGAGGGCGCGTTCCACGAGAAAGTGACGAACACCATCCTCGACGACATCGTGGCCGCGATCCGCCCGCGTTTCGCACGCATCCATGCAGACTGGTACGTGCGCGGCGGCATCCGCACCTTCGTCACGGCCGAGCACCGCAAGAAGGGCTGGAAGCCGGCGCCGAGGGTCGACCTGCCGGCCGCCGCGAACGACATCGGGCCAAGCCCTTGAACGAGCGGCCTGCAGGGGCCGACTCGGCCAAGGCGACCAGCGCGCCGATATCCGCGTCAACCCATTGGCCAGCGGTGCTCGCCGCCACGGCAGCAGGCTTCGCCATCGCGCTGAACGTCGGCAAAGTGCCCGTGGCCTTGCCGTCCCTGCGTGCCGAACTCGGCCTGTCGCTCGTGCAGGCAGGCTGGGTGTCGTCGATGCTGACCACGATGGCCGTCGTTGCCGCGGCCATGATCGGCATGTGGGTCGGGCGCGTCGGCGCGCTGCGCATGGTGCTTGGCGGCCTCGCGCTCTGTGCCGCGGCGTCGTTCGCCACGGCGCTGGCGCCGGCGGGATGGAGCACGCTGCTGGCCGGTCGCCTGATCGAGGGCTTGGGCTTCGTGGTGGTGGCGGTTTCGTGCCCGGCGCTGATCACCGCGGCCAGCGGGCCCGAGCGCCGGCGCTTTGCGCTCGGCCTGTGGAGCAGCTACATGCCTGCCGGCGCCAGCCTGGCGATGGCATCCGCCCCCTGGTTGCTGCCACGCACGGGCTGGCGTGGGCTGTGGCTGCTAACCACTGTGGCTATGGTGCTGGCGGCCGCGGCGCTGTGGCGCCAGCGGCGGCATTTTGGGCCGGCGCCGCATGCGTTGCCGGACATCGCGGATCCGTCGTTCCTCGGCCCGGTGCGCCAGGCGCTGGGCCAACCGCTGCCGTGGCTGCTGGCGCTCGCCTTCGGGGTCTGGGCGACGCAGCACTTTGCGCTCATCGTCTGGCTGCCGACCTGGCTGCAGGAGCAGCGCGGCCTGGGCGGCGGCGCGGTGGCCTTGCTCACCGGCGGCATGCTGGTGGCCTGCGTACCCGGCAATCTGATCGGCGGCACGCTCGTGCAACGCGGCGTGCCGCGCGGCCTGCTGGTGGCCGGCGCGCAGGCGCTCGCCGGGCTCGGCGCCCTGGCCTACTCGGCCGACGGCCTGCCCGACGGCGTGCGTTATGCGGCCTGTGTCTTCGTGTCGTTTGCCGGCGGCGTGATCCCGGCCGCCGTGATGGCGTCGTCGACGGTGCTGGCCCGCACGCCGCAGCAGATCGGCACGCTGCAAGGCCTGTTCATGCAGGGGGCACAACTCGGGCAATTCATTGGGACACCGCTGATTGCGGCCGTGGTCGCGGCCGCGCACGACTGGCGCAGCGCGCTGTGGGTGACCGGCCCGGCGGCGCTGGCGGGTGTGGCGCTGGGGCTGGCCGCGCAACGTCTCGAAAACCGCCTTGTACACAGCCACGCTGCGGCACCCATACCGGCATGACCCTCGGAGCTGCCCTCACCACCACAAGGCCTGCGTACCAGAAGTACGCCGTCGACGTGAAGGCCAGCCGGATCGACGGCTTCGGCGCGTTTGCGGCGGAGCCGATCCCGGCGCGGTTGAAGATCGGCGAGATCCGCGGCGAATCGATCAGCGTGGCCGAGGCTCGCATCCGCGCCACGCGCCACGAGCGGATCATGATCGTCGAGTTGTCGGCGCGTCGCGCGATCGACTTCAGCCAGTCCGCCGATCCGATGCGCTACACGAACCATTCCTGCAAGGCGAATGCACGCCTGTGCATCCGCCAGGGCCGGGTAGAGTTCTATGCGCTGCGCGCGATCGAACCGGGCGAGGAGATCACGGTGAATTACGGCGAAACCCACCACCAGGGGCAACTGGCCTGCCGCTGCGGTGCGCCCGGCTGCGCCGGCTGGCTGTAGGGTCGCAAGGGGATTGCCAGCACGGTCAGCGCGGCCCTAGAGTCGGACGTTGGCGGCCATGGCGAGCGCCGACAACAAGAGATTCGCGCCAGGAGACGTGTCGATGTCTGTGGTCTACAGCGCAATGGACGGCGGCGGCCGGGCGGTCGAGTACCGGGACCGCAAGCGCTGGGCCTGGTCGCTTTCGGTCGTGTACCCGCTGCTGCCCTTCCTCGGCATCGCCGCACACGCCGCCACGGGCCGCCAGTTGGCACTCGCCTTGCCTCTGCTCATCAGCTACGGGCTGATGCCGCTGCTCGATGCATTGATCGGTGAAGACCGGAACAACCCGCCCGAAGCGGTGGTGCCGCAACTCGAGGCCGACCGTTACTACCGCTGGCTGACCTGGGCGACGGTGCCGCTGCACTTCGTGGCGCTGATCGGTTGTGCCTGGTGGGCGGGCACGCAGCCGCTTTCGTGGTGGGCGGTGCTGCTGCTGGGCTACATCGCGGGCACCGATTCCGGCCTCGGCATCAATACCGGGCACGAACTCGGCCACAAGCACACACGCACCGAACAATGGCTCGCGCGGCTGGTGTTGGCGGTGCCGGCCTACGGCCACTTCACGGTCGAACACGGGCGCGGCCACCATCGCCATGTCTCGACGCCGGAGGACCATGCCAGCGCAAGGATGGGCGAGTCGATCTACCGCTTCATGCTGCGCGAGATCCCCGGCGGCATCCGCCGCGCCTGGCAACTGGAGGCGGAGCGCCTGGAGTCGATCGGCCAGTCGCGCTGGAGCGTCCAGAACACGATGCTGCAGTCGTACGCCGTGACCCTGCTGCTGCAACTCGGACTGCTCGCGGCATTCGGCTGGGTCATGCTGCCGTTCCTGGCCATGCACAACGTGGTGGCCTGGTGGCAGCTCACCTCGGCCAACTACGTCGAGCACTACGGGCTGCTGCGTCAGCGGCTCGGCAATGGCCGCTATGAGGCGCCGCAGCCGCACCACTCCTGGAACACCAACCATCTCGTGACGAACCTCGCGCTGTTCCACCTGCAACGCCATTCGGATCACCATGCGCACCCGTCGCGGCGCTACCAGTCCCTGCGCCACTTCGAGGACCTGCCCCAACTGCCGAGCGGCTATTTCGGCATGTTCCTCGTCGCGTACGTGCCATGGCTGTGGTTCCGCGTGATGGACGCGCGCCTGCTCGCACTGCCCACGGTGCGTGGTGATCTCGACCGCGTGAATGTCGATCCCAAGCGCCGCGCCGCGCTGGCGCGGCGTTACGCACGGCCCGCCACGGCCAACGCCCCGGGCTGATACGCGCCGGAATCCGGCGCGTATCGGCAGCTGCCGCGCGGCGTTGCCGGTGCCGCATTCACGGCCACAGCGGCCATCGATCCCGCGCGACCCCCTGCGGACCCGCCCGATAATCAGCGAATGAATCCGCTGCTGAAGCGCCTGCACCCGTACCCTTTCGAGCGCCTGCGCGAACTCACGCGCGGGGTCACGCCGTCCCCCGACCACGCCCCCATCAGTCTGGGCATCGGGGAGCCGCGCCACCCGACGCCGCGGCTCATCGAAGAGGCGCTGATCGCAGGTCTGCCCGGCCTGTCCAGCTACCCGGCCACTGCCGGCGAGCCGGCGCTGCGCGAGGCCTGCGCCGGCTGGCTGCAGCGCCGCTACGGCGTGACGGTCGACCCCGCCACGCAGGTGTTGCCGGTGAACGGCACACGCGAGGCGCTGTTTGCGCTGGCCCAGACCGTGATCGACCCGGCGAAACCGGGCGCCACCGTCGTCTGCCCGAATCCGTTCTATCAGATCTACGAAGGGGCCGCGCTGCTCGGCGGCGCGCAGACCGCGTTTGCCAACAGCGACCCGGCGCGAAATTTCGCGGCCCGTTGGGAGGACATCGACGACGCCACCTGGTCGCGCACGCAGCTGGTCTACGTCTGTTCGCCTGGCAACCCGACCGGCGCGGTGATGCCGCTGCCGGAGTGGAAGAAGCTCTTCGAGTTGAGCGACCGCCACGGATTCGTGATCGCGAGCGACGAGTGTTATTCCGAAATCTACTTCCGCGACGAGGCGCCGCTCGGCGGCCTGGAGGCGGCCCAGGCCCTCGGACGCAACGGGTTCCCGCGCCTGATCGCGCTCACCAGCCTGTCCAAGCGCAGCAACGTGCCGGGCATGCGATCGGGCTTTGTCGCAGGCGATGTCGACATCGTCAAACAGTTCCTGCTCTACCGCACGTACCACGGCAGCGCGATGAGCCAGACCATCCAGCGCGCCAGCATCGCGGCCTGGAACGACGAGGCGCACGTGGTCGCCAACCGCAACCTGTACCGCGAGAAATTCACCCGCGTCACGCCCTTGCTGGCCGACGTGCTCGACGTTCGCCTGCCCGACGCCGGTTTCTACCTCTGGGCTGCCGTGCCGGGCGGGGACGACGTGGCCTATGCCCTCGGCCTGCTCGCTCAATACAATGTCGCCGTCCTGCCAGGCAGCCTGCTCGCCCGGCCCGCCCACGGCATCAACCCTGGCGCCGGCCGCATTCGTCTGGCCCTCGTGGCCGGCACCGACGAATGTGTCGAGGCCGCCGAACGCATCGTCTCCTACACCAGAAGCCTCCCATGACCCTTTCTCAGCACCAGTCCATCATCGACCTCGCCTGGGACAACCGCGCCCAGATCACGGCCGTCAACGCACCCGAAGTGGCCCGTGCCGTTGACGAGGTGATCGCCGACCTCAATGCCGGCCGCATCCGCGTGGCCGAGCGCCAGGGCGTCGGCCAGTGGACCGTGAATCAATGGGTCAAGAAGGCCGTGCTGCTGAGCTTCCGCCTGAACGACAACAAGGTCATGCGCGCGGGCGACCTGGAATTCTTCGACAAGGTGCAGACCAAGTTCTCGCATCTCGACGAGGAGAAGATGCGCGCCACCGGCGTGCGCGTGGTGCCGCCGGCCGTCGCGCGGCGCGGCAGCTATATCGCCAAGGGCGCGGTGCTGATGCCCAGCTACGTGAATATCGGCGCCTATGTCGACGAGAACACGATGGTCGACACGTGGGCCACCGTCGGGTCGTGCGCGCAGATCGGCAAGAACGTGCACCTGTCGGGCGGCGTCGGCATCGGCGGCGTGCTCGAGCCGCTGCAGGCGAACCCCACGATCATCGAGGACAACTGCTTCATCGGCGCGCGCTCCGAGGTCGTGGAAGGCGTGATCGTCGAGGAGAACTCGGTCATCAGCATGGGCGTGTACATCGGCCAGAGCACGAAGATCTACGACCGCGCCACGGGAGAGGTCAGCTACGGCCGCATCCCGGCCGGATCGGTCGTCGTCAGCGGCAATCTGCCGTCGGCCGATGGCAAGTACAGCCTTTATTGCGCAGTGATCGTGAAAAAGGTGGATGCGCAGACCCGCGCAAAGACCAGCATCAACGACCTGCTGAGGGCATGATCGGCGGTTTGCCCTTGCGCAACTGAGGAGCCTGGCATGTCCGGTGGCAACATGGAAAAGGTGCTCCGCCTGATGGCGGAGAAGAGTGCGTCCGACGTGTATCTGTCGGCGAATACGCCGATCCTCATCAAGATCCACGGGCAGATCCTGCAGTTGAGCGACCAGTTGCTGACGCCGGACCAGGTGCGCCAGTTGCTGTCGGAGTTGCTCACGCCGCGCCAGCTCGAAGAACTGGACGACACGGGCGAGCTCAATGTCGGCATCGGCATCGCCAAGGTCGGCAGCTACCGCTTGTCGGCCTTTCGCCAGCGCGGGTCGGTCGCGGCGGTCTTCCGCTGCATCCCGACCGTGATCCCGGCGCTCGACACGCTCGGCGTACCGGAATGCCTGGCCACGCTCATCCTCGAAAAGCGCGGCCTGATCCTGATGGTGGGCGCCACCGGTACCGGCAAGAGCACCACGCTGGCGTCGATGCTCGAGTGGCGCAACCAGCAGTCCACCGGCCACATCCTCACGATCGAAGACCCGATCGAGTTCCTCTTTGCGAACAAGAAGTCGGTGGTCAACCAGCGCGAGGTCGGGCGCGACACGACGTCGCTCCAGGTCGCGCTGAAGAATGCCTTGCGCCAGGCGCCGGACTGCATCCTCATCGGCGAGATCCGCGACCGCGAGACCATGACGTCGGCCATTTCGTATGCGCTGTCGGGCCACCTCGTGGTGGCCACGCTGCACGGCAACAACAGCTACCACGCGCTCGGCCGGATCCTGAGCTTCTACACGCCCGAGTCGCGCCCCGCGTTGCTGTCCGACCTGTCTGCGGCGCTGCGCGCCGTCATCTCGCAGCGCCTGCTGCGTGCGCTGACGGGCGGCCGGGTTCCTGCGGTCGAGGTGCTCATCAACACCAAGTTGACGGCGGAGCTCATCGCCGCGGGCGACTTCGGCGGCGTGAAAGAGGCGATGGAGAATTCCATGGCCGAGGGATCGCAAACCTTCGAACAGGATCTCGCGCGCATGATCAACGACGGGCAGGTCGCTCGTGACGAAGCCCTGGCGCAGGCGGACTCGCCGACCAACCTGATGTGGCGCCTGCAGAACGACATGGAGCCGCAGTCGCGCGAAGCACCGAAGAAGGAAGAGGCCCCCGACAGCGAGATGGCCACCTTCACCGAGATCACCCTCGAGGTGCGCCCCGACGACCTGCGCAAGACGGCGCCTCCCCCGCCGTGGGTCAAGGCATGACGAGGCACGACGCGGCGGGCGCAGCGCAATGCACCGCGCCGAGGATGGGCGCGTGACCGAGGCGCTGCGCCTGGCGGAAGCGCTGATCGCCCGGGCCTCGGTGACACCCGCCGACGGCGGCTGCCAGGCGATGCTGGCCGAGCGGCTCCGCCGAATCGGCTTCGAATGCGAATGGCTCGACGCCGGGCCCGACGACGGCCGCGTCACCAACCTCGTGGCCCGGCGGCGTGGCCCGCGTGCCGGCCCGGCGTTTGCGTTTGCCGGCCACACCGACGTCGTCCCGCCCGGCCCGCTCGAGCGCTGGGGCAGCGACCCTTTCGTGCCTTCGCACCGCGACGGGCATCTCTATGGCCGCGGCGCCGCCGACATGAAGACATCGATCGCCGCGATGGTGGTCGCGTCGGAGGAATTCGTCGCTGCGCACCCGGCGCACGCCGGCAGCATCCACTTCCTGCTGACGAGTGACGAGGAAGGCCCGTCGATCGACGGCACCGTGCGCATCGTCGAGGCCTTCGAGTCGCGTGGCGAGCGGCTCGATGCGTGCATCGTCGGCGAACCCACGTCGGTGGAGCGCCTGGGCGACATGATCAAGAACGGCCGCCGCGGCTCGTTGACCGGTCGCCTCACGGTGCGCGGTGTGCAGGGCCACGTCGCGTATCCGCATCTGGCACGCAATCCGATCCATGACTTTGCGCCGGCACTCGCCGCGCTCGCGGCCACCGAATGGGACCGCGGAAACGCGTTCTTTCCGCCCACCACCTGGCAGGTCAGCAACATTCACGGCGGCACCGGCGTGGGCAACGTGATTCCGGGTGACCTGATCGTCGATTTCAATTTCCGCTTTTCCACCGAGTCCACCGCCGAAGGGCTGAAGGCGCGCGTGCACGAACTGCTCGATCGCCACGGCCTCGAATACGGCCTGGCATGGACCCTCGGCGGCGAGACCTTCCTCACGCCGCCGGGCACGCTGAGCCAGGCCCTGAGCGCCGGCATCGAGGCGGAATGCGGGCTGCAGCCCGAACTGTCGACCACCGGCGGCACGTCCGACGGCCGCTTCATCAAGCGCATCTGCCCGCAGGTCGTCGAGTTCGGGCCCATCAATGCCACGATCCACAAGGTCGACGAGCGTGTCGACGTGGCGAGCATCGAGTCGCTGAAGAATATCTACCGGCGCACGCTGGAAGGCCTGCTGCGATGAAGCTGATCGACGCCGTCGAGCGCAGCAGCGCCCGCCTCGATCAGGCGGGCGTTTCGTTTGGGCACGGCACGACGAATGCCTTCGACGAAGCCGCGTGGCTCGTGCTCTGGCGCCTGGGCCTGCCGCTGGACGACCTCGACGGCGTGGCCGATCGCGATCTCTCCGAAAGCGAACTCGCAAACGTCGACGCACTGGTGCATGAACGCATCGCGACTCGCCGCCCCGCGGCCTACCTCACCGGCGAAGCGTGGCTGCAGGGTGTCCCTTTTTTCGTCGACGAGCGCGTGATCGTGCCTCGGTCGCTGATCGCCGAGGTCATCGCTGACGGCACGCTCGACGCCTGGCTGCGGGCACCCGTCGGCAACGTGCTCGACCTGTGTACCGGCAACGGCAGCCTGGCGGTGCTGGCCGCCATGGCCTGGCCCGATGCACGGGTCGACGCGGCCGATCTGAGTGCCGAGGCACTCGCCGTGGCCCTCATCAACGTCGAGCGGCATACGCTGGCCGGTCGCATCCGGCTGCTGCAGGGCGACGGCCTCGGCGCGGCGCCCGGCCGCTACGACCTGATCCTGTGCAACCCGCCGTACGTCAACCGCGAATCGATGGCCGCACTACCGCCCGAATACCGCGCCGAGCCGGCGATCGCGCTCGATGGTGGCGCCGACGGCATGGACTTCGTGCGCGGGCTGCTGCGTGATGCCCCGGCACATCTGAACGACGACGCCGCGCTCGTGCTGGAGATCGGCCACGAGCGCGGCCATTTCGAAGCCGCCTTCCCGAAACTGCAGCCCGTGTGGCTGCCCACCAGTGCCGGCGACGACCCGGTGCTGCTGCTGACCCGAGAATCCCTGACCCCGTGATCACCGTACGCAACCTCACGCTGCGGCGCGGCACGAAGATCGTGCTGCAAGGCGCCAACGTCACCATCAACCCGGGCGACAAGGCCGGTCTCGTCGGCCGCAACGGCGCCGGCAAGTCGAGCCTGTTCGCGTTGCTCGCCGGCCGGCTGCAGCCCGATGCCGGCGACGTCGAGATCCCGCCGCGATGGCAGCTCGGCGAGGTGGCGCAGTCGATGCCCGAAACCAGCGACGGCGCCACCGAGTTCGTGCTGCAGGGCGACATCCCGCTGCAGCGTGCGCAGGAGGCGCTCTTGGCCGCCGAGGCCGACGACGACGGCCACGCGATGGCCGAGGCGCACATGGCGCTCGACGAGGCAGGCGCCTTCGACGCCCGTGCCCGCGCGCAGGCGTTGCTGCTCGGCTTGGGCTTCAAGAACGAGCAGCTCGACGCCCCCGTGAACAGCTTCTCCGGCGGCTGGCGCATGCGGCTGCAGCTCGCACGCGCGCTGATGTGCCCGGCCGACCTGCTGCTGCTCGACGAGCCGACGAACCACCTGGACCTCGACGCCCTCGTCTGGCTCGAAGCATGGTTGCAGCGCTACCAGGGCACGATGCTCGTCATCAGCCACGACCGCGAATTCCTCGACGCCATCACGAAGGTGACGCTGCATCTCGACGAGGCGCAGGTCACGCGTTACACCGGCAACTACACCGCCTTCGAGGCGATGCGCGCCGAACGCATGACACAGGCCGCCGCCGCATTCGGCAAGCAACAGGAACGCATCGCGCACCTGCAGCGCTTCATCGACCGCTTCAAGGCCAAGGCCAGCAAGGCCAAGCAGGCCCAGAGCCGCGTGAAGGCGCTCGCACGGATGGAAAAGCTCGCGCCGGTGCTCACCGCGAGCGACTTCGCATTCGAGTTCCGCGAACCCGCGAGCCTGCCGAACCCGATGCTCGCGATGCGCGACATGGTCTGCGGATACGGCAGCACGGTCATCGTGAAGAACGTCAACCGCACCGTGATGGCGGGCCAGCGCATCGGCATCCTCGGCGCCAACGGCCAGGGCAAGTCGACCTTGGTGAAGACCATCGCACGCATGCTGCCATCGCTGGGCGGCACCGTGACGGAAGGCAAGGGCCTGGCCATCGGCTACTTCGCGCAGCAGGAGATGGACCTGCTCAACGAGGACGACACACCGATGCAACGCATGGTGCGCATGGCGCGCGAGAACGCACCGCCGGGCAGCGACACGCGCGAGCAGGCCCTGCGCAACTTTCTCGGGCAGTTCCGCTTCGAGGGCGACATGGTGCAACAGCGCGTGGGCACGCTGTCGGGCGGCGAGCGTGCGCGCCTCGTGCTCGCCACCATCGTCTGGCAGCGCCCCAACCTGCTGTTGATGGACGAGCCGACCAACCACCTCGACCTGAATACACGCGAGGCGCTGTCGATCGCGCTGAACGAGTTCGAAGGCACGGTCATGCTCGTCAGCCACGACCGCGCGCTGCTGCGCGAGACCTGCGACGAGTTCTGGCTCGTCACGCACGGCGGGGTCGAGCCTTTCGACGGCGACCTCGACGACTACCAGCGCTGGCTGCTCGAACTGAGCCGTGCGGCCGTTCGCGGAGCGAATACGGGCGTGGCCCTGGCACCGCCGGCACCCGTGCCCTCGCCCGAGGCGCCCGCGCCGGCGAAACAGGCCAAGCCGGCACCACCCGCACCGGCGGGTGGTTCACGCGACGATCGCAAGGCCAAGGCCGCGCAACGCAGCAAGTTGGCCGACGTCACACGCCCACTGCGCAACGAAATCGCGCGCATCGACGCGCGGCTGGTCGTGCTGGGCAAGGAGCGCGCGGCCTCAGAGACCGCGCTGGCGTCAGGCTCGCTGGACCCCGCGGCGATCGCCGAACACGGTCGCAGCCTGAACCATGTGGCGGCCGAGACCGCCATGCTCGAGGAGCGCTGGCTTGCGCTCCACGAACAACTCGAGGCGCTTCAGGCCGCGGCCAATTGACCGCCGGGCCCCGCGTCTACCGGCCGTAGCCCCGCTGCGGCACGTCGGGCCGTCCATCGCGGCGATTGGGGATCCCGTCGCCGTCACGGTCCCACGCCGGGTTGTAGACGCGGTCGACGCGGTCCGGAATCCCGTCGCGATCGGCGTCGCGGTGGTCACGGTATGCAGGGCCGCCCGCGCGGCGGTTGTCGCGGTCGCGCCAGTTCGGGATGCCATCACCGTCGACGTCCCACGCCGGGTTGTAGACGCGGTCGACGCGGTTGGGTATGCCGTCGCCGTCCACATCCCAGCGGGTGGGCTGGCGGTACCCGACGCGCACGGGCGCCGGCACGTAGACCGCTCTCGGCGCGGGAAGCACCGTGGGGGCTGGTCGGTACCCGGGGTCACGCGGGTATGCCGGCACGACCGACGGGCTGCCGATGGTGACGGACCATTGGATGTCGTCATGGCGTTGGGCGCTTGCAGTACCGGCGGACAGTGCGCCTGCCAGGGCCAGAACGGCGATCACGGGAACTCGGGTCTTCATGTGCACGACTCCTTGGTTGAGGGCGCCGTCACCGCTTGATCCGCGGCGACGGCCCCACCACAACGCCCCCTTGCAGCTGGGCGTTCACCGCTGGACGTTGTCGGGCCGTAAAGCTGTGTGAAGCGATGTCACGAATCCCTTCGATGGCACGGCGTGGTCGCGACCACATCGTGGTCGTGGCCAATCGGCTTTTGCATTGTTTACAATTCAATTGTGCACTATCCTTCTCTTCATGGTTGAACGTACGACTCCCCAGCCCGACGATCGCTGGCTGCGTCTCGACCATCAGCTGTGCTTTGCGCTGTATTCCTCGTCGCTGGCGATGACCAAGCTCTACAAGCCGCTGCTCGACCCGCTGGGCCTGACGTACCCGCAATACCTGGCGATGCTGGTTCTATGGGAGTCCGACGGCGTCACCGTCTCTCGTCTCGGCGAGCGCCTGACGCTGGATTCCGGCACCCTCACCCCGTTGCTCAAGCGTCTCGAATCCGCGGGCCTGGTGCAGCGGCTGCGCGACAGCGCCGATGAACGCCGCGTGCTGCTGCGGCTCACCCGCGCCGGTCGCGCGCTCAAGAAGAAGGCCGTCGGCGTGCCGGCGGCCATCGCCTGCTCTGCCGGATGCGACCTGGCCGAACTGGCGTTGCTCACGTCCCGCCTGACGGACCTTCGCCGGCAACTCACCCCATCCACCCCCCGCGCGGCCTGACCGCGCTTCACGCCCCCTGAAGGAGATTGTTTACATGGCCATCGATACCGCCGCCTACACCGCCCACGCCACATCCACCGGTGGCCGCACCGGCACCACCGAATCGTCGGACGGCAAGATCCGCCTGCAGTTGTCCACCCCGAAGGAACTCGGTGGCGACAATGGCCCCGGCACGAATCCCGAGCAGCTCTTTGCCGCCGGCTACTCGGCCTGCTTCATCGGCGCGATGAAGGCCGTCGCCGCGCGCCAGAAGATTTCGCTGCCCGCCGATGTCTCGATCAAGGCCGACGTGAGCATCGGCCCGCTGACCGGCAAGCCGGGTGCGTTCGGCATCGCCGTGGCCATGGCCGTCACGGTGCCCGGCATGGACCGGGCGGCAGTCGAGTCGCTCGTCGCGACGGCCCACGAGGTCTGCCCCTACTCGAACGCCACACGCGGCAACGTCGACGTCAAGCTCAGCGTCGCCTGAGGCCATCGGTCGGGGTCGACCCCAGGTCGCCCGGCGGTGCCCCGTGCATCCAACCGGGCGCCCGTGACGTATGGCACGGTTCCTTCAACCTTTTCAAGGAGCCATTGCCATGCCACGAAAAAACGCCCGTTTGCGTGACGGTCTCACCGCCACGGTCGGCGCCATCGCCCTGTCTGCCGGGGCGGCACACGCCGCGGCCCGGCCCTTGCCTGCGTCGCTGCCCTTCGACGGCGCGGGCAACGTCGTCGTCTTCGACGACACCGCGGGCACGGGTGGATGGGTCGGGTCCATCACGGAGTTCTCCGACCCGGCGTCGCCGGTGGCAAACCCCTGGTCGTTCGCCTCGGTAGTCACGTTCGCCTATGACGCCGCCAGCAACCTTCTGAGCGGGCATTTCGAACTCACCGACGCCTCCGACCTGTCGGGGTCGCTGTTCGGCAGCATCAGCGGGGGCTTCAGCGACCCAGCCCGCACGCTCGCGACCGGCGGGCAGTTGGCGCTGGACTACGCCGTCGAGGGTGGCACCGGCACGCTGTCGGGCTACACCGGGTTCGGGCTGTCGTTCCTGACCTACGACCCGTCGTCCACGGCATTCGACAACTACAGCGAAAGCGGCGTGATCGTTGCCACCGTTCCGGAACCTGCGACCGCGTGGCTGTTGGCCGCCGGCCTGGCCGTTGTCGGACTTTCGCGTCGCACCCGGCGCAGCTAGGTCCTCAACCCGGCGCCTCACCTTTCGAGGGAGCAGGCGCCGGGCCTGGTGCTCACTCGTCGGTCGTCAGTCGAGGCCTTTCATGGCCGGCATGGCGCCCGAAGTCGAGATGGCAGGAATGAATCGCGGGGACATCGTGGGTTCTCCTGTGGAGGTGATCAAGATCGGGGCGTCACCCCTGGTGCATGTACGCGGCCAGCGCGATGCCGGATGCCGACCCGGTCGTGTGGATGTCACGGCCAGACGTTGAGTGCAAAGCCGCGTTCCACCATCCACACCGCAGCCACGCCGGCGATCGCGGCCGACCCGCCGCGCACCACGCCGAACCGGTAGACGGGGGCATCCCGCAGCGCACAGGCCAGTGGCAGCAGCAGCGCCACGACGACGAGCTGCCCCAGTTCGACACCGAGGTTGAATCCGAGCAGCGGCAATGCCAGCTGCCCCTGCTGCAGACCCAGGGCCTGCAGCGGCCCCGCGAAGCCGAAGCCGTGCGCCAGACCGAACAGTGCCACCATGATCCAGCGTGGTCCGCCGATGAACGGCCTGAGGTTGTCCAACGCCGCTACCAGCACGCTCGCGGCGATGATCGACTCCACCCAGCGCGACGGCGGCGCGAGCACGCCGGATGCAGCCAGCCCGAGCGTCACCGAATGCGCCACCGTGAACGCGGTCACCAGGCGCAGCGTCTCTCGCCAAGCCGATGCGGCGCTGTCGCGCGGCACCCATCCGGCACCGTCGCGCCGCCACACGGCGACCATCAGCAACGTGACCAGAAAGAGCACATGGTCCAGGCCGGAAGCGATGTGGTGCATGCCTTCGACGACGAAACCGAGGAACGATCGGCCATGCGCGCCCGCATCGGGACGAATCGCGAAATGCACCGTGCCCGCGCCAGGCGTCAGCACGGCCGTGCGATCGGCCGCGGATGCGCCCGCGATGCGCACGATGCCTCGGTGCGTGGCGTCGCTGCCGACAAACAGCGTGTAGTCGATGTCGAGTGTCTGCACGGGTGCGCCGCAACGCAGCGTGCGGCGCAGCACGGCGTACCGCCCGTCGCTGTGCTCGTCGAGTTGCTCGGCTCCGTTGCCACTCTCGATACAGGCCTGACCGTCGGCGGACACCCGCACGCCACTCACCGCCAGTTGCACCATGTCGGGCCATCGGCGGCGTACTTCGCCCCACGTCAGCTGCCCGTCGTTGTCCGCATCCAGGTTGATATCGCGGTCGATGTCGCGCAAGGCGATGTCGAACCGCTGCTCGATCGTGGTGCCGTCGACCTGCAAGGTCAGGTAGGCATCACTCGATTTGTGGGCGGAGGCCATCCCGGCAAAGCCGGCAGCCAGCATCAGCACCAGAGCGCGTGTCGCGCGCAGGAGACGGGTCAGGTTCACGTGCGAGCTCCTTCGCCTGCCTGGGCCGTCCTGGCCGCCTTCGTCGACGACGCGGCCGCAGGCATGTCGTTCAGGCGCACATCCACCCACCCGGCACTGCGCAGCGCTTGCAGTTCGTCAACGGCGAGTGACGACCGGCCGGCCGTGCGGGCCGCGCGCCAAAGCAACACGGCGTCGGCCGGTTCCTTCTGGTGCGCCCAGTTGATACGCGCCAACTCGAGCGCACGCGCAGCGTCGCCTTCGAGCTCGAGAGCCACACGTGCCTCCTCGCGCTGGTGGTAAGCCTCGCCGCGCAAACGGGCCGCCTCGAAGCGGGCCTTGAGAACGCCGGTATCGGCCACGGCGCGCGGGTCGTTCAGTCGTTTGAGCGCCAGCGCACGACGCAACAGCAAGGCGTCGGCTTCGGTGTCGGCCCGGCTCAGCAGCGCGAGCACGTCGGCGGCGCGGTTGCGATCCAGCAGCCAGTCGGCATAGGCCGCGACGGCGTACAGGTCGCCTTCGCTGGCGGCGGCCCTGCGGTAGTTGGCTTCGGCGACGGCATCGTCGCCGAGGCGCTCGGCCAGTTCGGCCCGCACGAGCGCGAGCCAGGGGTCGGCGGGTGCCTGGCGCGCGAGCGCCGCCAGATCGGCACTTGCCGCAGGGGCCTGGCCACGCAGGCTGCGAAGTTCGGCTGCGCAGGCGCGCGCCGTGACCACGACGCCGACGCCAAGCGGCGCAAACCGCGCGCCGGCCAGATCGTTGCATGCGGTGGCCGCTTCGTCGAGACGCCCCGTCACCTGCAGCACCGCCATGCGGGTGAGCGTGGCCTGCGCACGCACGGCGAGCGTGGTGTCGTCTCGGTCATAGGCCGCGGCGGCAAGATCCGCCAATGCAGCGTCGAATTGATGTTGGCTCTGGCGCACCGTGGCACGCATCAGGCGCACCGCGGGAGGCGGGTCCGGCTGTGCCCACCAGGGCGACAGCGCGGCCTGCGCCACGCCGAGTTCGCGTGGATCGCCGTGACGGCGCGCGCGGTCGATCGCAGCGCGTGCCGTGGCCAGCGCCAACGGCAGTTGGTTCGGCGCGCGCAGGAGCGCCGCACGCTGAGCGCGTGCGGCGCTGTCCAGCCGCGCAGGCAGCCGCTCGACCACCTCGCTGTCGCTGGCGGGCGTGAACGGTGCCGCGTTCAGCACCGTGGCCACGCCCGCCAGCCACAAGGCGAGTCCCCGAGCAAGCGCCTTTTTCATCATGGCTTTGCCTCGGCCGTCGGGCGGTCAGCCCGCAGCGATCGGCGCGTCGGTCTCGGAGACCGGCGGCGTCACGTTGTCGACGTTCATCGGGTCGCCGTGATCGTCTGGCGCGAGCGATGCCGTGAACCTGCTGAACGCCTCGGGCGATGCCAACGCGCTGGCGGGCACCGTGTTCCAGGCATCGGTCGCCGATGTGGCATCGCCGCCGCCGCCGCAGGCGGCCAGGCCGCCAGCCAGGGCCAGTGCCGCGGCGGCATGCGCCGCCCGGCGTGCAAGGAGCTTGATATCGATGGTCATGGCAGCCTCCTTCACTTCGTGCCCGGAATCGGGGTGTTCAGGTACGGGAAACCGGCCAGAAGCGGCACCACGGCCTGGTCGACCGCGTCGTGCAGCTTGAACGACGTCGCGCCCAGCGGCACGGCCGACGGTTTGCAGGCCGCGCCGAAGCCGAGCGCGTCCGCATTGCCGTTGGCCATGCACAACCCGCCCATCACCGCGACCAGCGAGATGTCGACGACATCGTCCTTCGGTCGGCGGCCGTTCGGGAACCCGGCGTTGTCCATGCCCCCGGCGAGGATGTTGCCGACGATGCCCAGGCGGTTCTGCTGCGCAAATGCCACCGGCGGGATCGCCGTGTTCAGGCGCAGCATTTCCGACGGCGTCACGTTCTTCGGCTGGTTCACGCCCTTGATGCCGGTGAGGAAGGTCGTGACCAGGTCGTTGCGCGGGAAGTTCGTCGGCGCGGTGTTCGGCAGTGCGAGCGCGATCTCGAGCAGCGCGGGCAGTGTCGGGTTCGTCACATAGTCGATGAACTGGCCGTCACCCGAGGGCTTGGACGCATTGAACTTGTCCTTGTCCTTCAGTCCGATGACGACCTCGTTGACCAGCGGCATGCCCAGGCGCGACACCTGCACCCAGGCGCCGCCGGCCTTCTCGCTCGCCTGGTGGCCCGAAGCCGGCGACGGGTTGAGCAGGCGCGCCTGGCGCATGCTGGCGGTGGTCCAGCCACCGATCACGTCGTCACCGTTCGTCAGGCAACTCTTGTGCACTTCCATCGACAGCGTGGTCACGTTCTTGTCCGCCAGCGTGTTGGGCGCGGCGCCGATCAGCGTCGGATCGGTGATGACCGCCACCGGTGCATTCACGAGGTCGAAGATCGTGCCGAGGTTCACCGCGAACGGGTCCTGCCGCTGGCCCACGAACACCTTGCCCGGCATGCTGCAGCCGGGAATGTTGACGTTGTAGACATGCTTGGCGGCGTAGCCGGCGTAGTCGGCGATCGTCTTCTTGCCGATGTTGTCCACCGGCTTGTCGAAGGTCGTGCTGCCATTCGCGGCATTCGTGACGGCCTTGCCACCACCGGTGCGGCGGTCGCCGCGCACGACGGTGATGTCGAACGTCTCGTGCACCTGCAGGCTCGGGTCGTTGACCATCGAGACGGCGCCCGCCTGGATCAGCGGGATGCCGACCGACTTGCCGCCGATGTTCAGGCTCACGCCGGCGCCGTTGGCGGCCAGTGTGTTCTTGAAGCGGAACTGGAACGTCAGGTCTTCCTTGGCGTCGCCGTTGTTGTCGATGTGGATTTCGTACAACGCGTTCGGGTCGAGCGCAAAGTAGTTCGGGCCGCCGTAGGCGTCCTGCAGCGGCAGGTAGTTGGCGATGACGGTCACGTAATCCGCGCGGCCGGCCTCGTAGCTGTTGAACATGTAGAAGTCGGTGGCGTCGACCTTGGGCACGGTGGTGATGAACGGGGCCTCGCGGTGGCTGGAGGCCATCGCGCCGCCAGCCATCATGGCCAGCGCCAGCGGAACAAGGGCCAGTCGGCCGGTGCGTGAACGGTTTTTCATGTCGGGTCTCCTTCGGGGCAAGGGGCGTCCCGCGCTAGCGGGCCGGGATTCGATGCCGAACACCGGCACCTGCAGCCCTTTACGCAGCCTGTCGCGAAGTGGATGCGACGGTATGAAAAAAAACCATTCGGTCACGCCAGACGGCGCGGCACCCGCAGACCGCGTGGGTTCAGCTCTGCAGCTTGCCGACCGAGACGATCGGCCCGGTGGGCGCGCCCGTCGGCGATCCGCCCGCCGGCTCGACGCTGACGGCGAAGGCCGCCGTATCGCGCAGCAGTTGCGTGCGCATCAGCGTGGTGGCCCCGGCGCTCTGCACGAGACCGAGCGACCGCGGCGCACCGGTCGCCGGCACAGCCCACAGTTCAAGCGCGCGGCCCGGTGATATCGACAGCTCGTTGAGCGGCCGCAGCACCAGTGCACGTCCGTCGCCGCTCACGCTGGCGACGAAGCTCGCATTCAGCGCCTGCGCTGCCTCGGGGTTGGAGCCGAGCACGACGATGATCGGGGCCTGCGGCGCCGGCGCCTGGCTCGACACCACCAGCAGCGCAATCACCGCCGCGCTGGCCAGCGCGCTGAAACCGCGCCAGACCGCCAGACGCTGCCACCACGGCGCAGAGACCGGCGCAGCCGCTGCGGCGCCAAACAGGCGCGTTTCGACCGCCTGCCAGACCCGATCCGGTGGCTCGACGGCCGCCACGCTGTCGGCCAGGGGCACGAGCCGCGCCTGCCACTGCGCCACCGCCTGGCGCAGCGCCGGATGCGCCGACAGCAGCGCCTCGAAGCGGCGCCGGGCGGGACCCTGCAACGTGCCCAGCACGTACTCGGCGGCAAGACGGTCGGCGCGGTCGGGACGGCTGTAGTCCATGCTCAGGGCCTCCGTGCCGTCGGTTGCGTCTGGCTCGACGCGCCTTGGGCCGCGCGGGCCAGGCAATCCTTCAGCGCCAGCAATGCACGCCGCACCCAGCTCTTGACCGTGCCCAGCGGTTGCGCCAAGTGCTCGGCCACCTCGCCGTGCGACAGGCCTTGGTAGAACGCCAGCGCCACACATTGCTGCTGCTCGGCAGACAACTGTTGCAGGCAGTGCGTGATCGCCTGCGCCTGTGCTGCCTGCTGCAGCAGTTCGAGCGGGCCGGCATCGCCGCTCGGCATGCGCGCCAGCAGGTCGTCGTCATCCTGGCCGTCGTCGCGGGCCACGCTCGTGCTGACCGTGGAGACCTCGGTCTTGCGACGGCGCAGGCTGTCGATCGCGCGGTTGCGCGCCACGCTCGTCAACCAGGTCAGCGGCTGGCTGCGGGCGGGATCGAAACCGTCGGCGGATCGCCAGACGTTGACAAAGACTTCCTGCAAGACATCCTCGGCTTGTGATCGGTCTGCATTGATACGCAGGATCACGCCGAAGAGATGCGCGCGGGTGGCCGCATAAAGCGTGGCAAATGCCGCACGGTCGCCCAGTGCCACGCGGGCCAGCGCCTGCGCAATCGCTTCGTGGCGGTCGTTGGAGGTGGTGGTCGGGGCGGTCAAGGGCGTCTGGGCATCTTCGGCGGGCGCGAGTATGCCGCCGCGGCCCGCGTGGACCAAATGCGGACGATCACCCGCCCGGATCGAAGGACTATCCCGTCGCGCCGAGCAGCCGAAGGCTCAACTCGATACGGGCCTGTGCCGGCGTGAGGCCACCGGCATCTGGCCAGCCATC
This sequence comes from Rubrivivax sp., assembly GCA_024641945.1. GTDB lineage: Bacteria > Pseudomonadota > Gammaproteobacteria > Burkholderiales > Burkholderiaceae_C > Rubrivivax. The sequence goes on along the minus strand of JAHECD010000064.1, from coordinate 7,088 downwards.
GGCAGTGCCGCCCACGATGCCGTCGAATGCGCAGCGAGAGGCGCGCAGAACATGGACGCCCGACGCCCGAGCCCGTTCGAGCCCGGCGATCAACCCGGCGTGGATGGTGCCGTTGCCTGTCGTGGCCACGACGAGGCCTCGGACGCCGGCGCCCACGAGCGCCTCCACGCCCCGCCCGCCCGCGCCGGCATGGCTGGTGACGACTTCGACCCATGGCCAGGTGCCGTCTTTCGGCAACTGCGCCAGCCCGAGGCCGTCACATGGGGGCCAGGGCCGAAACTGCCGCAGGCGCCCTTCCTCCAGCACCGCCAGCGCGCCGGCGTCACCGCTGCCGAACGCGTCGATGCGGTAGCTGTGCACCTTGCGCAGTTCGCTGCCTGCCCAGACGCGGCCGCCGAACGCCACGACCACCCCGCCGGCACCCGGCCATCGGGCCACCGCGACGGCATCACAAAGGTTCTGCGGGCCATCGGCCTGCAACGACGTCGCTGGCCGCATCGCCGCGGTCAGCACCACCGGCTTGCCCGGCGATAGCACGCGGTGCAGGAAATACGCGGTTTCCTCGAGCGTATCGGTGCCGTGGGTCACGACCACGCCGGCGACGCCGGGCCGGGCGCGGTGGACATCGATGCGTGTGGCGAGTTCGTGCCACAGCGCGGGTGTCATGTCCTTGCTGTCGATCTGCGCCACCTGCTCGGTCTCGAGTGGCAGGCCTGCCAGCGCCCGCACGGCGCCGACGAGTTGCGCCACCCCCAACTGCGCAGCGCTGTACCCGACGTTGTCCGCCGCCGCCGCGGCGGTGCCGGCGACGGTGCCGCCGGTGCCGAGGATCACGACCGTTCCGTCGATGTGCGCATGAATGCTTGCCATGGTGCCGCTATCTGGATAAAAATACAGTCACTGGACAAATCGACAGGCTGCCCATGATTGAAAGCCCCAAGCTCACCGACCGCCAGCAGCAGATCCTGGATCTCGTGCAAAGTGCGATCGAGCGCACCGGTGCACCCCCCACCCGTGCCGAGATCGCCGCTGAACTCGGCTTCCGCTCTGCCAACGCCGCCGAAGAGCACCTTCAGGCCCTCGCCCGCAAGGGGGTCATCGAACTCGTGGGCGGCACGTCGCGCGGGATTCGGCTCAAGTCTGACACATTGCGTGCGCTCAACGAGGCCCGCCTCAGCCAGCACGGACGCCAGCTCAGCCTGGGCCTTCCGCACCTTGCGCAACTCACGCTGCCGCTGGTGGGGCGCGTGGCGGCAGGCTCGCCGATCCTGGCGCAGGAGCACATCGACCAGAGCTTCGTGGTCGAGGCCTCGATGTTTCCGCGCAAGCCCGACTACCTGCTCAAGGTACGCGGCATGAGCATGCGCGATGCCGGCATCATGGACGGCGACCTGCTGGCGGTGCAGAAGACCACCGAGGCCAAGAATGGCCAGATCGTGGTGGCACGGCTTGGTGACGACGTCACGGTGAAGCGGCTTCGTCGAACCCGCTCCCACATCGAACTGATCCCCGAAAACCCCGACTTCGAGACCATCCTCGTCTCGCCGGACGACGGCGGTTTCGAGCTCGAGGGCATCGCGGTCGGGCTGATCCGCAACACGATGCTGATGTAGCCATGGCGGTCAAGAACCCCAAGGCGAGCACCCCGGGTGATTGCCGCTTGCTGGAGCAACTGCCGAATATCGGCCCGTCGATGGCGGACGATCTGCGCCTCATCGGCGTGCGCCATCCGCAAGACCTGAAGAACCGAGATCCGTTCGTGTTGTACCGGTCGCTCTGCGAAAAGACGGGCCGCCGGCAGGACCCTTGCGTGCTCGACACCTTCATGGCGGCAACAGACTTCATGCAGGGTGCCGCACCCTCGCCGTGGTGGCACTACACCGCGCAGCGCAAGGCCCTCTACGGACCGGTGTAACGGGCGCGCACCTGTTGCCGCAGCGCTTCGAGCCGGCAACAGCGCTGGCACACGACGCCTCCACACCACCGCGGAAAGCCGCCGCAGGCCACGCCTGGGCGGCCACCCCGGTTACGAAATGGCACCGAAGTAGCCGGCTCCTTACCCGATCGCAGACCCGCTGATCCAAGCAAACTGCATCTCAAGTTGCCGTTCGCGTGTCCGATATCACAATCATGTTGGGTCTTCGTTTACCGCTCGCCCCCCGTCCACCGGTCTTCGCCGCCTCGAGCCGTCCGCGCCTGGAGGTTCAACCACCGTCGCTGCGCCACAAGCCGGCGACGCACTGGGAGCGTGTGGTCTTCTGGCTGATGGCACCCGCCCCGATGGATGCCGCCCCCCCGCTGAACCGCCTGCCGGAGGTGCGCGCCGAATTCGCCGCATGCCTGCACGACACACGCGGCGTCGACGCCAAGTTGCTCGTCGGCCGCATCGAGCGCACCCGCTCGCTGCGCGACCTGTGGCACCTGCGCACGGACGTCTTCGACTGTGTCGCGCGCCAGCACAGCCAGGCCGAGGCCGAGTCCCGTGTCTCGAGCCTGAACCGGCACTTTCCGACGCGGTCACCACGCTCCGGCTTTGCGCCGATGCTGCCTTGATCGGCCCGTCGCACCCCGGCGCCGGCATGCCACAAGACCGGCTCGCCCGACTGGCCGCTCGTCAGGCCTTCGTCGACCTCAAGCACGATTTCATGTTCGCCGTCGCCGGCCTGCCCGGTGAACGGGGCGAGTGGCTGCGCGACCACGTCCGCCGTGCGGAGGACCCGTCCGCGCTGCATCAGGTGCGCGATGCGCTGTTCGCGGCGCTGCCCGCGGGCGACGTGGATGCCTCCACGGTGCGGCACAGCCTGCAGACGAGCCTGGACTCTCTGTTCTGCGACAGCCTGCCGCCTGCGCGGTCTCGGTCGGCGCCCCAGCGCGCGGACTGATCCGATGCCTTGACGGCACGGCGGCCCAAGGCGGCCGGTACGCGTCAGTTGCCGCCGAGATAGTCGCCCTTGCCCAACTCGACGCCGGCGTGGCGCAGCAGCGCATACAACGTCGTGGCATGGAAATAGAAATTGGGCAGCGCCCAGTGCCGCAGGTAGGCCTCGCCGGTGAACTGCAACGGATCGCGATTGCGCAGCGGAATCACCACCTCGCGGGCCTCGGAGCCGTCGATCTGCGCGGCCGGCACCGACGCCACGAAGTCAAGCGTCTTGCGGATGCGCGCGCGCAGGTCGTCCAGGCTGGCCTCGGTATCGTCCCACTTGGGAATCTCCATGCCGGCGAGCCGTGCCACGCAGCCCTTGGCCGTGTCGCTGGCGATCTGCACCTGCTTGAGCAGCGGGAGCATGTCGGGCGCCAGGCGCAGACCGAGGTAGTTGTTGGGGTCGAAGCGGCGCGCCTCGGCATGGTCCTGCGCCTTGTCCAGCCACTGAAGCATATTGCCCAACATGCGCTGGAAGGCCGGCACGCTGGCGGAGTGCATCGAGATCGTCATCGGAAAGTCTCCTGAGGTTTCACGGGGTGTAACCGATGGATGCTAGCCCGCAAGGCAAAATGATGCTCACCCATGAACATCATCATCCTCGACGACTATCAGGACGCCGTGCGCAAGCTGCACTGCGCCACCTTGATGGAACCCCTGAATGCCAAGGTCTTCACCAATACGGTCAAAGGCGTCGGCCAACTTTCGATTCGCCTGCGCGACGCGGACGTGCTGGTGCTCATCCGCGAGCGCACCCAGTTCCCGCGCCAGCTGCTCGAGAAGCTGCCCAAGCTGAAGCTGATCTCGCAGACCGGGCGCGTCGGGTCGCACATCGACCTTCAGGCCTGCACGCGGCTGGGCATCGCCGTCAGCGAAGGGGTGGGCTCGCCGGTCGCCCCGGCGGAGCTGACCTGGGCCCTCATCATGTCGGCCATGCGCCGCCTGCCGCAATACATCGGCAATCTCAAACATGGCGCGTGGCAACAGAGCGGACTGAAGTCGGCATCGATGCCACCCAACTTCGGCATCGGCATGGTGCTCAAGGGCAAGACGCTGGGGCTGTGGGGCTACGGCAAGATCGGCCGCATGGTGGCCGGCTACGGGCGTGCCTTCGGCATGGACGTGATGGTCTGGGGCCGCGAATCCACGCGTGAACAGGCCCGCGCCGACAACCTGGCCGTGGCGCCGAGCCAGGCTGCCTTCTTCGAGGCCTGCGACGTCGTCAGCGTGCATCTGCGGCTGAACGACGAAACCCGCGGCATCGTCACGCTGGAAGACCTGTCGCGCATGAAGCCGATGGCGCTCTTCGTCAACACCTCGCGCGCCGAGCTGCTGCAAGAGGGCGCCCTCGTCTCTGCGCTCAACCGTGGCCGCCCGGGCATGGCGGCGGTCGACGTGTTCGAGAGCGAGCCGATCCTGCAGGGTCACCCGCTGCTGCGCCTGGAAAATGCCGTGTGCACGCCGCACATCGGCTACGTCGAGCAGGACAGCTACGAGCTGTACTTCAAGGCGGCCTTCGAGAACGTGGTCAATTTCGTCAACGGCCAGCCCACCAACGTCGTCAATCCCGAGGCATTGAAGGTGCTGCGGTGAACCAGCCCGCCCCACGCAGCGCCGAATGGGCGCTGCTGGCGGGCAACTTCGCCATCGGCTGCGGCGTGATGGTGACGGCGGGCTGCCTGAACGACCTGGTGCGGTCGCTCGGCGTCTCGGTCGCCGTGGGCGGGCAACTGATCACCGTGGCTGCGGTGATGATGTGCTTCGGCGCTCCGCTCATGGCCGCCGCGGTGGGTGGCACCGATAGGCGTCGCCTGCTCACGTGGTCGCTGGTCTGGTATGCGGCCGGGCATGCACTGTCGGCGCTGGTGCCCGGTTATGCATCGCTGGTGCCGGTACGGGCACTCACCGTGCTGGGCGCGGCGGTCTTCACGCCCCAGGCCGCCGCCGCGATCGGCGTGATGACGCCACCGGCGCAACGCGGCCGCGCGATCACGTTCGTCTTCCTGGGGTGGTCGGTCTCGTCGGTGATCGGCATGCCGATGCACAGCTACGTGGGCGAGACATTCGGCTGGCGCTGGGCCTTCGCGCTCGTCGCACTCATCTCGCTGGCCGCCGCCGGCGCCGTGTGGCGCGCCATGCCCGACGGCGTGAAGCCGGCAGCGCTGTCGCTCTCGAGTTGGCGCACGATCTTCACGCACCCGGTGCTGATGGCGATCGTGGCGGTCACCGCGTTGTCCGGCGCCGGGCAGTTCACGGTCTTTGCCTACTTCGCGCCGTACTACCGCCAGGTGCTCGGCGCCGGTGCGGGCGAAGTGAGCCTGCTCTTCTTCTGGTTCGGCGCCTTCGGCCTGGCAGGCAACGTGCTGGTCTCGCGCCGTATCGACCGCACGGGGCCGGCGCAGTCGGTGGCCATCACGCTCGCCGCGATCGCCGTGTCGCTGGCCGTCTGGCCATTGGCACACACGGTGCCGGCGATGGCGCTGGCGCTCGTCCCCTGGGCGATGGGATGTTTCTCGTCCAACTCGGCCCAACAGGCGCGGGCCGGGATGGCGAATCCTGCCTTCGCACCGGCGATGATGGCGCTCAACTCGTCGGCCATCTACCTCGGGCAGGCCATCGGTGCCGCGGGCGGTGGCGCCATCGTGGCCGCGGCGGGGTACGGCGCATTGAGCTGGGTGGGTCTGGCATGGGTGCTCGCCGGCATCGTCACCAGCCTGTGGGTCACGAAGCGCATGAAGGGAAATGCCCATGTCTGACCTCGCCTCGACGCCGCTCGGCGTGGAGCGGCCGGATTCCCCCGGCGAACTGTTCCGCGCCTTCAACCATCTGGCACTGCAGGGCTTTGGCGGCGTGCTGCCGGTCGCTCAGCGCGAACTGGTCGAGAACCGGCGCTGGCTGACGAAGGTCGAGTTCCTCGAACTGCTGTCGCTCGGGCAGGTACTTCCCGGCCCGAACATCATCAACATGGCGCTCATCTACGGCGACCGGCAATTCGGCTGGCGCGGCGCACTGGCCGCGACGTCCGGGCTGATGCTGGCACCGCTGGCCATCGTGCTGCTCCTGGCGGTGCTCGTGCGCCAAGGCACCGCATACCCCTTCATCGCCGACGCGCTGCGCGGCATGAGCGTCGTGGCCGCGGGATTGATCCTGTCCACCGCGGTCAAGCTGAGCGGCGCCTTGCGTGCCAACTGCATGGGCCTGTCGACCTGCGTGGCCATCGCCGTCACGACGGTGGTGGCGGTCGCCTTTCTCCACTGGCCACTGGTGTGGGTGCTGGCGGGCGTCGGCCCGGCGGCCTGGTTCGCGGCCTGGTGGAAACTGCGCCCGGGCGTGGTGGCGCCTTGAACGCGCCGGGTCGCTCCAGCGCGAGAACGCCGCAGCGCAGGTCGGAGGCAGCCGTGCGATGAACGCCCTCCTGTTCGGTTCGATGGCATTCGATGCCGCGGCGTGGTGGCAGCTGTTCGCGCACTTCGCGCTGCTGTCGCTGCTGGCCATCGGCGGCGCCATCACGACCGTGCCCGACATGCACCGATTCATCGTCGGCGAGCGCGGCTGGCTCGGGGATGCGCAGTTCGCCGGCTCGGTGGCGCTGGCACAGGCCGCGCCCGGGCCGAACGTGCTGTTCGTCGCCGTCATCGGATTCAACGTCGGCGGGCTGGCCGGTGTGCTCGCCACGCTGGGCGGGAGCCTGCTGCCATCGACCGTGCTCGCTCTTTGGGCCGGGCGGTTCGGCGCGCAGCGTCGCGACGCGCGCCCGTTGCGTGCCTTCACCCAGGGCCTGGCGCCGGTGACGATCGGGCTGCTGGTGTCCACCAGCTGGATCCTGACCGAGCCCTCGCGCCTGCGCTGGGGCACCGCGCCGCTGATGGCCGCGACGGTGTGGTTCATGCTGCGCACGCGCCGCACGCCGTTGTGGCCAATCGCCCTGGGCGCGCTGGCCGGGGTTTTCGGCCTCGTCTGAAATCTTTGCCGCCTGTGGGTGCCGCGTCAACGGCCGCACAGCGCGACCACGTGGTCGGCGATGGCCAGCGACGCCGTGAGGCCAGGTGATTCGATCCCGAACAGGTTCACGAGTCCAGGCACGCCGTGCATGGCCGGCCCTTCGATGACGAAATCGCTCGCAGCCACGTCGGGGCCGCCGAGCTTCGGCCGGATGCCCGCATAG